>NZ_JBRIQN010000023.1:0-117459 GCF_052981855.1 Micromonospora sp. LZ34
GAGTACTCGACCAAGGCGTTCCTGAAGGGTCTCAAGCAGGTCGACGGGTGGCAGGACATGCCGCTGACCAAGGCCGCCCAGACCGTGCAGGTCTCGGCCTACCCGTTCCACTACGCCCAGTGGGAGCAGCAGGCCGCCGACCTGGTCGCCAAGTACTGGAACAGCTGACAACCGCACCGCGGACAACGTGAACGACTGTCAAAGGCTCCCTCCCCACTCCGGGGAGGGAGCCTTTGGCGTTTGCCCGGCCCGAGCCGCGCCCCGACAGCAATATGTCCACCATGAAGGCAAAGGTCAGGATCATTGTGCTCGCTGCCCTGCTCGTCGTCGGCTGCGACGCGCCCGAGCGGGAGGCCGACCAGCTGGCGCCGGGGAGCAGCGGGCCGGCGACCGCGAGCGCCGCCCCCACGCCGCGGAGCGAGCTCACCGTGGTGGCCGCCGGTGACCTGCTGGTCCATCCGCCGCTCACCGCCCAGGCCGCCGCCGACGCGCGGCGCAGCGGGCGGGACGGCCACGACTTCACCCAGGTGCTCGCGGCGGTCCGCCCCCGGGTCAGCGCCGCCGACCTCGCCATCTGCCACCTGGAGACCCCGCTGGCGGAGCCGGAGGGGCCGTTCACCGGCTGGCCGGCCTTCAGCGTGCCGCCGCAGTTGGCCGACGCCGCCGCCTGGGCGGGCTTCGACACCTGCTCCACCGCCTCGAACCACTCGCTGGACACCGGGGTGGCGGGCATCGCCCGTACGCTGGACAACCTGGACCGGGTCGGTATCCGGCACACGGGCACGGCCCGCAGCGCCGCGGAGGCCACCCGACCGCTCGTCCTCGACGTGGCCGGGGTGAAGGTCGGTCAGCTGTCGTACACCCTGAGTTTCAACGACATCGAGTTGCCGGCGGGCCGGCCGTGGGCGGCCAACCGGATAGACCCGGACGCGATCCTCGACGAGGCCCGGCGGGCCCGCGCTGCCGGTGCCGAGATCGTCATCCTGTCCATGCACTGGGGCACCGAGTACCAGAACGAGCCGAACGGCGACCAGCTCGACCTCGCCCGGGAGCTGCTGGCCTCGGCCGCGATCGACCTGATCATCGGCCACCACGCGCACGTGGTGCAGCCCTTCGAGAAGATCGGTACGAAGTGGGTCGCGTACGGGATGGGCAACCTGACGACCCGGTTCGGCGACGGCTCGCCGGAGAACACGCAGGACGCGGTGGTGCCCGAGTTCACCTTCCGCCGCACCTCCGGCGGCCGGTGGACGGTGACCGACGTGACCGTGCTGCCGACCTGGATGGAGTACCGGCCCGCGGCCCGGGTGGTCGACCTGGCCGCGGGCATGGCGGATCCGCGCCTGCCCGCCTGGCAGCGGACCCACTACGCCCGGATCCACCAGCGGATCCTCGGCTACCTGGGGATGCGGGGCGCGCTCGAGGCGGGGCTTCGGACGCCGCACTGACCGGACCGGTCAGCAGGCCGGGTAGAGGCGACGGGTGCCGACGCCGGCGGCGTACGCGGCCCGGTCGCTGAACCGGCAGCCGTAGTCGGCCGCGGCGACCACCGCCGGATCGGTCACGTTGTCGCCGGCGGGCCGCTTGCCGTGGCGTACCCAGGACACCAGGTCGTCCCAGGCGGCGCCGGCCTCGGCCGGGGTGAACTCGCAGTGCTGCGCGGCCCGGATGGCGCGCTGCACGACCAGCCTGCCGCGGCCGTGCTTCGCCACGTCCCGCGCGTACGCCTGCTCCATCGAGAAGGGCACGAACAGGTCGCCGAGGTCGTGCAGGCTGACCACCGGCGCGGTGGGGCGGCCGGTGATCCGCGGCACCTCGGTGAGGGTCGGGGAGAGCCGCTGCCGCAGGTTCTCCGGCGCGACGCGCTGCACCGCGGCGTTCACGTCCACCGGCGAGTTCGGCGTGTAGCGGGTGAACAGGTTGGTGGCGAGCTGCCCGGGCCGCTGGGCGGGGGAGTCGCCGCCGCTGGTGGTGCTGATGGCGAAGAGGAAGTCCTTCCAGACCGCGAACGACGCATCGGCGCCCGGCCGCGGGCCGCCGGAGCGGTTGACCGTGATGGCCCGTAGCTGCTTGCCGAGCTCGTTGGTGGTGTCCGGGCCGGTCGGGGTGAGCCCGGCCAGGCCGAGCGTCAGCTGGATCCGGGGCACCGCGTTGGTCAGGTAGTCGGCCGGGGTCGGGTACGCGCGCACCCCCGCGAGGGCCTGGGCGACCAGGTTGTAGTCGAGGAAGAAGTCGAGCAGCGTCTGGTCGCCGAGCACCCCGCACATCGGCAGCGCCCCGTCGTAGAAGCCCGGGTACTGCTCCAGCGAGCGGGCGATGACGTAGCCGCCCATCGACACCCCGGCCAGGTAGGTCCGGTGCGGACGCTTCACCAGCCGGCCGAAGTGGGTGGCCAGGTCCTTGGTGCCGAGCACTCCGGAGCGGATGTCGAAACCGTTGCGGTCGTACGACGAGGACGCCCAGGCGTACCCCTGCTCGAGCAGGCGTTGCCGCAGGCCGAAGCCGGGCGGCTCGGGGGAGAGCACGTTCTGCTGGCCGCGGTAGCCGTGCGCCCACAGCACCAGGTCGCCGTTCCAGCGCGCGGGCACCTCGATGATGTAGCCGGCGTGCCGGTGCACCCCCCGCCGGACGGTGGTCGGCTCGCCGCCCACCACCAGCGGCTCCAGCGGCGGGTTGCTGATCGTGTAGCCGGGCAGCGGCTGGCTGCCGTCGGAGTGGCGGTCGGCGGCGGTGGCCGGCGCGGCGCCGACGACCCCGGCCGCGAGGATCAGGGCGACGCCGGCGGCCAGCAGGCGGCAGGCGAGACGGGCGGGTGCGGGCGGCATCGTTGCTCCCCCTCGGACGGTGCCGCCCGGGACGGTGGCGGCGGGGCGGGTGCCTACCGGCCGGTAGTGCCCTGAACCTAGGCCCGTCGTTCCACCGACGTCAATGGCTGCCTGACCGCTCGGTCAGACCACGCCGTGTGCCAGCATCGTCTCCGCCACCCGGCGGAAGCCGTTGATGTTCGCGCCGGCCACGTAGTCGCCGGGCAGCCCGTACTCCTCGGCGGTGGCCCAGCAGCGGGCGTGGATGTCCCGTATGGTCTCCCGCAGCCGCTGTCCGACCGGGCGAACGTCCACGAGTCCCGGCTGGCGTTCTGCTGCATCTCCAGGGCGCTCACCGCCACTCCGCCGGCGTTGGCCGCCTTGCCGGGCGCGAACCGCACCCCGGCCCGGCCGAGGATGCGCACCGCCTCCGGCGTGGTCGGCATGTTCGCCCCCTCCACCACCGCGACGCACCCGCCGGCGACCAGCGCCGCGGCCTCCGCGCCGCCGATCTCGTTCTGGGTGGCGCACGGCAGGGCCAGGTCGCACGGCACCTCCCGGACGGTACGACCGGAGACCGCGACCGCGTGCGGCACGTGCCGTACGTAGTCGTCGAGGCGGCCGCGGCGGATGGCGGCCGGGTGCGCCTCGAGGTCCAGGCCCGCGCCGGGGGGCGTGCGCGTACAGTCGGGGCGGTGGAACGTACCGAATCGATGCCGGCGCAGACCCGACCTCCGGGCGTGGCCACGGTGGATCCCGGCAGTGTGCTGCTGCCCGGCCACGACGTCCCGCTGGGCCGCTACACCACGGTCCGTCGCCTGCTGCCGCAGCGGCAGCGGCGGATGGTCGGAGCGTGGTGCTTCGTCGACCACTTCGGGCCGGACGACGTCGCCGAGCGGCCGGGCATGGAGGTCCCGCCGCACCCGCACACCGGGCTGCAGACGGTCACCTGGCTGCTGGACGGGGAGATCCTGCACCGGGACAGCCTGGGCAGCGTCCAGCCGATCCGGCCCGGCCAGCTGAACGTGATGACCTCCGGGCACGGCATCGCGCACTCCGAGCGCTCGCCCGCGGCGCACCCGCCGCTCATGCACGGCGTGCAGCTCTGGGTGGCGCTGCCCGACCCGGCCCGGGCCGGCGACCCCGACTTCGCCCACCACGCCGAGCTGCCCCGCTGGCCGGAGGGCGAGCTGGACGTCACCCTGCTGGTCGGCGAGCTGGCCGGGGAGCGCTCCCCGGCCGTGGTGCACACCCCGCTGCTCGGCGCGCAGCTCGAGCCGCGCGGTCCGGCGCCGGCCGCGCTGCCGCTGCGGCCCGACTTCGAGTACGGCCTGCTGGCCATGTCCGGCTCCGCCGAGGTGGACGGGGTGTCGGTCGCTCCCGGCGCGCTGCTCTACCTCGGCACCGGCCGGGACCGGCTCACCCTGCGCGGCGAGCCGGGCAGCCAGCTGCTGCTGCTCGGCGGTACGCCCTTCGAGGAGCCGCTGGTGATGTGGTGGAACTTCGTCGGCCGCTCGCACGAGGAGGTCGCCGCGGCCCGGGAGGACTGGATGGCCGGGCGCCGCTTCGGCGTCGTCGCCGACGACCCGGCGCCGCCGCTGCCCGCGCCCGCGCTGCCCACCACCCGGCTCAAGGCCCGCGACCGCAGTGGCGGGGTCCGCGGCTGATCCGGTCCGGCAGGCGTGGCCGGCGGCGGCGCGGGTAGTCGCGGGCATGCCGACCAGTGCCATTTCCAGCATCGAGGACAAGAAGCGCCTGGTACGCCGGCTCGCCGGCAGTGGGCGCGGGTTCGCCGAGCAGTACGGCTTCCGGGTCATCAACAACCCGTCGAACCTGTTCCAGCTGCTCTGTCTGTCCGTCCTGCTGGCCCGCCGGGGCGACTTCCGGCGGGCCCTGGACAGCGCCCGCGCGCTGCCCGAGAGTGGTTGGGACAGCGCCGCCCGGCTGGCCCGCTCGCTGCACGCCGACCGGGTCCGGGTGCTACGCGAGACCGGCCAGCGGGGCGACGTGGACGCGCTGGCCACCGTCCTCGGCGACCTCGCCCAGACCGTGGTGGACCGTTACCGGGGCGACCTGCGCCGGCTGCGCGCGGTGGCCCACCACGACCCGGCCCGCGAGCGGAAGCTCCTCACCGACCTGCCCGGAGTGGACGACCAGGTGGTCGACCTGTTCCTGCGGGAGGCCCAGGCGCTGTGGCGGGAGGTGGCGCCGGTGGCCGACCGGCGGGCGCTCGTCGCGGCCCGCAAACTCGGACTCGGGCGCTCCGCCGACGACCTGGCCGGGCTCGCCGGCAGTGGCGAGTCGGAACGGCTCGCCTGGCTGGTCGGCGCGCTGGCCCGGGTCGACCTGGAGCACCGGTACGCGGAGCTGACCGGCTGATCTGGCGGGAGTGGACTGGCCCACAGTTCCGCGTTTTCTGACCGTTTGGATGATCCCTATCGTATGATGATCGCGGCAGTGATGCCCGCCCGGTTCGGGCGTACGTCACCGCCTGGCGGTCGCGACCCGGTTCGGGTCCGGCTCGCCGCCAGGTGTGGTGTTTTGTGGGGCGCCCCGGTCGCGGTTCGTGACACGGGGCGCCCGCCTGTGCGCGGTCCTCCGAGAGTGCCGTTCGTGGCCTGCGCCCCTCTCAGGGCGCGAGGCCGGCCACCAGGTTCACCGTCACCGCGAAGATGAACGCCCCGAACAGGTAGGACAGCATGGAGTGCCGCAGCACCGCGCGGCGCATGTCCATGCTGGTCAGGTTGGTGTCGGAGACCTGGAAGGTGGCTCCGATGGTGAACGCCAGGTAGGCGAAGTCCGAGTAGCAGGGCGGATCGGGCTGGTTGAAGTTCACCCCGCCGTGCGGGCTTGTGTAGTAGAGCCGGGCGTACCGGGCGGCGAAGACGGTGTGCACCATCAGCCAGGACAGCAGCACGCTGAGCACGCCCAGTGCGCTGTAGAGGTTTCGGGCGGCCGGAGTCGGCGCGCCGTGCGCGGTGGTCACCACGAAACCGATCGCGAACAGGCTGATCACGCAGGCGACGAGGAGCAGCGCGTCGCGGACCGCCCGGTTCGGGTCCTCGCGTAAGGCCATCCGGGCCGTTTCTTCGGCGTTCAGCAGCCAGACCTTGTGCCAGACCAGGACCAGCCAGCTGAGCGCGGCGGCGTCCCAGCCGACCAGCGCAGCCACCTTCGGTGGGGCCAGCGC
The DNA here is from genome assembly GCF_052981855.1 of Micromonospora sp. LZ34. NCBI lineage: Bacteria > Bacillati > Actinomycetota > Actinomycetes > Micromonosporales > Micromonosporaceae > Micromonospora > Micromonospora sp. LZ34. Next base: position 5,995 of record NZ_JBRIQN010000023.1, read on the forward strand.
CGCGGTGAGCCCGCCGGCCACCAGCCCGACCACGCCCATCACGGCAAGCTGGACCGCCACCGGGGTGTGCCCCGCCGGCGGGTGGGACGGCGGCCGGGACACCGCTACCGGTCACCCGGTCGCGGGACCGGGTGCGCGGCCGGCGCCGGCCCGGGCGCGCGCACCGCGGGTCAGATGCCGCGCAGGTGCTGCGAGACCCGCGTGTGCCGCTCGCGTGCCTGCGCCGCCCGCTGGGACGGGCTCAACTCGGGGGCGGCGTCGATGCCGGCGGAGCGGGCCACCTCGTTGCCGTTGGCGTAATCCACCGGCGGAAGGGCGCGCAGGGCCTTCAACACCTCCGGCGGGGCGCCCTCCCGTTCGGCCTCGCGTACCACGTCGTCCTTCTCGGCCGGATAGTCCAGGCTCGAGAGGTACTGCAGGACGTCGGCGTAACTCGCCATGGTGTCGGCTCCTCGGGCATCGATCCGGTCACGACCGGCGGCGGTTACCCGCCCGGGCGGCCCTCACGCGCCGAGCGGCCGGAAATCCGGGCGCCGTTTCCCGGCCGGACCCACGGGTACCCGCAGCGCCGACGTACCGAGGGAGCACGCCATGAACTACGACACCTTCGTCGACCAGGTCGCCCAGCGCACCCGGACCTCGTCGGAGCAGGCCGTCGAGCTGACCCGGGCCACCCTGGAGACGCTGGCCGAGCGGCTGACCGGCGGGGAGGTGCTGGACCTGGCCGCCCAGCTGCCCAAGCCGCTGCAGGTGGTGCTCAAGCCCAGCCCGCGGACCGAGTCGGCGGACCGGTTCGGCGCCGCGGAGTTCGTCGCCCGGGTCGCGCTGCGCGCCGGGGTGGACGAACCGGCCGCCCGGAGCGGCGCGCGGGCGGTCTTCGTCACCCTGCGCGAGGCCATCACCGGCGGCGAGTTCGACGACGTGGCCACCCAACTGCCGCGCGACTTCCGGGACATCGTCGAGCCGGCGATGGCCCCCGGCGCGACGCTGCGCCGCTCCTGACCGCCCCCGCGCCGCCGGTCAGGCGATCGCGCCGGCCGCCCGGAGGTCGGCGATCCGGAGCGCGTCGAAGCCCGCCTCGGCCAGCAGTTCGTCGGTGTGTTCACCGGGCTGCGGCGGGGGTCGGCGCAGTGCCGTCGGGGTGCCGGAGAACCGGGGCGCCGGCGCGGGCTGGGTCACCCCGTCCCGCTCGACGAAGGTGCGCCGGGCGGCCAGGTGCGGGTGCTCCGGCGCCTCCCGCCAGTCCAGCACCGGCGCCACGCAGGCGTCGGAGGCGCTGAGCAGCGCCGTCCACTCGTCCCGGGTACGGGTGCGGAACAGCCGCGCCCAGGCCGCCCGCAGCGCCGGCCAGTTCGCCGGGTCGGTACGGTCCAGCGCCTCGTCCGGGTACAGCGGGAAGCCGGTGCGCCGGACCAGCTCGTCGTAGAAGCGCGGCTCCAGCGCGCCGACGGCCAGGTGCCTGCCGTCGGCGCACTCGTACGTGTCGTAGAAGGGCGCGCCACCGTCGAGCAGGTTGACCCCGCGCGGGTCCTGCCACATGCCGAGCTGCCGCAGCGCGTGGATCTGCGTGCTGAGCACCGCCACACCGTCCACGATGGCCGCGTCGACCACCTGGCCGGTGGCGCCGCCACGCACCGCGTACAGGGCGGCGACCAGGCCGAGGGCCAGCATCATCCCGCCGCCGCCGAAGTCGCCGAGCAGGTTCATCGGCGGCACCGGGCGCTCGCCGGCCCGCCCGATGCCGTGCAGCGCCCCGGTCAGCGCCAGGTAGCCGATGTCGTGCCCGGCGTACGGGGCGATCGGCCCGTCCTGCCCCCAACCGGTCATCCGCCCGTAGACCAGTCGCGGGTTGGCCGCGAGGCAGTGCGCCGGCCCGACGCCAAGCCGCTCGGTCACCCCCGGCCGGAAGCCCTCGATCAGCGCGTCCGCGCCGGCCACCAGGGCGAGCACCACCTCCCGGCCGCCCGCCGACTTCAGGTCGACAGCGATCGAGCGGCGGCCCCGGTTGAGCAGATCCGGGTGCGGGGTGCCGAAGGCGGCCGGGTCCACGTCGGAGACCCGGTCCACCCGGACCACGTCGGCACCCAGGTCGGCGAGCATCATCGCGGCGAACGGGCCAGGACCGATGCCGGCCAGCTCCACCACCCGTACGCCGGCCAGCGGGCCGGCCGGGACGTCCTCGGTCATCGGGCCACGATAGGCGCTGACGGGTTTGCGCCGTAAGGGGCCGGGAATCCGCCCGGCGGTCCTAGGCGGGGAGGTGGCGTGGTCGAGGACCGGATCAGGGTGGCCATGCTGCACGGCCCGGGACCGCCGGAGCGCGACGGGGTGAGCGACTACGTGCGCCACCTGCTGGCGGCGCTGGACCGGGTCGGGGTCGAGGTCACCGCCGTGCCGGTCCGGCCGGACGGCGACGGCTGGGCGGGCGCCACCGCCCGGGCCGCCCGCGAGGCGCGCCGGCTGGCGCCGAACCTCGTGCACGTGCAGTTCGCCCCCTCGGCGTACCGGTTCTCCGGGCACCCGGGCCTGTTGCCGCTGCGGCTGCGGCGGACCGTCCCGCTGGTCACCACCCTGCACGAATACGGCTCGTGGGCCTGCCCCGGCTGGCTGCCGGGACGGCTCTGGTCGGCGGTGGAGCGCACCCGGCGCTGGGACCGGGAGTCCGGCCGGCTGGTGCCGGCCAGCGCGGCGGTGATCGTCACCAACCCCGGCCACGCGGCGGTGCTGCGGTCCCGCACCGGGCGGGACGCCGTGCACATCCCGATCGCCCCGAACGTCACCGACCAGCTGGGCGCGTCCACCGCCGGGCACCGGCTGCGCGCCGAGCTGGGCCTGCCCGAGGGCGCGCCGGTGCTGGTGTTCTTCGGCTTCGTGCACCCGGTCAAGGGGGTGCGGTACCTGATCGAGGCGCTGCCGGAGCTGCGCCGGGCGCACTCGGACCTGCGGCTGCTGGTGGTGGGCGGGTTCACCTCCCAGGCGCTGCCGGAGGCCGAGGCGCGCGCGTTCCACGCGGAGCTGACCGCCCTGGCCCGCCGGCACGGGGTCGCCGACGCGGTGACCTTCACCGGCCCCCTGCCCGCCGAGCGGGTATCCGCCGCGCTGCACGCCGGCGACGTGGCGGTGCTGCCGTTCACCGCGGGGGTGGGTACGAAGAGCGGGGCGCTGCTCGCCGCGCTCGCCCACGGGCTGCCGACCGCGGTGACGCTGCCCGAGGCCGGCGACGACGAACTGGCCCGCAGCGGGGCGGTGGCGGTCATCCGGGAGCGCCGGGACGCCGCCGCCGTCGCCCGTACCGTCGGCAAGCTGCTCGCCGACCCGGTGCTGCGCCGGCGGCTCGCCGAACGCGGGCGGGCCTTCGCCGCCGCGTACTCCTGGCCCCGGGTGGCCGCCGCGCACCGCGACCTCTACCGGCGCACGCTGGAGCGGGCCGGTGCCTGACCGGTACGCGGACATCCTGGTGGTCGACCTGCTCGGCGGGATCGGCGACCTGCTGATGCTGCTGCCGGCGGTGCACGGCCTGGCCCGCCGCCACCCGGGCGCCCGGGTGCGGGTGCTTACGCACTACCCGGGGGCGGACCTGGTCCGCGCCGACCCGGCGGTGGCCGAGGTGCGCACCCCGCGGCACGGCCGGCCGGGAGCGGAGCGCGACGCGGTGGTCGAGGCGCTCGCCGAACGCCGGCCGGACCTTGCGGTCAGCACCACCCGCTACGACGGCATCCCGGAACTGCTCGCGGCGGCCGCGACCCGGGTGGTGACGAACCTGTGGCGCCAGCCCCCGCCGGACCAGCCGGTCGGCGACCGCTACCTGGAGATCCTGCACGCCGAAGGGCTGCTGGACGCCGCCGACCGCGCCGCCCGGCCCCGGGTGCACGTCCCCGCCCGCGCCCGGGCCGCCGGGGAGCGGGTCGTCGGCAGGCTGGTCGGTGATCCGCCCGCGCCACCGGTGGTGCTGGTCACCGACGCCGGCATGGCGGTGAAGCGCTGGCCGGACCGGCACTGGCGGAGGCTGGCCGGCGAGCTGACCCGGCGCGGGCACCCGGTGCTGACCGTCGGCCCGGTGGACGCCGACGATCCGCCCGGCGTCCCGCTGCCCCCCACCGACCTGCCCACCCTGGCCGGGCAGCTCGCCGCCGTCGCCCGGCGCGGCGGGGTGGTGGTCGGCCCGGACACCGGCCCGGTGCGGCTCGCGGCGGCCGCCGGCGCCGCCACGGTCGCCCTCTTCGGCCCCACCGACGCCCGGCGGTACGGCATCGGCGGCGCCGACCTGCAGGGCCTGCCGGGGTGCCCGTACCGGCGGCCCACCGCGATCACCGAACAGCCCTGCTGGTGGCAGGCACGCTGCCCGCTCGACGCCGCCGGGCCGGCCTGCATGGCCGACCTGGACGTCGGCCGCGTCCTCGCCGCGGTCACCGCCCGCTGACCGGCGCGCGGGGGTGTCGTTTGGCGGGCGGATTGAGCCTGGCCTAACCTTGTCGCCACGAGGGGAGTACTTCCCAGAACCATTCCGGTCAGTACGGCGCGCCCCGGAGCGCGCCTCGGGTGGTTGCCCGCGAACGGTGGGTGAAGGAGACCTCGAACATGTCACGGTGTTCGAGGAGGCTCCATGACCGAATTGTCATACCTTGCTGCCACCGAGATCCAGTCGGTCGGCACTCCCACCCTCTGGGGCGTCACGATCGCCGGCGTGCTCGCGCTGCTGGTGCTCGACTTCCTGGTCACCCGCCGCCCGCACGAGGTGTCGCTGCGCGAGGCGCTGGGCTGGTCGGCCTTCTACATCGCCCTCCCGCTGGCCTTCGGCGCCTGGATCTGGTCCCGCTACGGCTCCCAGCAGGGCGTCGAGTATCTCACCGGTTACCTGGTGGAGAAGTCGCTCTCGGTCGACAACCTCTTCGTCTTCATGCTGCTGCTGGCCGCGTTCGCGGTGCCCGCGGTGCTCGCCCAGCGGGTCCTGCTCTACGGCATCGCCGGCGCGCTGGTGCTCCGGGCGGTCTTCATCGCCCTCGGCGCGGCAGCCCTGCAGACGCTCGACTTCGCCTTCCTGCTCTTCGCGGTCATCCTGATCGTCACCGCGGTCAAGCTCCTGCGCGACGCCCTCTCCGGGCACGAGCAGGAGGTGGACATCAACAAGATGCGGTCGGTGCGGCTGCTGCGGAAGTTCATGCCGGTGACCGACGAGTACCACGGCACCCGGATGACCGTGCGCGAGCAGGGCCGGCGGACGCTCACCCCGCTCGCGCTCGTGGTGGTCGCGGTGCTCGCCACCGACGTGGTCTTCGCGGTCGACTCGGTGCCGGCCGTCTACGGCATCACCGAGGATCCGTACCTGGTCTTCGCCACCAACGCGTTCGCCCTGCTCGGCCTGCGGGCGCTCTACTTCGTGCTGCACGCCGCGCTGAGCCGGCTGGTCCACCTCAGCTACGGCCTGGCCGTCATCCTGGCCTTCATCGGCGTCAAGCTCGGCCTGCACTGGGCGCACGGCATCTGGAAGGGCGTGCCGGAGATCCCCACCCTGGCCTCGCTGGGCGTGATCATCGCCGTGCTGGTGGTGGTCACCATCACCAGCCTGCGCGCCACCCGCGCCACGACCCCGGGGCGGAAGGAGGTCCTCGCCGACCGGCGCTGACCGCCGCGCCGGGGATCACCCAGCCCGGTCCGCCGCGGCCGACCGCACCCACCGCCGCAGCAGGGGTGGTACGAATGACGGGTGGGAATCGTGTCACCAGGCTTTCAGGGTCGGCCCCGCTCGGCGGAGCCGGCCCTGCCGCCGGGTCAATACCTGACGCAGGACTTTCCGGTGCTCTCCGCCGGGCCGACGCCGCGGGTGCCGCTGGACACCTGGGAGTTCGTCATCACCACCGAGACGGGGGCGGAGTTCCGCTGGACCTGGGACGAGCTGATGGCGCTGCCCCAGGAGACGCCGACGGTGGACATCCACTGCGTCACCCGCTGGTCCAAGCGGGACACCACCTGGCGGGGCGTCTCGCTGGACACGCTGCTCGACGGCGTCGACACCGCCGCGGACTACGTGCAGGCCCACTCGTACGGCGGCTACACCACCAACATGCCGCTCGAGGACCTGCTCGACGGGCGGGCCTGGGTGGCGCACACCTTCGAGGACGACCCGCTGCCCGCCGAGCACGGCGGGCCGGCCCGGCTGCTGGTGCCGCACCTGTACTTCTGGAAGTCGGCCAAGTGGGTGCACGGCATCCGGCTGACCCACACCGACGAGCCCGGATTCTGGGAGACCGCCGGCTACCACGACTACGGGGACCCGTGGCGTGAGCAGCGGTACCAGGGCGATTGACCGGGCCGCTGCGCTGGCGGGTGGCCCGGCTCGTCGAGCGCCGGGTGGAGACGCCGACCGCGCACACCCTGGTGCTGGAGGTGCCCGACTGGCCGGGGCACGTGCCCGGGCAACACCTCGACCTGCGGCTCACCGCCGAGGACGGCTACCAGACGGCGCGGTCGTACTCGGTGGCCGGGCCGACGGTGGACGGCCCCGGTGGGCCGCGGATCGAGGTCACCGTGCAGCGGGTGCCCGACGGTGAGGTGTCGCCGTACCTGATCGACACGTACGCCGAGGGTGACCCGGTCGAGGTGCGCGGCCCGGTCGGCGGCTGGTTCGTCTGGCGGCCGGCGCAGACCGCGCCGGTGCTGCTGGTCGGCGGCGGGTCCGGCGTGGTGCCGTTGATGGCGATGATCCGGGCTCGCCGGGCGGCCGGCAACCGGGCGCCGTTCCGGCTGCTCTACTCGGTGCGCACCCCCGCCGACGTGATCTACGCCGACGAGTTGCGCCGCCGGACCCGCGACGACTTCGGCCTCGACGTGGCGTACGTCTACACCCGGCAGGCTCCCGAGGGGTGGCGGGGCGAGCCGCACCGGATCGGGCTGGCCGACGTGAACAGCCACGGCTGGCCGCCGGACCTGGAACCGCTCTGCTACGTCTGCGGTCCCACCGGGTTCGTGGAGACCGTGGCGGACCTGCTGGTCGGGCTGGGGCACCAGAGCCGGCGGGTGAAGACCGAACGATTCGGCCCCACCGGCTGAGCGTCGAGGAGGCACCATGACCGAGATGTCCTACCTGGATGGCAACATGCTCGACGGCCCGCTGCGCGAGCTGTTCGCCGTCGACCTGAGCACCGCCACCGGCCGATGCGAGCACTGCGGGCTGGTCGGCCCGATCGCCGGGCTGCAGGTCTACTCGCACGCCCCCGGCCTGGTCGGGCGGTGCCCCAACTGCTCCGCGGTGATGCTGCGCATGGTCCGCTCGCCCGACCGGGCCTGGCTGGACCTGCGCGGCAGCACCTACCTCCAGGTGCCGATGCCGTTGGACCAGCCGCACCCCGGCCCGCTCTGACCGCCCGGCCGCTCCGCCGCTGCCCGCGACGTCCGGCGTCCGGGCCACCCGAGCACCGGCGCGGCCGGTAGGTTCGGCGAATGCCCGTGCAGCTCACCACGGTGGTCGGTGACCTGCTCGGCCGGGTCGCCGGCGGCCCGGTGCGGGTCGGGGCGGCCACCCCGGCGGCCGCCGGCTGGTCGGCCGACCGGGCGGCGTACCCCTGGCTGCTGCGGCTGCCGGTGCACGGCCCACCGGGGTGGGACGTGCGTTCGGTGGTGGTGAAGACCGGGCGCCCGGACCGGGCCCGGCCCGGGGACCCGGTGCGGGAACGGGTCGCCCTGCAGTTCTTGGCCGAGGTCGGTTGCGCCGTCGGGCCCCGGCTGATCGCCCACGACGACCGGCTCGGCTTGCTGGTGCTGGAGGACCTCGGTGCCGGCCCGGGGCTGGAGGACCTCCTGGTCGGCACGGACCCGGACGCGGCGACCCGGGGTTTCGTCGCGCTGGCCCAGGCCGCCGGCCGGCTGCATGCGGCCACCCGCGAGCGCGCGGAGGCCTTCCGGGACCGGCTCGCCGGCGCGGGCCGGTCGGCGCCGGCCGACCACGACCGGAGCGTCCTGGCCGGGACGCCGTTCGCCGGCTGGTGGTCGGCGGTGACCGCGCTGGCCGGCGCGGACGGCCCGTTGCCCCCGGCGGGCGCCGCCGACGGCGACGTTGCGCGGCTCGCCACCTCGCTGACCGAACCGGACTCGCCGGCGGTGCTCGCCACCGGTGACCTCGCTCCGCAGAACTGCCGGCTGGGCCCGCGCGGCGCCCGCCTGCTGGACTTCGAGGCGGCCCGTTTCCAGTCGCCCTTCGTCGAGGCGGCGCACCTGCGGCTGCCGTTCTACGGCGCACCGTGCTGGTCGCGGGTGCCGGCCGAGGTGGGCCGCCGCGTCGAGCGCGCCTACCGGGACGCGTCGGGCGGTCCGCCCGACGACCCGACCTGGGCGGCAGGGATGGCCGCCGCGACCGCGGCCTGGGCGGTCGTCCGGCTGGCCCGGCTGCCGAAGCTGCTCGCCGCCGACCCGCCACACCCGATGGGCTTCTCCCGTCTCGGTCAACTGCTCGACACCCTCGGGGTGGCCGTCGACGCGGGTGCCGCCGCCGGGTCGTTGCCGGCCCTGACCGGGTGGCTGGACGAGGCCGGCAGGAGCCTGCGCCGCCGCTGGCCGCACCTGCCACCGGCCCAGCCGTGCTACCCGGCCTACCTGCCACGGTGACGCCCGGCACAAACCGGCACGCGAGCCGGGTAACCCGCTGGACGCCGCCCGCCGCGGCGGCCACAGTTGTCGGCCGTGAGATATCTGCGCACCGCCGGCCCGGCCGGCATCCGCCGGCCGCGCCCCGCCGACGAGGCCGAGTTCATCGCGGGCGCGCGGCGCAGCCGGGAACTGCACCACCCCTGGCTCGCCGCGCCCGACGACCCGGCCGCGTACGCCGGGTACCTCGCCAAGATCCGCCGGCGGGACCACTCCGGCTACCTGATCTGCGACCGTTCCAGCGGGGAGATCGCCGGCTACGTGAACATCAGCGGGATCCTGCTCGGCGCGCTGCGCGGCGGCTACCTCGGCTACGCGGCCTTCCTGCCGTACAGCGGCACCGGGCACGCCTCGGCCGGCGTCGGGCTGGTGATCGAGCACGCCTTCACCGTGCTGCGCCTGCACCGGCTGGAGGCGAACATCCAGCCGGGGAACGAGCCGTCCCGGCGGCTGGCCCGCAAGCTCGGCTTCCGGCTGGAGGGCTACTCACCGGACTACCTGTTCATTGACGGGGCCTGGCGCGACCACGAGCGCTGGGCGATCACCGCGCCGGCGGCCGGATAGGCCGATGCCGGCCGCCCACGAAGGCGACCGGCACCGGCGGACGGCTCAGCGCCCGGGGCCACGCGCGTCGGTGCGTTGCATGGTCAGCCGTTCGAACCGTCCCTGCTTGTGCTCGACCCGCCGCCGCTGTCGCGGCGTGAGGTGCGTGCGCCCGCTCTGCCGCAGGTAGATCGGCTGCCGCTGGTCGTTGGACATCGGCATGCTCATCACGGTGCCTCCGTCATCAGCTCGGATGGGACCAGCGACCATGGTCCGCCGTCACCGGGCGAGGTCACCCCACCCGATCCGGGTGAACCGGCTCAGCTGCCCGGGCGGGGGAACGCCACCCGGCTGCGGTGACCGTCGCGGCCCACCGCCCGGACGCCGAAGAAGACGTTGTCCTTGGACAGGTCGATGGTCACCTCGGTGACGTCGCCGACCGGGATCACCCGCTGCCACTCGGCGGCGGTGGTCTCCCGCCACACCACCTCGTAGCCGGCCAGGTCCGGTTCGGTGCCGCGGGTCCAGCGCAGGGTGGTGTCGTTGGTCAGGTTCGTCGTCACGATCACCACGTTCTTCGGCGTACCCGGGGCGCGGGCCAGCGACCAGAGCGCGGCGCCGTTGACCCGGCCCACCCGGGTGATGTACGCGAAGTCGCAGAACTCGGGCAGGTCGCCGAACTGCCGGCCGTCGACCACCCGGACGTCCTGGTGCTGGTGGGCGAAGTCCTCGTTCGGCTCGGTGAACCGGCCGGCCGGCCACCCCTCGCGCAGGAACGAGATGTGGTCGCTGCCGCGCAGGTAGCGGTCGCGCCGGTAGATCACCCGGACCCGCATGCTGGTGGCGGCGTTCTCGGCGGTGTCGGCGACGAACCGGGCCAGCTGCCGCGAGGGCGAGTCGTTCTCGCCGCCGACCGACTGCCGGGTGGCCGCCTCGGCCGGCGTCTCCGCCGTCGGCACCCCCTCGGCGAAGAGCCGCACGCTGTGCGGGTCGCGGGTGCCGTCGTCGGCCGTGCTGCTGCCGATGATGTCGTTGCTGAACATCCCCTGTATGTCGGCGCCGGCCGCCTTCAGCTGCCGGGCCAGGTACGCCGAGCCGTACAGCCCCTGCTCCTCGCCGGCGACCGCGGCGAAGACGATGGTCGCGCCGGTACGCCGGGTGGCCATCAGCCGGGCCAGTTCCATCACCACGGCCACCCCGGAGGCGTCGTCGTCGGCGCCCGGTGCGTCGCTGACCGCGTCCATCACGTCGGTCGCCCGGGAGTCGTAGTGGCCGGTGACCACGTACGTCCGGTTCGGCGACGTCTCCCCGCGCAGCGTCGCCACCACGTTGGTGATCCGGGTGGGCACCGGGATCCGGGAGGCCGGTTCCTGGACGTACGACTGGAGTTCGACGGTCATCCGGCCGCCGGAGGCGGCGGCGTACTCGCGCATCCGGTCGTAGATCCAGTCGCGGGCGGCGCCGATGCCGCGCGCCGGGTCGTCCTGGCTGGAGAGGGTGTGCCGGGTGCCGAACGCCGCCAGCCGGCGGACGATGTCCTCGATCCGCCGCTGGTCCACCTGGCGGAGCAGGTCGCGCAGCTCCCGGTCGGGAGACTGCGGCCGGACCGGTCGGCCGGGCCCCGCCGGCGGCGCGTCGTGCGCGGCGGCCGGCTCGGCGAGCAGGGGTACGGCGACGGTGGCGGCGGTGGCGGCGGCGGAGGCGGACAGGAAGGTGCGCCGGGTGGACCTCGTGGGTCGGTCGCCGGCGGTGTCGTGGGATCCCATCACCGCATCCTCGCCATCGACGGCGGTGTTTGTCCATATCGCTGCCCGTGGATGTTTCGCCCGTCATCACTCGGAGCGGGTGATGACGGGCGGTGACCGCCGCTCCTACGGTGAGACGCATGGCTGCCGGGCGTCCGACGTCCGCCGATCCCACGCCGGCCTGGCCGTCCTCCCGGAGAGCGGCGACCAGCGTGCCATGCCGCCCGAACCCGGCCCGAACTTCTTCGCCGTGCTGAGCGGGCCGACCTGTCCGGTTGATCCCCGGCTGAGTGTCCGAAGCGCCACGTTTGTCCGCGCCTACGACGGGAACGGGGCCGGAATGACGAAACCTCGTGTGGTGATCGTGGGGGCCGGGTTCGCCGGTTACCACGCGGCGAAGACGTTGAGCAAGCTGGCCAAGAACCGGGCCGAGATCGTGGTGCTGAACTCCACGGACTACTTCCTCTACCTGCCGCTGCTGCCCGAGGTGGCCGCCGGCGTGGTGGAGCCGACCCGGATCGCGGTGCCGCTCACCGGCACGCTCGACGGGGTGCGGGTGGTCATCGGCGAGGCTGACCACGTCGACCTGCAGAACCGCTGGGTCGGCTTCACCCAGGCGGAAGGGGACCGCAACCGGCTTGCGTACGACCGGCTGGTGCTCGCCGTGGGCAGCGTCAACAAGCTGCTGCCGATCCCCGGGGTGACCGAGTACGCGCACGGCTTCCGCGGCCTGCCCGAGGCGGTGTACCTGCACGACCACGTGGTCCGCCAGATCGAACTGGCCGAGCAGGCCGAGGACCCGGCCGAGCAGCGGGCCCGCGCCACCTTCGTGGTGGTCGGCGCCGGCTACACCGGCACCGAGGTGGCCGCGCACGGCCAGCTCTTCACCGACGCGCTGGTCGCCCAGCGTCCCCGGCTCAAGATCCGCCCCAGGTGGCTGCTGCTCGACATCGCTTCCCGGGTGCTGCCGGAGCTGGACAAGCGGATGTCGGACACCGCGCAGCGGGTGCTCGACCGGCGCGGCGTCGACGTGCGGATGGGCACCTCGGTCGCCGAGGCCACCGCGGACGGGGTCAGGCTGACCGACGGCGACTACGTGCCGACCTGCACGCTGGTCTGGTGCGTCGGGGTACGCCCCGACCCGTTCGTGGCCGAACTCGGCCTGCGCACCGAGAAGGGCCGGCTGGTGACCGACGAGTACCTCACCGTCCCCGGCTTCCCCGAGGTGTACGCCTGCGGCGACGCCGCCGCGGTGCCCGACCTGACCCACCCCGGGCAGATCTGCACCATGACGGCACAGCACGCCCAGCGGCAGGGCAAGCTGGTCGCGCACAACATCGCCGCCTCGTACGGGCAGGGGCGCCGCAAGCCGTACAAGCACTACGAGCTGGGCTGGGTGGTCGACCTGGGCGGCAAGGACGCGGCGGCGAACCCGCTGAAGGTCCACCTGGGCGGTCTGCCCGGCAAGGTGGTCACCCGCGGCTACCACCTGCTGGCCATGCCCGGTAACCGGACCCGCGTCGGCGCCGACTGGGTGCTCGACGCGACGCTGCCCCGCCCGGCGGTCCAACTCGGCCTGGTACCGGCGAACGCCGTGCCGCTGGAGAGCACCTCGCCCGAGGTTGCGGTGCGCGCCCGCTGAGGGCCTTCCGGTTCGCCGCCACGGAGGCGGGCACGGTCAGCGGGCGGCGAGAGAGGCGTCGGTGACCGGGCGGGCACCGGCCACGAACGCGTCCAGGGCCGCGCCGTGCAGCACGCCGCCGGGCACCGGATCAGGGGCGGTGACAGCCGCCAGCCGGCCCACCGGCAGCCGCCCCGGCCGCCGGGCGGCGGCGAGCACCAGGTTGCCGTAACGCCGGCCGCGCAGCATCCGCCGGTCGGCGACCAGACAGACGTCGGCGAACGCGGCCCGCAGGGTGGCCACCTGGACCCGGGCGAAGACCAGCGGCGGCAGGTCGGTCACGTTGACCAGGTAGATGCCCTCCGGGCGCAGGGTGCGGGCCACCTCGGCGGCGAACTCCACGGTGGTGACGTGCCCGGGCATCCGGGCCGCCCGGTAGATGTCGGCCAGCACCAGGTCGTACCGCCCGGACGGCGCGTCGGCCACCGCCTCGCGGGCGTCGGCGACCCGGATCTCCACCTCCGGCGGTGGCGCCGGCAGCTCCCGGGTCACCAGCTCGACCACCGCGCGGTCCCGCTCGACGACCAGTTGCGCCGAGCCGGGCCGGGTCGCGGCCAGGTAGCGGGGGAGGGTCAGCGCCCCGCCCCCGAGGTGCAGCACGTCCAGCGGCCGGCCGGCCGGCGCCGCCAGGTCCGCCCCGGCGGCCATCCGCCGCACGTACTCGAAGTGCAGGTGGCGCGAGTCGGCGACGTCCACGTACGACTGCTCGACGCCGGCGGCGAGCAGCATCCGCCCGCCGGGGCGGGCCGGGTCGGCGACCAGTTCCAACCGGTCGGCGGCGCGGTCCATGGCGGGCAACGCTAGTCGACGCCCGCGGACGGCGTCGCGGACGGGCCGGCGGGGTGCTCCCGCCGGCCCGGCGGGTGGTCAGCCGAAGTTCATCCCGGCGCCCACCTCGTCGATCGCGGCGTCGACGGCGTGGGCGAGGTCGACGTCCAGCGCCGTCACCGCGCGGGCCTGCCGGGACCGAACGGTCACCACCGCCGTGGTCGGGTCCACCCGGCCGATCTGCGGCCCGCGTCCGGTCTCGTCCCGGAGCTGGTCCAGCCGGTCGAGCACCCGCTTCAGGTTGTCCGCCGGCAGGGCGATGGTGCGCGACAGCGAGGTGGTGTCACCCGACCAGTACGGCAGGTCGTCCAGCGCCGCACGCACCTCGGCGTCGCCGAGCGTGGGCGTGCTGGTGACCGAGCCCACCAGGCCGCCGCCGGGCGCCCCCGGCGTCAGCAGGGCACGCAGCCCCTCCGGTACGTGCAGCGACTCGACCAGGTCGCCGTCCTGGTCGGCCAGCGCCGCCACGGTCGCCTCCGCCTGGTAGCGCGCCTGTTCCGGGGTGCTCCCGCTGATCCGGCCCACCTCGGCCAGGAACCCGGACAGGTCCTGGTGGCGCTCGATGCCGTCCACCGGGACGACGTCGTGCAGCTTGGCCGGCACCGTCGTGAGCAGCCGCCGTCGGTCCGCCTCGCCCAACGCCCAGGCCAGGACCAGCACGGTCGCCTCGGCGCCGACCTTCGCGGTCCGGAAGTCCGCCCCGGTGCGGCGAGCGACGTCCTCGACCAGCTGGTGGTAGCCGATCGTGGCCTCGGCCGGCGTGCCCATGCCCGGTTCCGCGCGCGGCCGCGGGTTCTCCGGAATGCCCGCCGGCGGCGGCGCCGGGCCGCCCCTCGTCGCGTCCGGCTTGTGCCGGCTGCCGGCCGGCGGCGGGCCGGCACGCTTACCCCGGTCCAGCTTGGTGAGCTGCTTGGAGCCGCTGAGGCTCGCGCCGACGTCGCCGGCCCGCAGCCCGCGCTCGCGGGCCTGTCGGGCCAGGGCCCGGCGGCGCTGGTTGTCGCCCTCCATCTGCTTGCGCATGGTGACACCTCGCTTCCGCTGGTGTTCCCTCGCTTCCGTCCGGCCGCCTTCCCGCCGTCGCCGCGACCGAAACGGACGCCCCGGGTCGGGCCGGCGCCGCCGGAGCCGGCCGGTGGCAGCTTCATCCCGCCGGGGTGAGGGACGGTCACCCGGGCGCCGCCGACGATCGGGGCGGACCGGGAAACTTCCGAGGTACGCGGAAGGGAAGGTCGTCATGAAGAGGATCGTCGAGATCGTGCCCGCCCGACCCGGCTGGTACGCCCGCTGGCGGCTCTCGCCCGAGGACACCCGTTGCTACCCGGTGAGCCTCTGGGCGTTGCTCGAGGAGGCCGACGGCACCGGCCGTGAGGTGGTCGGGGTGGACTGCATCGGGCAGTGGCCCGGAGCGGACGACAACGAGGCGGGTGGGGAGTTCGTCCGCTATCTCTTCCAGACGCCCGATTCCGGCCCACCGGACGACGCCGAGCCGCCCGCGGCGCCCCGCCGCGGCACGACCGGGCCACGGTTGCAGCCGGTCGCGGCGCCCTGAGCCATCCTCCGGCCCCCGACCCCTGGTCCCAGGGTCGGGGGCCACCCCCCGTCCGTTTCGTGCCGGTTGACCCGCGGTCCCGTGTGGGTGACCGGGGAGCGGGCATGAGCCCTCAGCCGGCGGCGCGCATCCCGCCGTCGGACGGGCGCTCCACGCCCAGCAGCTCGGTCAGGCCGGTGCGGTCCAGCAGCTGCCGGAGCTGGGGCCCGAGCCCGGTCAGCCGGACCGGCCCGGTGCCGCTGCGGTGCACCACCACGAGCGCGCTCAGCCCCGACGAGTCGCAGAGCGCCACCCCACCCAGGTCGATCACGAAATCCTGGTAGCCGTCCCGGCGCAGCTCGGCCGCCGTGGCGAGCAGCTCCGGGGCGGTGTCGAAGTCGAGTTCGCCGGCCAGCCGCAGCCGGGCCCGCCCGGCGTCGAGCCGGTCCACCTCGATGGTCAACAGCTGGGCGGCCATCCCCCCATGTTCCCAGCCGCCCGTCCGATGGCAAGCCGGGGGGCCGTGCGGGCGCGCGGGCAGGCCCCGGAGACGCGTGGGGTGGCGCTGCCGGCGGACCGGCGTAGGGTGGGGTGCACGGACCTGACCAGGGACGCCGGTCCGCGGCGCGGCGCGGCGTGCCGATGACGAGAGTGGGGCTCAACTGGTGACTTCCACCGACGTCAGGGGCTCGGACCCGGGCGACGGTCGGATCTCTACGCCGGGCACCGCACGGGCGCCGGTGCGGCCCGCCGGCACACCGCCGATACCGGCCCGGGACCGCGCGCCGGGCCCGGTCGACTGGTCCGAGGTCGTCGCGCATGTCCGGGAAGGGTTCGTCGTCTGCGACGCCCGCGGCGTGGTCCGGCACGTCAGCCCGGTGGCCGAGCGGCTGCTGCCCGAGGTGACGCCGGACGAGCCGCTGTCCGCCGCCGGCCTGCCGGGGCTGACCGCCGCCGGCGAGTTCACCCACCACGGCCGCCGGCTGCGCACCCGCCTGGTGCCGCTCTCCGGCGCCCGCCGCTGCTGGTACGTCGAGGACGTCACCGAGAGCGTCGTCCGCGCCGACGCGCTGCTCGCCGAGCGGGCCCGCTCGGCCTTCCTCGCCGTCGTCGGCGACAAGCTCGGCAACCCGCTGCACCCGGACCGGGCCGCCGCGGCGGTGGTCCGGCTCGCCGTGCCCACCCTCGCCGAGGTCGCGGTGCTGGTGCTCGCGCCCCGCTCCGGCCGGGCCCGCTGGTGGCGGGCGACCCGGGCCGACGACGAGGGGCACACCGTCGACAGCGGGGTGCTGGCCGCCGCCGACCTGCCGGCGGCGATCGCCGACGGGCTCGACGGCGCCGAACCGCACGCCGTCGACTGGCTGGTCGAGCAGGCCGCCGGGGCCGGCTGGCTGCCCGGCCTGGCCGCCGCCGAGACCACCGCCCGGGTGGTGCCGCTGCCCGGCCGGGAGGCTCCGGCCGGGGTGCTGCTGGTCGCCCGCCGGGCCACCCGGTGGTACGCGGAGGACGACCTCGACCTCGTGCGCGCGTTCGCGGCCCGGGCCGGGGCGGCGCTGACCACCGCGCTGCTCTACCGCGACCAGGCCGAGGTGGCCGACACCCTGCAGGCCAGCCTGCTGCCGGTGGAGCCGGCCGAGGCGGCCGGTGTGCAGTGGGGCACCGCCTACCGGCCGGCCCAGGCGGGGCTGCGCATCGGCGGCGACTTCTACGGCTCGCACCGGTTGACCGACGGCGGTTCGGTCTTCTTCCTCGGCGACGTCTCCGGCAAGGGCGTGGAAGCGGCGGTGTTCACCGGTCAGCTGCGCCAGTGCCTGCAGGCGCTGCACCGGGTGGAGTCGCAGCCCGCCCGGCTGCTCAAGCTGCTCAACGACGCCCTGCTGGAGACCACCCAGGCGCACGGCCAGGGCCGCTTCGCCACCATCGTGCTCGGCGTGGTCCGCCCGCACCGCGACGGCGGTCTCACCCTGACCATGGCCGGCGGCGGGCACCTGCCGCCGCTGGTGCTGCGCGCCGCCGGCACGGTGGAGCCGGTGGCGCTCTCCGGGATGCTGATCGGGGTGGTGCCCGACCCGCGCATCGGCGAGGTCACCGTCCGGCTGGCGCCGGGGGAGACCTGCCTGCTCTACAGCGACGGGGTGACCGAGGCGCGCGGCGGCCGGCGCGGCGACGAGCAGTTCGGCACCGAGCGGTTGGTCACCGCGCTCACCGGCTGCCACCGGATGCCCGCGCCGGCGCTCGCCGAACGGGTCGAACAGATCACCTGCGACTGGCTCGCCCAGGGCGACCACGACGACATCGCGGTGCTGGCCCTGCGCGCGGTCGGCCCGGGCGCCCGGCCGACCCGGCACTTGCATTCCGTACCCGAGCCGAGGGAGACCCGACCGTGACCGCCGCGACCACCGAGGCCGACCCGGCGGCGGCCTTCCCGTCATACCTGCACTGCCTCCAGGAGGCCGACGAGTACGCGGCGATCGAGGTCGCGCGGGGCCTGCTCGACGCGGGGGTGCCGGCCGAGCGGGTGCTGCTCGACCTGGTCGCCCCGGCGCAGGCCGAGGTGGGGGAGCGCTGGGCGCGCAACGAGTGGAGCGTGGCGCAGGAGCACGCGGCCACGCACATCAGCGAGCGGGTGGTGGCCGCGGTCGCGGCGCACGCCGATCCCCGGCCGACCCGGGGGCGGGTCGTGGTGGCGTGCATGGACGGCGAGTGGCACGCCCTGCCGCCGCGGCTGGTCGCCGAGGTGCTGCGGCTGCGCGGCTGGCAGGTCACCTTCCTCGGGGCCAGCGTGCCCGCCGCGCACCTGGTGTCCTATCTGCACCGCCACGACGCGCACGCGGTCGCCCTGGCCTGCGCGCTGCCGATGCGGCTGCCGCACGCGCACCGCATGATCGAGGCGTGCCGTCGCTCGGACGTGCCCGTCGTGGTGGGCGGGCGCGGGTTCGGGGTGGACGGCCGGTGGGCCCGCCGGCTCGGGGTGGCCTGGGCGCCGGACGCGCCCGCGGCGGCCGACCTGGTCGCCGACGAGCGGTCGTTGCGTCGTACGCCACCGGCGGCGCTGTCCCACCTGGCCGACGACGAGTACGCCAGCCTGGTCAAGCGGCGGGGCGAGCTGATCGACGACGCCCTGGCCGATCTCCGGGAGCGGATGCCGGCCACCCGCGACTACACCCCCGCCCAGCTGGATTCGACGATCAGCGACCTCGGCTACATCCTGGACTTCCTGACCGCCGCGCTCTACGTGGACGACGGCACGCTCTTCACCGACTTCGTCGACTGGATGGCCGGCATCCTCACCAGCCGGGGCGTGCCGGCCGCCGCGCTGGCCATGACCCTCGGGCACTACGCCGGGCTCCTGCGCGACT
Source organism: Micromonospora sp. LZ34 (assembly GCF_052981855.1). Classification (NCBI taxonomy): domain Bacteria; kingdom Bacillati; phylum Actinomycetota; class Actinomycetes; order Micromonosporales; family Micromonosporaceae; genus Micromonospora; species Micromonospora sp. LZ34. The sequence goes on from NZ_JBRIQN010000023.1 coordinate 24,316, forward strand.
TCCCCCGCGCGGCGCGGTTCCTCGCGCTCGCCCGGGCCTCGGTGGCTCCGGCGGCCGGCGCCGCCTGACCGCGCGGGCGGCCGGCGTGACCGCGTGCCGCGGCGCCCCGGCGCTCCCCGCCTATACTTGCCCCACTGCAAGCGTTCGCCTGCGGCGGAGCGAGGGAGACACGGTGACGTTCACGGTCACGTACACCGAGCGCGACGGTGGGGCACGCCTGTGGCTCGCCGGGGAGCTCGACCTGAGCACCGCCGGGGAACTGGCCGCCGTGCTCGACCGGCTGGCCGACGCCGGGACGCACCGGTTGCTGGTCGACCTCAGTGGGTTGACCTTCTGCGACTCCACCGGCATCGCCGCCTTCGTGCGAGGGGACAACCGCGCCGCGGCCGCCGGGGGATGGCTGCGGATCACCGGGGCCACCGGCCGGGTGCGGCGGGTGCTCCAGGTCACCGGGCTGGGCGAGGTCCTGGGCCACGAGTCCGACATGACCGACCCGGCGTCACAGACCGCCTCGTGATGGGCTAGATTTCCCCGCCAGCACGGTGATCGCCCGGTCTCCGTCCTTCGCCGACCCGAGGCAGGTAGTGATGCGTGCAGACACCCCCGGTCCGGTCCGCATCCTGGTGGTGGACGACGACCCGGGCGACGTGCTCATGATCGAGGAGGCGCTCGCGGACTCCGACGTCGACAAGGTCATCGACGTGGTCGGCGACGGCCAGGAGGCGATGGAGTTCCTGCGCCGCGAGGGCCGGCACATCGACGCCCGGCGGCCCGACGTCATCCTGCTCGACCTCAACATGCCCCGGATGGACGGACGGCAGGTGCTCGGCGAGGTCAAGGGTGACGAGGACCTGCGGACCATCCCGATCGTCGTGCTGACCACCTCGAACGCGGACACGGACATCGTCAGCAGCTATACCCTGCAGGCCAACGCGTACGTCACCAAGCCGATCGACCTGGACGACTTCAACGACGTGGTGCGCCGGATCGACGAGTTCTTCGGCCGGGTCGTGGTGCTGCCCAAGCGTCCCTGACGCGGCGCGACGTCCGGTTCGCCGCCCGCGCGGCCGTATCGTCCACGCCGGGCCGCCGCGCGACACCCCCGCTCCGTCCGGCGCTCGGATGCTGAACATTTTTCCCGAACCCGCTCGGCCGTCGCCGCCAGCGCAGAGGATCCAGATGGGGAAGACACACCAGCTGCCTGGGGGGCGACAGTATGAGATTCTCCGTGGTTGACACCGGCTACGACCCGCGGCAGGTCGATTCCTGCCTGGACGACCTGGGGGTCCGGTTGACCCGGCTCGCGGCGCGGGCGGAGCGCGCCGGGGGAGCCGATCGGGAGTGGGACCTGATCCGGCAGGAGGCGACCGGGCTCCTGGGTCTGCTACGGCGGCTGGAGGCCGGCGAGGGCCGGCGCGGCCCCGGCGAGCTGGAGCGGGAGGCGGCCGAGATCCTCGCCCGGGCGCGGTTCGAGCTCGACGCGGCCCGCGAGGAGGCCCGGCAGCTGCGCGAGCAGGCGTACGCCGACGCGCTGCGCGCCCGCCGCGAATTCGAGGCGGCGTTGCAGGCCCGGCGGCGCCGGGAGGCCCGGGCCGACGAGGTCCTCGGCGGCCTGCGGGTCGAGCCGGTGCCCCCGGACACCCCGACCGCGGCCGCGGCGGTCACCGGCTCCGGCGTGCCGGCGACCCGGGCCGCGGCCGGTGGCGAGCCGGACGCCGCCGGACGCGACGCGCGGGTGCGCTGAGCGGCTCGGACGACCACCGGGTGGCGGCCGGGCTCAGACCAGGGCGGCCACCACGGTGGTGGCCCGCTCCTCGTGCTGGGCGTACGCGTAGGGGAAGGCGGAGATCTGCACGGCCTGGGCGGCCCCGGTGACGCTCATCTCCTGCCAGCCGGGGATCTCGCGCAGCGCCGCGTAGAACGCCCGCGCCGCGTACGCCGGGCGCATCAGGTCCCGCACGGTGCCCCAGCCGCTGCTGGGGCGCTGCTGGAACAGCCCGACGGAGTCGTGGTCCCAGCCGATGGCCTGGTGCGGGTAGTCCTGCGACTCGGGGAGCACGCCGCTGGCGTAGTTGTAGAGGTTGCTCTCCTGCATGGCGGTGGCGATCGCGACCACCAGCCCCCGGCGGGGCATCTTCATGTCCAGCCCGACGTCCACGATGACCTTCGCGTTGTCCATCTGCGCCTGGGTCAGCCCGGCGACCGGACGGGGACGGCGGGGCTTGGCGGGCTTCTTCGGCGGCTTGCGGGTGGCCGAGGGGGTGGGCTTCGGCGTCGGGCTGGGGCTGGCCGGCGCGGGGGACGCGGTCCGGTCCAGCGACCGGGAGGCCGGCTCGTCGGCCGCCGCGGCCCGCTCGGCCACCGCCTCGGCCACCGTCTCACGCGGCGGGGCGTCGTTACGGATGACACCGAACGCGGCCACGCCGAGGCAGCAGGAGACGCCGGTGGCGAGCGCGACCCGGGCGGGCGCCGAGGTCAGCAGGGCACGGACGCGGCGCCGGGGCGGTTCGGGGGCGCGGTGACGGCCGATCGTCTGTTCGGTTGATGCGGCGTCGGTCGGATGGGTATCCGGCCGCTCCTCGGTCAGCTTCTGGGCGGAGGGGTCGTCGTGGTGCACCCGCCGAGGCTAGAAAGCCCTTCCGCCGTTGCCACCGGTCTGGTTGGTGGCATGCGTCACAATTTGGCCCGATCCGAAGGACGATCGTGGGCAGTTGATCAGTTAACCGGCATCACACTGGTGTCCGTCTTTCCCTACATGCCGGATATTCCTGGAGGAAACCGGCAGATCATCGATCTTGGGACGACGGTTCGCGGGTGGTGCCGACCTCCCCCGAACGGAGGAGGCCGCCTTCGGTCGTCCGGGCCCGGCCGGACTGGGCCACGCGGTCCACCGCGGGCCGGCCGGGCCGGTGGGTCAGTGGCGACCGTTCTCGGCCGGGCTGACCGTGAGCCGGTGGCGGCTGCCGTCGCCGCTGGAGAACGGCCAGAGCTGGTCGGCGTGCTCGACCAGCTGCGCCAGCTGCTGCCGGCTCAGCCCGGCCGAGGCGATGGAGGCGTGCACGTCGGCCCGGTACCGGCCGTCGTCGTCGCGGCCCAGCTTCGCCTCCGCGCGGACCTGCACGGTGTGCGCCTCGTCGGTGATCCCCCCGGCCGCCTCCACCGCCGCATGGTGCAGGCAGGACGCGAAGGCGGCGGCGAGCAGCTGCGACGGGGTCAACCCGGTGCAGTGCGGCGCCAGCGGGGACGCCAGCGCGCTGTCGAGCACCTCGTCGTCGGTGCGTACGTGGCCGCCCTCGGCGGTCGCGGTGGCTGTCTCGTTGAGCCAGGAACTCGGATCCGGCATCGCGTTCCTCCCGTCACTCCCCGCCCGGCTACCCGGCCCCTGCCCGGTGAAACCGCAGGGCAGGGCGCATCGGCCGGCTCCGGGGGTGAGCCGGCGCCCGCTACCCGTCCGCGACCGGGGCGACCTCGGTCGCCTCGGCGGCCGCCCGCTCGGTCCACGGGGACACCGCCGGCCGCCGCGGCCGCGGGGGAGTCGGCAGCCGCATCGGCACGTACACCCGGGCGTCCACCGCCTCGGCCAGCACCAGCGCCGCCACCAGGCTGCTCGGCCGCGCGGCCGGATCGTCGGCCAGGCAGCGCGCGCACAGCTCGGCCACCTCCGCCGGCAGCCCGTCGACCTCCGGTAGCGGCCGCGGGGGTTGCCGGCGGCGCGCGCCGAGCAGCTGGGTCATCGTGCCGGCCGGGTACGGCAGCCGCCCGGACAGGCAGTAGTAGAGCAGCACGCCGAGGGCGTACATGTCGGCGGCCGGGGTGGCCGGGGCCCGGTCCAGCTGTTCCGGCGCCAGGTACGCGGGCGTGCCGACGACCATCCCGTCCGGCGTCGGGTCCGGGGCGCCCGCCGGGGTGGCGATGCCGAAGTCGAGCACCTTGACCCCGGCCGGGGTGAGCATCACGTTGGCCGGCTTGACGTCCCGGTGCACGATGCCGTGCGCGTGCGCCGCGGCCAGCGCGGCGCTCACCTCGGCGCAGACCCGCACCGCGATCCGCCAGTCCAGCGGCCCGGCCCGCAGGTGCGCGGCCAGCGTCTCGCCCTCGGCCAGCTCCATCACGATGTACGGCACCTCGCGCCCGGGCAGCGTCGCGCAGGTGCCGAAGTCGTGCACGCTGGCCACGTTCGGGTGCACCAGCCGGGCCGCGGAGCGGGCCTCGGCCCGGATCCGCTCCACCGAGGTGTCCTGCTCCTCCTGCCCGGGCGAGATCAACTTCACCGCGACCGGCCGGTCCAGCACCGCGTCGTGGGCCCGCCAGACCTCCGACATGCCGCCGATGCCGATGCGCTGTTCGAGCCGGTACCGCCCGTCCAGCGTCCTCATCGACCGCTCCTCGTGCTCGTCACCTCCGGCACCGCGGCGGTGCCTCCGGTCGCGGTACCCGGCCCCCGATCAGGGCAAACCGCCGGCCCTTCCGACGCGACCGGGTCTGGCCGGCGCGGCGCTGCGGTAGCTTGCGAGCCAGGGCGGTGTCCGGGCCGGCGGGCCGGCCGCCGCGACGCGCAGGAGGTCGGGCGATGAGCGAGGTGAGCGTTCGGTTCGTCGGCGGGCCGGCCCACGACCTGGTCCGGGAGCTGCCCGCCGACCCCGACGGCGCGCCGCCGGCGCGATGGATCCTGAGCCACCCCGGCGAGGCCGGCGCGGCCATGCCGGGCGGGCCGGACCACCTCTACGAGCGGGGCCACCCGGACGGTGGGGGCACCTGGACGATGACCTACGTGCGCACCGACCCGGTCGGCATCACCGAGTGAGCCGCCCGCACAGCTGGCACACAGCCGGCACACACGTGCGCCGCAGGCTGCCCGGCCACCATGGCGGCCATGGAGAGGAACGGGCAGACCCGGGTGGAGCTGCGGCGCCCGGACGGTGAGCCGGTCCGGGTGCTGGTGGTCGACGACGAGCCGACCCTGGCCGACCTGCTCGCGATGGCGCTGCGCTACGAGGGCTGGCAGGTGCGCACGGCCGGCGACGGGACGGCGGCGCTGAGCGCGGCGCGGCAGCTCCAGCCGGACGCGGTGATCCTCGACGTGATGCTGCCGGACCAGGACGGATTCCAGGTGCTGCGGCGGCTGCGCGAGCACGCCCCGACCGTCCCGGTCCTCTTCCTGACCGCCCGGGACGCGGTGCAGGACCGGGTCGCCGGGCTGACCGTGGGCGGCGACGACTACGTCACCAAGCCGTTCAGCCTGGAGGAGGTGATCGCCCGGCTGCGGGGGCTGCTGCGCCGGTCCGGCCTCGCGGTCGCCGCGCGGGAGGAGGCGGTGCTCACCGTCGGTGACCTCAGCCTCGACGAGGACAGCCACGAGGTGCGCCGCGCCGGCGAGTCGATCACCCTGACCGCCACCGAGTTCGAACTGCTGCGCTACCTGATGCGCAACCCGCGACGGGTGCTGAGCAAGGCGCAGATCCTGGACCGGGTCTGGCACTACGACTTCGGCGGCCAGGCCAACGTCGTCGAGCTCTACATCTCGTACCTGCGGAAGAAGATCGACGCGGGCCGCGAGCCGATGATCCACACGCTGCGCGGGGCGGGGTATGTCCTCAAGCCGGCCGGGTGACCGCGCCGGTCAGCCGGGCCGGCTGCGGCGCTGGCTCGCCGGCTGGTCGCTGCGTACCCGGCTGGTGGTCACCCTGGTCGGGCTGCTGGCGCTGGTCAGCGTCGCGATCGGCGGCCTGACCACGGTGGCGCTGCGGCAGTTCCTGGTCGAGCGGATCGACGCCCAGCTGGTGCCCGGGGCGATGTCCCGGGGCGACCGCCCGTTCCCGCCGTTCTCGGCGGGCCGGCCGGACCTCCCGCCGGGGCTGCCGCCCGGCTCCGTCGCCGCCACGGTCGTCGACGGCCGGGTGACCGAGGCGCGGACCCAGGCCGGCACCCGGCCCGGCGGTGAGCCGGTGCCGGTCGGGGAGGTGGCGGCGCTGGCCCGGCTGCCGGTGGGCGGGGCGCCGCGCACGGTCGACCTGGGCGAGCGCGGCGACTACCGCGCGGTGGCCCGGCAGTTGCCCCGCGGACGGGCCCAGGTCGTCGCGCTGCCCCTGGCCGGGGTGCGGGAGACCGTCTGGTGGATGGTCGCCGCGCAGGCCGGGGTGGCCACCGCCGGCCTGCTGGTGGCCGGCACCGCCGGGGCGCTGATCGTGCGGGCCACGCTGCGCCCGCTGCGTCGGGTCGCCGCGACCGCCGGCCGGGTGAGCGAGCTGCCGCTGGACCGCGGCGAGGTGGCGCTCTCCGAGCGGGTGCCGGCGGCGGACACCGATCCGCGGACCGAGGTCGGCCAGGTCGGCGGCGCGCTGAACCGGATGCTCGGCCACGTCGCCGACGCGCTCGCCGCCCGGCAGGCCAGCGAGACCCGGGTACGCCAGTTCGTCGCCGACGCCAGCCACGAGCTGCGCACCCCGCTGGCCGCCATCCGGGGCTACGCCGAGGTGGCCCGGCGCGGCCGGGCCCGGGTGCCGCCCGACGTGGCGCACGCGCTGCGCCGGGTGGAGTCGGAGAGCACCCGGATGACCCGCCTCGTCGACGACCTGCTGCTGCTCGCCCGGCTGGACGCCGGCCGGCCGCTCGCGGTCGAACCGGTCGACCTCACCGCGCTGGTGGTGGACGCGGTCAGCGACGCGCACGCGGCCGGCCCGGAGCACTGCTGGCGGCTCGACTTGCCCGACGTGGTGATCCAGGTCCCCGGCGACGCCGCGCGGCTGCACCAGGTGCTGGCGAACCTGCTGGCCAACGTGCGGGTGCACACCCCGCCGGGCAGCACGGTCACCACGACGCTGCGCGCCGAGCCGGATGCCGCGGTGCTCAGCGTCGCCGACGACGGCCCCGGGGTGCCCCCGGAGCTGCTGCCGGAGGTCTTCGAACGCTTCGCCCGCGCGGACAGTTCGCGCTCCCGGGCGCACGGCAGCACCGGTCTCGGCCTGGCCATCGTGGCCGCCGTGGTGGAGGCCCACCACGGCACCGTCGCGGCGGACAGCCGGCCCGGCCGGACCGTGTTCACCGTGCGGCTGCCGAATCCCACAGCGGACGCATAGCCGGCTCATCGGGGCAGGCCAGGTGGGCCCCGGAGGCTCGCCGGCATGGACCGAATCCCGAGTGTGCTGACCGTGCCCAGCCCGCCGGCGTCCGAGCCGGCGGCCCGCGGAGCCGGCGAACGACCACCGCCCCGACCCGACCGGCGCCCGCCGCGCTGGACCCGACCCGCGCTGGTCGCCCTGCTGCTGGCCACCGGCCTGCTCTACCTGTGGGGGCTGGGCGCCTCCGGCTGGGCCAACTCGTTCTACGCCGCGGCGGCGCAGGCCGGCTCGGTGAGCTGGAAGGCGTTCTTCTACGGCTCGTCGGACGCGGCCAACTCGATCACCGTCGACAAGACCCCAGCGGCACTGTGGCTGATGGCCCTCTCGGTACGCCTCTTCGGCCTCAACAGCTGGGCGCTGCTGGTGCCGCAGGTGCTGTGCGGGGTCGCCTCGGTCGGCGTCCTGTACGCCACCGTCCGGCGTTGGCATGGCCCGGCCGCCGGCCTGATCGCCGGTGCGGTGCTCGCGCTCACCCCGGTGGCCACCCTGATGTTCCGGTTCAACAACCCGGACGCACTGCTGGTGCTGCTGCTGGTCACCGCCGCGTACGCGACGGTGCGGGCGGTCGAGTCGGCCGGCACCCGGTGGCTCGTGCTGGCCGGCGCGCTGGTCGGCTTCGGCTTCCTCACCAAGATGCTCCAGGCGTTCCTGGTGGTGCCGGTCTTCGCCGGGGTCTACCTGCTGGCCGCGCCGACCGGCGGGTGGCGGCGGCTGCGCCAGGTCCTGCTGGCCGGGCTCGGCATGGTGGTGGCCGCCGGCTGGTGGGTGGCGATCGTCGAGCTGGTCCCGGCGAATGCCCGGCCGTACGTCGGCGGCTCGCAGACCAACAGCATCCTGGAGCTGACCCTCGGCTACAACGGCCTCGGCCGGATCACCGGCGACGAGGTGGGCAGCGTCGGCGGCGGCCGGACCGGCGGCGGGGGTCCGTTCGACGGGCAGGCGGGCTGGCTGCGGATGTTCGGCACCGAGGTCGGCGGCCAGATCTCCTGGCTGCTGCCCGCCGCGCTGATCCTGCTGGTCGCCGGCCTGGCGCTGGCCGGCCGGGCGGCCCGTACCGACCGCGCCCGGGCCGGGCTGTTGCTCTGGGGCGGTTGGCTGCTGGTTACCGGACTGATCTTCAGTTTCATGTCCGGCATCTTCCACGCGTACTACACGGTGGCCCTCGCCCCGGCCGTCGGCGCGCTGGTCGGCATCGGCGTCACCCAGCTCCGGCGGCAGCGCGCCGGCGGGCCCGGGTGGCGGTCGATGGCGGCCACCTCGACCCTGGCCGGGGCGATCGCGGTCACCGCCTGGTGGTCCTGGACGCTGCTGGGTCGCAGCCCCGACTGGTACCCGTGGCTGCGCACCGCCGTGCTGGTCGCCGGGCTGGCCGCCGCGGCGCTGCTGGTGCTGGCCGACCGGCGGTTCCGCCGGCTGGCCCCGGTGGCGCTCGCGCTGGGCGCCGCCGCGGCGCTGGCCGGGCCGGCGGCGTACGCCGGGCAGACCGCCGGCACCCCGCACACCGGGTCGATCCCGTCCGCCGGGCCGGCGGTCCGCGGCGGCTTCGGCCCCGGCGGCGGCCCCGGCGGTCAGCCGCCCGGGGCTGGCCGGGCCGGTCAGCCTCCCGCCGGCCCGGGTGCCGGCCAGCTCCCGGCCGACGGCCAGCGCGCCGACCGGGGCCAGTTGCCGATCCCGGGCCAGGTCCCCGGCGGCGGGCAGCTGCCGCCCGGCGCGGAAGCCTTGGCCCGGGGCGACGGCATGGGCGGACTGCTCGACTCGCGCGAGCCCAGCGCCGCGCTGCGCGACCTGCTGAGCCGCGACAGCGACGACTACACCTGGATCGCCGCGACCGTCGGCTCGAACAACGCCTCCGGCTACCAGTTGGCCACCGGCGATCCCGTGATGGCGGTCGGCGGCTTCAACGGCAGCGACCCGTCGCCGACCCTGGCGCAGTTCCAGCGGTACGTCGCCGACCGCCGGATCCACTGGTTCATCGGCGGCGCCGGATTCCGGGCCGACGGCGGCAGCGCGGCCGCCCAGGAGATCGCCACCTGGGTCGTCGCGACGTTCGAGGCGCGAACAGTCGACGGCGTCACCGTCTACGACCTGACCGACGCCGCGGAGGGGAGAGCATGACCAGCTCCATCGATCCCCGGTCGGCCGTGCGGGCCCGGCCCGTCGCACCCGCCGCGGTGCTGGACGTGGTGATTCCCGTCTACAACGAGGAGACCGACCTCGGCCCGCGCGTACGGCGGCTGCACGCGCACCTGACCGAGCACTTCCCGTACCCGTTCCAGATCACCATCGCCGACAACGCCAGTGTCGACGGCACCCACGCGGTGGCCGAGGGGCTCGCCGCCGAGCTGCCTGGGGTCGGGGTGCTGCACCTGGCCGACAAGGGACGCGGCCGGGCGCTGCGGGCGGCCTGGTCGGCCTCGTCCGCGCCGGTGCTGGCGTACATGGACGTGGACCTCTCCACCGACCTGGCCGCGCTGCTGCCGCTGGTCGCGCCGCTCATCTCCGGCCACTCCGACCTGGCGATCGGCACCCGGCTGGCGCGTACCTCACGGGTGGTCCGGGGCGCCAAGCGGGAGGCCATCTCCCGGGCCTACAACCTGCTGTTGCGCAGCACCCTCGCCGCCCGGTTCTCAGACGCGCAGTGCGGGTTCAAGGCGATCCGGGCGGACGTCGCCGAGGGCCTGCTCCCGCTGGTCCAGGACACCGGCTGGTTCTTCGACACCGAGCTGCTGGTGCTCGCCCAGCGGGCCGGCCTGCGCATCCACGAGGTTCCGGTGGACTGGGTGGACGACCCGGACAGCCGGGTGGACATCGTCGCCACCGCGTACGCCGACCTGCGGGGCATCGGCCGGCTGGGGCGCGCGCTGCTGACCGGCGCGCTACCGCTGACCGAGCTGCGCGAGCAACTGGGCCGCGCCCCGCTGACCGTGCCGCCGGCGCGGGTGCCGGTCGGGCTGCCCCGGCAGCTGGTCCGGTTCGCGGCGGTCGGGGTGGCCAGCACACTGGCGTACCTGGTGCTCTTCGTGGCGATCCGGCCGGCGCTCGGCGCCCAGCCGGCGAACCTGCTGGCGCTGCTGGTCACCGCCGTGGCCAACACGGCCGCGAACCGGCGGCTGACCTTCGGCATCTCCGGGCGCCGGCACGCCGGGCGGCACCACCTGCAGGGCCTGCTGGCCTTCGGGCTCGGCCTGGCCCTGACCAGCGGCGCGCTGGCGGTGCTGCACGCGGCGGCGGCCGCCGCGTCCCGGCCGGTGGAGCTGGCGGTGCTGGTGGCCGCGAACCTGGCCGCCACCGTGCTGCGGTTCGTGCTGCTCCGCCTCGGCATGCACCACCACTGCGGCTGACCGGCGGCTGCGCGGTCAGCGGCTCAGCAGTTCGGCGAGGACCTCGACGACACGCCGCGTGTGGCGCCCGTCGGGGTCCTCGTCGGTGTTCAGGTCGGTCACGCTCATGCCGAGCAGGCGGTCGGCCCGCGCCAGCGGCGTGACCAGCGCGGTCAGCTCGGCCCAGCGCAGCCCGTCCGGCTCCCGGTAGGTGACCGCCGGCAGGTCGCGCGGGTCGACCGCGTCCAGGTCGAGGTGCAGCCAGGCCGGTCCGTCACCGGCCGCGGCCAGCTCCGCGCCGACCTCGCCGGCGCCGCGCCGGCGCAGCTCCGGCACCGGAAGCTGGTGGATCCGCGGGTCGATCCGGTCCGCCTCCACCTGACTGGCGGGGTCGTCGGGCGGGCGGTGCCCGAGCAGGTGCACCCGGGCGGGGTCGACGAGCGGGCCGTCGTGGTCCACGGCGGCGGCCGGGCCGTGCCCGGTGACCACCGACAGCTCCATGTCGGCGCCTTCGCCGGTCTCCGAGGTGCGCCCGTCGTAGAAGTCCGGGTGGCCGTCGACGAACCAAAGCGTCACCGCCGGCGGCAGGGCCAGGCAGATGCCCGGCAGGATGGCGCAGTCACCGCCCAGCACCAGGGGGCGGCGACCGGCGGCGAGCAGTTCGCCGACCCGCGCGGCGACGGCGGCCCCGGCCCGGCGTACCTGGACGGCGCCGATCAGCCCGCTGGCCGGGTCCCGCTCCGGGTCGTCCACCACCGCGTCCACCCGGCCGCCGTCGTCCGCGCCGAGCGCGGCGAGCAGGCCGGCGGCGCGCAGCGCCTCGGGCGCCCGCTGCTCGCCCCGGCCCGTCCCGGACGAGTCCAGCGGCGCGTCCAGTACGACCCATCGCACCCCGGCAGGGTAGCGGCGTGGCCCGCGGTCGGACCGGCGATCGCCGGGGTCGTGCCCCGACCGGAGGCGTGGCAGGCTGGGCGGCGTGTACCGGGAACGACCCGCCGGCGTCGCCGGTGCGGTGCTCTGGACCGCCACGACGGCCGGCACCGCACCGAACCGGGTGCTGCCGGACGGCTGCGTCGACCTGCTCTGGTCCAGCCACGCCGGGCTGCTGGTGGCCGGGCCGGACCGCACCGCCCACCTGAGCCCGGCCGTGCCCGGCCAGCGCTGGGTCGGGCTGCGGCTGCCGCCCGGCACCGGCCCGGCCGTGTTCGGCGTACCCGCCGTCGAGCTGCGGGACCGGCGGGTCCCGCTGGCCGACCTCTGGGGTGACCGGAAGGTCGCCGGCCTGGCCGAGCGGGCCGTGGCCGACCCCGGCGCCGTGCTGGTCGAGGTGGCGCTGCGGCGGCTGCGCGCCACCGGCGGGCCCGACCCGCTCGGCGCGCGGGTCGCCGCCGCGCTGACCGCCGGCGCCCCGGTGGCCGCGACCGCCGCCGAGGTCGGGCTGGATCCGCGCGCCCTGCACCGCCGGTCCCGGCAGCTGTTCGGGTACGGCCCGAAGACCCTCGCCCGGATCCTGCGGATGCGCCGGGCGCTGGCGCTGGCCCGGGCCGGCACGCCGCTGGCCGAGGTGGCCGCCCGCTGCGGCTACGCCGACCAGGCGCACCTCACCCGGGACGTGCGCGACCTGGCCGGGGTGCCGCCCACCGTGCTGCTCGCCGCCGGCTGACGCGCTAAGCCGGCGACGCCGGCCCGTGGGCTGCACGGTCCGGCCGGGCGGCTCAGCCGGCGGCGCCCGCCACCCAGGCGAACAGGTCCACGCCGTTGCCGTCCGGGTCGAGCACCACCGCGTACCGCTGCCCCCACTCGGCGTCCCACGGCGGCAGGTGCCCCTGGTAGCCGGCGGCGAGCAGGTCGGCGTAGACGCGGTCCACCTCGGCGGCATCGGCGCAGCGGAAGGCGAGACTGGCGCCCCCGCCCTGGCCGGGCTTCCAGTCCGGGTCGAACGAGCGGATGGTCTCCACGGTGTCCCAGGCCAGCCGGAGGCCGCCGGGCAGGGTGATCTCCACGTGCGACTCGGTGTCGGCCTCGGCCGGGATGTCCAGGCCGAGCCGCCGGTAGAAGGCGAGGGAGCGGGACAGGTCGCTGGTGACCATGCCGATGAGATCGAGTGTCGGTGCCATGGCGTCCACCGTAGGGACGCGCCGGGCCGGGTGTCTTGAACGAAACGGACGCCGGACGGAGTGGCCGGTGTGGCCCGCACGGGGCGGACAGGCGGCGTACGGTGTCAGAAGTCCGGCATTTCCGGCCATAACGGGGGCGCCGGTGTCGACACGGCGAGGGGAAGGAGCGGTCGGTGAACCATCTGGCCTACCTGGACGCGGGGTCCGGCAGCCTGATTGTGCAGGCGGTGGTCGGCGGGGTGGCCGGCGCGGCGGTGGCCGCCAAACTCTACTGGCGGCGGCTCGTCGACCGGTTCCGCCGGCAGCCCACCGACCAGCGCTGACCCGCCGGCGATGGCGATCTCCGACACCGGGGTCCGGCCCGAGCCCGCCTCGTTCCGCGACCCGGCCAACCGGGTCTTCCACGCCGGGGGCGACGTGTTGCGCGGGCTCGACGCGCGGGCGGCCGAGGAGTGGCGGGCCCTGGCCGCCACCGACTTCTTCCCCGCCCTGCTGGCCGCCGGCAAGGTCTGCGGCACCGAGCCGGCCGACCCGGCACTGCTGCCCGCGGGCGCCGGCTGGGCCGCCGTGCTCCGGCACGAGCGCATCCCGTTCGTCTCCCACCCGTACGAGTGGTCCTTCAGCATGCTGCGCGACGCCGCGCTGCTGCACCTGGAGATCCTCCGCGCCGCGTTGCCGGCCGGGTTCACCACCAAGGACGGTTCGGCCTACAACCTGCAGTGGCGCGGCGCCGAGCCGGTCTTCATCGACGTCGGCTCCTTCACCCCGGTCCGCGACGGCGAGCCCTGGGCGGGCTACCGCCAGTTCTGCCAGACCCTGCTCTATCCGCTGCTGCTCGGCGCCCACCTCGGGCTGGACTTCCAGCCCTGGTTGCGGGCCCGGGTGGACGGGATCGACGCCGACCAGATGCGCCCGCTCTTCGGCGGCGCCCGCCGGCTGCGCCCCGGCGTGCTCACCCACGTGCACCTGCACGCGGCGATGCAGAGCCGGCACGCCGGCACCAGCACCGCCGACGCCCGGGCCCAGCTGCGCGCCGCCGGCTACTCGGCGGAGCTGGCGCTGGCCACCGTACGCGGCATCGAGAAGCTGGTCCGCCGGCTCGACCGCCCGGCCGCCGCCAGCCACTGGTCGGCCTACCAGCGCACCTGTGGCTACTCGGCGGGTGACCGGGCCGCCAAGGAGGCGTTCGTCGCCGGAACGCTGGCCGCCATCCCGCGCGCCCGGCTGGTGCTCGACCTCGGCGCCAACGACGGCCGGTACGCCCGGCTCGCCGCCCGGCACGCCGACTACGTGGTCGCCGTGGAACAGGACCCGGCCGTGGTGGACGAGCTCTACCGCGCGTTGCGCGCCGAGGGCGAGCGGCGCGTCCTGCCGCTGGTGATGGACCTCGCCGACCCCTCACCGGCCGGCGGCTGGCGGGGCGTCGAGCGGGCCGGCTTCGCCGACCGGGCCGCCGCCGACCTGGTGCTCGCCCTCGCCGTGGTGCACCACCTGGCGATCGGCCGCAACGTGCCGCTGCCCGAGGTGGTGGCTCTCCTCACCGAACTCTGCGCGCCCGGCGCGCGGATCGTGGTGGAGTTCGTCCACCCCGACGATCCGATGGCCCGCCGGCTGCTGGCCAACAAGCCCGACGGACTCTTCCCCGACTACCGGCGCGACGAGTTCGAGCGGCTGCTCGGCGCGCGGGGCCGGATCGAGCGCCGGCTGGAACTGCCGTCGGGCACCCGGACCCTGTACGCGGTGGTCGTGGGTGGCTGAGCCGGCAACGGCGCCCGGCCCGACCGATCCGCGCCCGAGCGGTACGGACCCGGGCGGGCCCGCGCCCCCGGCCGGGCCGGCGGCCCGCGAACCGTCGTCGGGCTGGCGGGCCGAGGTCGCCCGGCTGCTGGAGGTGGCGGCGCTGGTCGGGCTGGTGGTCACCCAGCCGCTGCTCGACGTGCTCGGCCGCAGCCCGGACTTCTTCCTCTTCCACCGCGCCGACCGGGGCGAGATCCTGCTCCTGGTGGTGCTGATCGCGGTCGCGCCCACGCTGGCCGTGGGGCTGCTCGGCGCGCTCACCCGGCTGGCCGGCCGGGCCGTCCGCGCCGCCACGCACACGCTGCTGGTCGGGCTGCTGCTGGCCGCGCTGGCCGTGCAGGCCGGCCGGCACGCCACCGGCCTGCGCGGCGTACCGCTGCTGGTGGTGGCGGTGGTGGCCGGCGCGGCCGGGGCGGCGGCGCACCGGCGGTGGCGGGCGCCCGGGCGGGTGCTGCGGGTGGCCGCCGCCGGTCCGCTGGTCTTCGTCGGGCTGTTCCTGTTCGCCTCACCCGCGTCGGCCGTGGTGCTGCCCCGCGGCGAGGGCGGCGCGGCCGGCGCGGCCCAGGGGGGACGGCATCCGCCGGTGGTCCTGCTGGTCCTCGACGAGTTGCCGCTGGTCTCCCTGCTCGGCCCGGACGGGCGGATCGACGCGGCCCGGTTCCCGCACTTCGCCGAGCTGGCCGCCGGCTCCACCTGGTACCGCAACGCCACCGGGGTCAGCGGCTGGACCCCGTACGCGCTGCCGGCGATGCTCACCGGCCGGTACCCGGCGCGCGGTGTGGCCCCGCACTACTCGCAGTACCCGGACAACCTCTTCACCGCCTTCGGCGGCCTGTACGACATCCGCGCAGAGGAGAGCATCACCCGACTCTGCCCGCCCAGCCGCTGCGACCAGCCGGTCACCCCGGAGCAGGGGCTCGGCGTGCTGGTCCGGGAGACCGGCAAGCTGCTGGGCCGGGTGGCCGCGCCGGTGGAGAGCCGGATCGACCCGGAGGACTCCTACCGGGAGCGCACCCGCGCCGAGGCGGGGCTGGACGCCGCCGAACCGGTCCCGGCCGACCCCAAGTTCCGCTGGGACAACCTGGACGACAACCAGCCGGCGCGGTTCACCGCGTTCCTGGCCGGCCTCAAGCCCGCGGCCCGGCCCACGCTGCACTTCCTGCACCTGCTGATGCCGCACTCGCCGTGGACCTACCTGCCTTCCGGGGCGCGCTACGACGCCCCGGAGGACCTGCCGAACGAGGGCGCCGGCTGGGTGGACCTGGCCCGGCAACGCCACCTCGCGCAGCTCGGCTACACCGACCGGCTGATCGGCGAGACGCTGCGCACGCTGCGCGCCACCGGCCTCTACGACCAGGCCCTGCTGGTCGTCACCGCCGACCACGGGGTGAGCTTCACCCAGGGCGCCCAGGGGCGGGGCATGGACGCGATCCGGGCCGCGTCGGACGAGGTCGCCTGGGTGCCGATGTTCGTCAAGTCGCCCGGCCAGCGTGCCGGCCGGGTCGACGACCGCAACTGGGAGCACGTCGACCTGCTGCCCACGCTCGCCGACGAGGCCGCCATCCGGCTGCCCCACCGGGTCGACGGGCGGTCCGCCCGACAGACGCCGCGCGGTGCCGGGAAGTCGTTCTACGATCGCCCCGGCCAGCTGGTGCCCCTCCCCGGCGGGGTGCCGGGCCCGCTTCCGCCGCCGGCCGTACACCCGCTGGTCGGCACCGCGGTGGGGAACCGGCCGACCGGCGGCTCGGCCCGGGTCGCCGACCTGGCCGCGTTCGGCGACGTCGATCCGGACACCGGCCGGCTGCCAGCGCTGGTCTGGGGCGACGTGCCCGACCCGGTGCCGGACGGCACGCTGCTCGCGGTCGCGGTGAACGGCCGGGTCGGCGCCGTGGTCCCGGTCGTGGCCCGCGACGCCGGCGGCCGGCGGTTCGCCGCCCTGCTCGCCGACGACCGGCTCTTCGCCGCCGGCGCGAACCGGCTGGAGGTCTACCAGCTCGCCGCCGACGGTACGCTGCACCGGCTCGCCCTCTCCTGAGCGCGCCCCGCGCCCGGCCCCGTTCGGCGCGTGCTCCCGCAGCACAATCGGCCGGTCCCGGAAGGCACATCCGGTCGCGCTCCCACAGGATGAGCAGGCTCGCTCCCGGTCGCGCTCCCACGGCACGTCCGCACCGGTGCGGCCCGGCTCCGGCGCCCGGTCGCACGGGTTTCCCCGCCGGCTGGTCGGGAATCGGGTGACGCAGGCCTCACCGCAGAACCACGGTGGGCGGTGTCCCGGCAACCGCGAATACGGTAGAAGCGAAGGCAATTCAACGTAGATCTTGCCGGCGAAGCGAGGAACCACATGACGGAAGTCAAGCTCGATCACCCCGGTGGGCAGCTGTCGATGCCGGTGCAGTCCGCGGTCGAGGGCCCCGCCGGTATCGGGGTGGGCAAGCTGCTGAAGGAAACCGGGTTGACGACGTACGACCCCGGTTTCGTCAACACCGCGGCCTGCTCGTCCGCGATCACCTACATCGACGGCGACGCGGGCATCCTGCGCTACCGGGGCTACCCGATCGAGCAGTTGGCCGCGAAGTCCTCCTTCCTGGAGGTCTCCTACCTGCTGATCTACGGTGAGCTGCCGACCGAGCAGCAGCTGACCGAGTTCAGCGAGCGGATCCGCCGGCACTCGCTGCTGCACGAGGAGATGCGCCGCTTCTTCGACGGCTTCCCCCGCGACGCCCACCCGATGGCCGTGCTCTCCTCGGCGGTCAGCGCGATCTCCACCTTCTACCAGGACAGCCTGGAACCGTTCGACTCCTCGCACGTGGAGATGTCCACCGTCCGGCTGATGGCGAAGGTGCCCACCATCGCCTCGTACGCCTACAAGAAGTCGATCGGCCAGCCGCTGCTGTACCCGGACAACTCGCTGGGCTACGTGGAGAACTTCCTGCGGATGACCTTCGGCGTGCCGGCGGAGCCGTACGAGGTCGACCCGGTGATGGCGCGGGTGCTGGACATGCTGTTCGTGCTGCACGCCGACCACGAGCAGAACTGCTCCACCTCGACCGTCCGGCTGGTCGGTTCCAGCAACGCCAATCTCTTCGCCTCGGTCTCGGCCGGCGTGAACGCCCTCTTCGGCCCGCTGCACGGCGGCGCCAACCAGGCCGTGCTGGAGATGCTCGAGAAGATCCAGGCCCAGGGCGACGACGTACGGTCCTTCGTCCGCAAGGTCAAGGACAAGCAGGACGGCGTCAAGCTGATGGGCTTCGGCCACCGGGTCTACAAGAACTACGACCCGCGTGCCGCGATCGTGAAGAAGGCCGCCCAGGACGTGCTCGGCCGGATGGCCAAGCCGGACCCGCTGCTGGACATCGCGATGGAGCTGGAGGAGATCGCTCTGGCGGACGACTTCTTCGTCTCCCGCAAGCTCTACCCGAACGTGGACTTCTACACCGGCCTGATCTACAAGGCCATGGGCTTCCCGACGAAGATGTTCACGGTGCTCTTCGCGCTGGGCCGGCTGCCCGGCTGGATCGCCCAGTGGCGCGAGATGATCAACGACCCGGAGACCAAGATCGGCCGTCCGCGGCAGGTCTACGTCGGCTCCCCCGAGCGGAACTACGTCCCGTTCGCCGACCGCTGACACCCACTCCGACACCCACCGGCCGCCGCCCCCACCAGGGGTCGGCGGCCGGTCCCGTTCCCGCCCGCCGACCCGCCCCCGCCGATCCGCCCGCCCGCCCCCTTCGCGCCCACGGCGGTGGTCATGAGGTTTGCGTCAGGAATCGCGCGGATTCTGACGCAAACTCCATGATCAACCGTGTGCGGGGACGGGTGGGGGAGCGGGGAGCGGGGCGGGGTTAGCGGAGGCCGGCGGCGGCGAGGAGGTTGCCGGTGGGGATCGGCGGGAGGGCGCGGCCGTGGGCCATGCGTTGCGCGGTGCGCTCGGTGGTGAACGCGGGCGCGGTGGCGATCGCCGCCGCGTAGGTCGCCCCGGTGCGCTGCGCGATCGCCGCCCAGCCGTACTGCTCGTGCACCACGGCCCGGGCCCGGCGGGCCAGCGCCCGGGCCCGCTCCCGGTCGGAGAGCAGGGCGTGCACCGCGTCGGTGAGCCCGTCCGGGTCGTGCGGGCGGAACGTCATCCCGGTCACGCCGGGCTCGACGATCTCGGCCAGCCCGCCGGTCGCGGCGACCGCCAGCGGCGCACCGGCGGCGGCGCCCTCCAGCGCGACCATGCCGAACGGCTCGTAGATGCTCGGCACCGCGAAGCAGTCCGACGCCGCCATCACCGCGGGTAGCTCGGCGCCGCCGAGGAAGCCGGGCATGCTCACCGCGGACCCGAGGCCGAGCCGGTGCACGTCGGCCTCCAGTTTGCCGCGGTACGGGCCGTCCCCGGCGATCACCACCCGCAGCTCCGGGTGCCGTTCCCGCAGCCGGGGCAGCCCGGCGATCAGGTGCTGCACGCCCTTCTCGTAGACCAGCCGACCGGCGAAGGTGACCAGCGGCCCGTCCCCGGCGAACCGGGCCCGGGCGGCGGCGACCGCGGCGGCCGGCGCCCGCCAGCGCTGCGGCTCGACGCCGTTGGGCACCACGTCGACCCGGCCGGCGGGGACGCCGAACAGCCCGGTCACCTCGTCCCGCATGTAGCCAGAGCAGACGATCACCCGGCCCGACTCGGAGCTGAGCCACTGCTCCACGCCGTGGATGGTGCGGTTCATCTCCTCGGGCAGCCAGCCCTGGTGCCGGCCCGCCTCGGTGGCGTGGATGGTGCTGACCAGCGGGATGTCCAGGTGCTCGCGCAGGGTCATCGCGGTGTGGGCGACGAGCCAGTCGTGGGCGTGGATGAGGTCGTAGTCGTCGGTTTCGGTGGCACGGAGGGCGGCGCGGGTGAGGGTGTGGTTGAAGGCCATGGTCCAGGCCAGGAGGGAGTTGGTGGCGAGGGGGAAGGTGACGGGGTCTTCGGCGGCGCGGATGATGCGGACGCCGTCGGCGTATTCCTCCAGGGGTGCGCCGTCGGCGTGTCGGGTGACGACGGTGACCTGGTGGCCGGCGGCGGCCAGGGCGACGGAGAGGGCGTGGACGTGGCGGCCGAGACCGCCGACGAGCACCGGCGGGTACTCCCAGGACAGCATCAGGATGCGCCGGGCCGGCGGGGCGACACCGCCGGCGGCGGGCTGCGGGATCGCCGGGCGGGACGTGAGGGTGGGCCGGCAGGTCCGGTCCGGGGCGGTGGCGAGCGGCTCGCCGACCCGCAGCGTCGTCACATCAATCTCCGTCCATGCAGGGTGGGACGCGCCGGCGCCGGTGCCGGCGGAGCGGAAGGAAGGGTGGCCGAGGGCCGAGGCGGTGACGCGTGGGCGCGTCCCGCGAACAAGCAAAAGGCATCGGCACCGATCCCGCATCTCGAAAAGGGCCAAGGTGACGGACGCCACCCGAAGGGTTCAACGCGGATCAGTCGGGCGGATTACGGTCATCGGCCGAACGGGTGGATTGGCCGTGGAGCGGGCGGGGCAATACCCGGCGTGCACACCGCCGGCTCCGCCGCGTGGTGTGCTCATGGTGCGGGGTGCGCTCATGATCTTGTGCCGAAGGAGCGACATGCAGGTCTGGCCGGGCGAGCGTTATCCGCTGGGCGCCACCTACGACGGGATGGGCACCAACTTCGCGATCTTCTCGGAGGTGGCCGAGCGGATCGAGCTCTGCCTCTTCGACGAGTGGGACACCGGCGCGGAGCGGCGGATCGAACTGCGCGAGGTGGACGCCTACGTCTGGCACGCCTACCTCCCGGGAGTCGAGCCCGGGCAGCGGTACGGCTACCGGGCGCACGGGCCGTACGACCCGGCGAACGGGCTGCGCTGCAACCCGCACAAGCTGCTGCTCGACCCGTACGCCAAGGCGATCGACGGCGACGTCCGGTGGGACCCGGCGCTCTACGACTACGAGCACGGCGACCCGGAGCGGATGAACAGCACCGACTCGGCGCCGTTCATGCCGAAGTCGGTGGTGGTCAACCCGTACTTCGACTGGGGCAACGACAAGCCGCCGCGCACCCCGTACCACCACTCGGTGATCTACGAGGCGCACGTGCGCGGCCTGACCATGCGCCACCCCGACATCCCCGACGAGCTGCGCGGCACGTACGCCGGCATCGCCTCCCCGCCGATGATCGAGCACCTGACGACGCTCGGGGTGACCGCCATCGAGCTGATGCCGGTGCACCAGTTCGTGCACGACCACCGGCTGGCCGACCTGGGCCTGCGCAACTACTGGGGCTACAACACCATCGGCTTCTTCGCCCCGCACCACGGCTACTCCGCGCTCGGCCGGCTCGGCCAGCAGGTGCAGGAGTTCCGCGGCATGGTCCGGGCGCTGCACGCCGCCGGCATCGAGGTGATCCTCGACGTGGTCTACAACCACACCGCCGAGGGCAACCACCTCGGCCCGACGCTGAGCTTCAAGGGCGTCGACAACGCCAGCTACTACCGGCTCAGCGAGGACGACCGGCGCCACTACGTCGACTACACCGGCACCGGCAACAGCCTCAACGTGCGCAGCCCGCACTCGCTCCAGCTGATCATGGATTCGCTGCGCTACTGGGTGACCGAGATGCACGTCGACGGCTTCCGCTTCGACCTCGCCGCCACCCTGGCCCGCGAGTTCTACGAGGTGGACCGCCTCTCCACCTTCTTCGAGGTGGTGCAGCAGGACCCGGTGGTCAGCCAGGTCAAGTTGATCGCCGAGCCGTGGGACGTCGGCCCGGGCGGCTACCAGGTGGGCAACTTCCCGCCGGTGTGGACCGAGTGGAACGGCAAGTACCGGGACACCGTGCGGGACTTCTGGCGCGGCGAGCCGGCCACCCTGGCCGAGTTCGCCTCCCGCATCTCCGGCTCCGCCGACCTCTACCAGGACGACGGGCGCCGCCCGTTCCACAGCATCAACTTCGTCACCTGCCACGACGGGTTCACCCTGGCCGACCTGGTGTCGTACAACGACAAGCACAACGAGGCGAACGGCGAGGAGAACCGGGACGGCGAGAGCCACAACCGGTCCTGGAACTGCGGCGTGGAGGGGCCGACCGACGACCCGGCGGTGCTCGCCCTGCGGGCCAGGCAGCGGCGCAATTTCCTGGCCACCCTGATCCTCTCCCAGGGCGTGCCGATGATCGGCCACGGCGACGAGCTGGGCCGCACCCAGCACGGCAACAACAACGCGTACTGCCAGGACAGCGAGCTGGCCTGGGTGGACTGGGACAACGCCGACGCAGACCTGCTGGAGTTCACCCGCAAGCTGGTCGCCTTCCGCCGCCGGCACCAGGTGTTCCGCCGTCGCCGGTTCTTCACCGGCCTGCCGGTCGGCGGCCGGGCCGCCGAGTCACCCCTGCCGGACCTGGCCTGGTACACCCCGGACGGCCGGGAGATGACCGGCGAGGACTGGGGCAACGACTTCGGCCGCTCGGTGGCCCTCTTCGTCAACGGCGAGGGCATCCGCGAACGCGGCCAGTACGGCCAGCGGCACGTGGACAACTCCTTCCTGCTCTGCTTCAACGCCCACGACGCGCCGTTGGACTTCACCCTGCCGCCGGCCGAGTTCGGGCAGCGGTGGGAGCAGCTGATCAGCACCGCCGAACCGGAACCGGAGAAACCGACCGTGGTCGAGGCCGGCGGCGCGCTGACCGTCCCCGACCGCTGCATGGTGGTGCTGGAGAGGACGGCGTGACATGTCCGCGACCCCTCGCGCGACCTACCGGGTGCAGGTCCGCCCCGGCTTCGACCTGGACGCCACCGCCGGTCTCGCCGGCTACCTCGCCGACCTCGGCGTCACCGATCTCTACAGCGCGCCGCTGCTGACCGCCACCCCCGGCTCCGCGCACGGCTACGACGTGGTCGACCACCGGGCGGCCAACCCGGAGCTCGGCGGCGAGGCTGCCCGGCAGCGACTGCTGCGCGCCCTGCGGGCGGTCGGCCTCGGCCTGGTCGTGGACATCGTCCCCAACCACGCCGGGGTGGCCGTGCCGGCGGCCAACCCCGCCTGGTGGGACGTGCTGCGCCGGGGCCGCGAGTCGGCGTACGCCCGCTGGTTCGACATCGACTGGGACCGCGGCCGGCTGCTGCTGCCGGTGCTGGCCGAAGCGCCGAACGCGCTGGACGACCTCAAGCTGGCCGACGGCGAGCTGCGCTACCACGAGCACCGCTTTCCGATCGCCGACGGCACCGGCGACGGCACCCCGCGGCAGGTGCACGACCGGCAGCACTACGAGCTGGTCTCCTGGCGCCGCGGCGACGCCGAGCTGACCTACCGCCGGTTCTTCGCCGTCTCCGACCTGGCCGGCCTACGGGTGGAGGACCCGGAGGTGTTCGCCGCCACCCACGCCGAGATCCTGCGCTGGGTGGCCGCCGGCGAGGCCGACGGCATCCGGGTCGACCACCCGGACGGGCTGCGCGACCCGGCCGGCTACCTGGCCCGGCTGCGGGCGGCCGCGCCGGGGGTCTGGCTGCTGGTGGAGAAGATCCTGGAGTACGGCGAGGAGCTGCCGGACTGGCCGGTGGACGGCACCACCGGCTACGACGCCGTCGCCGCCGTCTGCGGGCTCTTCGTCGACCCCGACGCCGAGGCCGATTTCACCGCCCTCGACACCCGGCTGGTCGGCCGGCCGACCTCCTGGCAGAACCTGACCCACGACACCAAGCTCGCCGCGGCCACCCGGCTGCTGACCGCCGAGCTGACCCGGCTGGCCGCCCTGGTCCCCGACGTGGCGCCGGCCGCGGCCCGGGCGGCGCTGGCCGAACTCGCCGCCGCCTTCCCGGTCTACCGGGGCTACCCGCCCGAGGGCGCCCGGCACCTGGCCACCGCCCGCGCCGAGGCCGGCCGGCGCCGCCCCGACCTCACCGGCGCCCTGGACGCGGTCACCCGCCGGCTGCGCGACCCCGACGACGAACTGGCCCGACGCTTCCCCCAGTACACCGGGGCGGTGATGGCCAAGGGCGTGGAGGACACCGCGTTCTACCGATGGAGCCGGTTTGTGGCGCTCAACGAGGTCGGCGGCAGCCCCGCCCACTTCGGCGTGCCGCCCGCCGAGTTCCACCGCTTCGCGACCGCCCGACAGGTCCGCTGGCCGGCGGGCATGACCACGCTCTCCACCCACGACACCAAGCGGTCGGAGGACGTGCGGGCTCGGCTGGCCGTCCTGTCGGAGCTGCCGGAGCGGTGGGCGTCGCTGGTGAGCGACTGGATGGAACGCGCGCCGCTGCCCGACCCGGCCTTCGCGCACCTGCTGTGGCAGACCGCCGTCGGCGCCTGGTCGATCGAGCGCGAGCGGCTGCACGCGTACGCCGAGAAGGCGGCCCGGGAGGCCGCCGCGTCGACCAGCTGGACCGACCCGGACCCGGCGTTCGAGCGGGCGATGCACGCCATGGTCGACGCGATGTACGACGACCCGGAGTTGCACGCCGAGCTGACCGCGTTCGCGTCCGAGATCACTCCGGCCGGCTGGTCCAACTCGCTCGGGCAGAAGCTGGTGCAGCTGGCCATGCCCGGGATGCCGGACACCTACCAGGGCACCGAGCTGTGGGACAACTCGCTGGTCGACCCGGACAACCGCCGGCCGGTCGACTTCGCCGTACGCCGGCAGCTGCTGGACCGGCTCGACGGCGGCTGGCGGCCCCCGGTCGACGCCGGCGGGGCGGCCAAGCTGCTGGTGGTCTCCCGCACCCTGCGGCTGCGCCGGGACCGCCCGGAGCTGTTCACCGGCTACCGGCCGGTGCCCGCGCACGGCCCGGCCGGTCGGCACGCGGTCGCCTTCGACCGGGGCGGCGCGATCGCGGTGGCGACCCGGCTGCCGCTCGCGCTGGCCCGCGCCGGCGGCTGGCGGCAGACCACGCTGTCGATTTCCGTTCATCGTGTTACGGACATGTTCACCGGTCGGGTCTACAGTGGGTCTGACCTGCTCCTTCATGATCTGTTGAGCACCTATCCCGTCGCGCTGCTGGCTCCCACCCCCGAGTCCGTGGAGGCTGCGTCATGACCGAATTCGCGGTGTGGGCGCCGGACGCCGCCCGGGTCCGGCTGCGCCTGACCGGCGGCGCCGACCGCGCGATGCGTGCCGGGCCGGACGGCTGGTGGCGGGTCGAGGTGCCCGGCGCCGGCCCCGGCACCGACTACGCCTTCCTCCTCGACGACGACGACCAGCCGCTGCCCGATCCGCGTTCCGCGTGGCAGCCGCACGGGGTGCACGGGCCGAGCCGGCTCTACGACCACGCCGCGTTCGACTGGACCGACACGTCGTGGACCGGCCGGCAACTGCCCGGCAGCATCCTCTACGAGCTGCACGTCGGCACCTTCACCCCGGAGGGCACCTTCGACGCGGCGATCGGCCGCCTCGACCACCTGGTCGAACTCGGCGTCGACATGGTCGAACTGCTCCCGGTGAACGCCTTCAACGGCGAGCACAACTGGGGCTACGACGGGGTCTGCTGGTATGCCCCGCACCAGCCCTACGGCGGGCCGGACGGCCTGAAACGGCTGGTCGACGCGGCCCACGCCAAGGGCCTGGGGGTGATCCTCGACGTCGTCTACAACCATTTCGGGCCCTCCGGGGCCTACGCGCCGCGGTTCGGCCCCTACCTGGCCGAGCAGACCAACCCCTGGGGGCGCGCGGTCAATCTGGACGGTCCGCACTCCGACGAGGTGCGCCGCTACATCGTCGACAGCGTGCTGATGTGGCTGCGCGACTACCACGTCGACGGGCTGCGCTTGGACGCCGTGCACGCGCTGGTCGATTCCCGGGCCACCCCGCTGCTGGAGCAGTTGGCGGTCGAGGTGGAGTCGCTCTCCACCCACCTCGGCCGGCCGCTGTCGCTGATCGCCGAGTCCGACCTGAACGACCCCCGGCTGATCATCCCGCGCGAGGCGGGTGGCTACGGCCTGCACGCCCAGTGGAACGACGACGCGCACCACGCCCTGCACACCCTGCTCACCGGCGAGCGGCAGGGCTACTACGGCGACTTCGGCTCCCTCGAATGCCTGGGCGAGGTGCTGACCGGCGCCTTCTTCCACGCCGGCACCTGGTCCAGCTTCCGCAACCGCAGCCATGGCCGGCCCGTCGACCGGCAGCGCACGCCGGGGCACCGGTTCGTGGCGTACCTGCAGAACCACGACCAGATCGGCAACCGGGCGGCGGGGGACCGGATCTCGGCGTCGCTGTCACCTTCGCTGCTTCGGGTGGGGGCGACGTTGCTGATGACGGCGCCGTTCACGCCGATGCTGTTCATGGGGGAGGAGTGGGCGGCATCGACGCCGTGGCAGTTCTTCACCAGCCACCCCGAGCCGGAGCTGGCGACCGCGGTGGCGACCGGCCGGCGCCGGGAGTTCGCCGCGCACGGGTGGCCGCCGGGGGAGGTGCCGGATCCGCAGGACCCGCAGACCGTCGTCCGGTCCCGGCTGGACTGGGCCGAGCTGGACAAGCCCGAACACCGCGAGATGTACGACTTCTACCGGCGGCTGATCGCGCTGCGCAAGAGCCGGACCGACCTGACCGATCCGCGGCTGGACCGGGTGCAGGTCCGCCACGGCGACCACTTCCTGGTGATGCGGCGGGGGGAGACGCTGGTGGTTGCGAACCTCGCCGGTAGGCCGCAGGGGATCACGCTGCCGGGGGTGGCGCGGCGGGTGCTGCTGGCCACGGCGGACGGCGTCACGGTGATGCGGGACCGGATCGAACTGCCGGCGGAGACGGCGGCGATCGTGGCGCTATGAGTTGCCGTCATCGAGCGTCGAGCCGTGGGCGGACCACTTCCGAGTGAGCGATCGGCTGAAATGTCGGGATGAAATCGGCTCCTGGCGGCCGGTGACCTGCGCGGGGCGGCCCGCGCGCTGGTCGAGGCCGACGCCGTCGCGCCGGCCGAGGTCCGGTGCTGGCCTCAGGTGCGTACGGGTGATCGCCGAGGTCGCCCGGGGCCACCCGGCCCCGGCCGGCGCGGCCCGCCTGGCCGCCTGGTCGGCCTCACCCGCTGACCCGCCCTCTCCGGGTCGATCATGGAGTCGCGGTGCCAGGTAAGCTGGCGGACCGCCCGGCTACGGCTTCCAGTCGCGCCGGAGCAGGCCGTAGAGCACAAAGTCGCCGAAGCCGTTGCCGTCGTACTCGCGCTCCCGCTGGGTGCCCTCGTGCGTGAAGCCGCAGGCCTCCGCGGTCCGCCGCATGGCCACGTTGCTGGCCAGCGTCTCCAGTTCCAGCCGGCGCAGGTTGCGGTTGCGGAAGCCGTACCGGCAGAGCAGCCGGATCACCTCGGTCCCGTACCCCTGGCCGCGCGCCTCGGGGACCAGCGTGATGCCGAGGTGGGCGTACCGGTTGAACGCGTTGATCCCCCACAGCACGCCGCTGCCCAGGAACGTGCCGTCGGCCACGGTCTCGGCCAGCAGCGACACCGTGCTCTGGCCATCGGGCGGCTCGTTGACCTGCTTTTCCAGCCAGGCCCGGAGCTGGCCGACGTGGCGCGGCAGGAACGGCTCCCCGTCGGTGATCAAGTGCAGCTCGGGATCGCTCTTCAGGCGGAACAGGTTCGGCGCGTCGTCGGGCGTGGGTGGGCGCAGTCGGACCCGTTCGGTGGCGAACACGGAACGACGCTAACAGCCGGCACGGTCGTCATCGACCGGGTTATCTTTCTACCAGCAGCAGTACGGCGGCACGGCGTGCCGGCAGGGCCAGGTCGAAGGGTTTCTTGTCCCGGTGGCCGGCACCGATGCGCTGGACGCGCTCCGTCACCTGTTCGAGGTGGACTTCCGTGGCGCGGGTACCTGGAACTAGCCACAGCGAGGAGGTGCATCCGCTGCGGCTGGACGAGAGCCGGATGCGCGAGGTCGACGAGGCCTGGGTACCCGTGATCACCCCTGACGGGTCCGGCGTCCTGGTGTGGTTCAACTCGGACTGATCAGGCGGGGACGCATCCCGGCCGGCGGGAGGGATTCGCTGGTGAGCGATATGACTGTCAGGAATATTCATGCCTGGCAGTCATATCGCCTGCGAGGAGATATCTGGTTCCGGGCGGCCGGCATCCGGCGGCCAGATGGCCCTGCACACGCCAGGTAGGGCCAGCAGGTCAGATGGTGACGACGATCTTTCCGGCGGGGTGCCCGTCCCGGAGGTGCCGGATCGCGTCCGCCGCCTCGGCCAGGGGGTAGGTGCGGTCCACCGCCGGGGTGAGCGCGGCAGACTCGATGAGAGTCCCCAGCTCGTCCAGATCGTCGGCTCGCTCCATGGCGCTGACGCTGCGCAGCCGTTGGCCGACGAACAGGGACAGCAGCGGCGCGCGGACCATCTGCCGGTCGTAGCCGCTGAGCACCGGGCCCTTGGTGTACGCGCCGCCGACCAGCGCCAGCGTCCCGCGCGGGGTGAGGGCGCGGCGCAGGAGAGAGAACGGCCGGTCACCGCCGGTGTCGATGACCACGTCGTAGACCGGGCCGTCGCGGTCGACCTCCTCGCTGGTGTAGTCGAGGACGTCGTCGGCGCCGAGGGAGCGGACGAAATCGGCCCTGGCCGGGGCGCAGACGGCGGTGACCGTCGCCCCGTACGCCTTGGCGATCTGCACGGCGTGGGACCCGACCCCGCCGGACGCGCCGATGACCAGCACCCGGTGCCCGGCGCGGGCCTCGCCGCTGTCGCGTACCGCCCGCAGCGCCGTCATCCCGGAGACCGGCACCGCGGCGGCCTGCGCGAACGACAGGTTGGCCGGCTTGCGGGCCAGCCGCCGCTCGGGCGTGCTCGCGAACTCGGCGTACGAGCCGCGCAGGCAGGTGCCATACACCTCGTCGCCCGGCCGGAACCGGGTCACCCGGGCGCCCACCGCGGCCACCACCCCGGCCAGGTCCCGGCCGCGCACCGGCATCCGGGGCCGGCGCAACCCGCTCGCCAGCCGCGCCAGGTAGGGGCGGCCGGTCATGAAGATCCACACTCCGGGGTCGACGCCGGCCGCGCGGACCTGGACCAGGACGTCTTTGTCGCCGATGGCGGGCTGGTCGATGTCACGGAGCTGGAGTACGTCCGCCGGGCCGTAGGTGTCGTGGACGATGGCCTTCACGGTGTCGCCTCCTCGGGGTACTGGAACACGTCGTCGAGCCGCGCGCCGAACACGTGGGCGATCCGGAACGCCATCTCCAGCGAGGGCGAGTAGCGGCCCTGCTCGATGGCGATGACGGTCTGCCGGGTCACGCCGATCCGCTCGGCGAGCTCGGCCTGGGTCATCTCGTCGTGCGCGAAGCGCAGCGCACGGATGTTGTTCGTGACGCGGGTCGGCTTCACCACTGCGGGACACCCCTGCGGTAGACGATCACCTTCGCCAGGGAGCCGACCACCGCCGACAGGACGAAGCACAGGTAGATGACGTTGGCGATCCAGAACCAGTCCCACTCGGCCAACGCCATGAGCATCGCCGACACCGCGCCGATGATGACGAACGCCTGGCCGACGTGGTCGCCGAGCCGCCCGATCTCCCGGTCGCGCACGTCCTTGACCCGGGACGCCCGCGGGTTCACCACGCCCATCCCGATCTCGGCCACGATGCTCGCGACGATGGCGCCGCCGATCGTCCACAGCAGAACGCCGGCGTAGGGGGTGGCGGACAACGGCCCGCCGTCGACCCGGCTCAGGACGACGATGGCATACACGGCGTATCCGACCGCGCTGACGACCAGCCTGATCCAGGCGCGTTTCTCCTCGTGCGTCATGACCGCCTCCCGATGTAAATAATTCTTGACACAGCCAGAGTAAGGCGTTCTTGACACCATGTCTAGAAACTTTTACATCGGGTGGGCGGCGGGTGGCGGATCACGCACCTTGCGGCCCCGCCGGCCCGGTGGGTCGCGGTGGTGCCTCAGCGGTGCAGGTCGACCGCGGGCCGGCGGGGGTCGCTGTAGGGGGAGTGCCGCCTTGGGATGGGCGTCAGCGGCGGGTCGCGAGCACCACGCCGGCCAGGCAGAGCGCGCCGCCGAGCAGGGCGAGCGGCGCCGGTACCTCGCCCAGCAGCGTCCACGACAGCAGCACGGTCACCGGCGGCGCCAGGTAGGTCGCGGCGGTGGTGCGACCGGCGGTCCAGCGGGACAGCACGTAACCCCAGGTGAGGAAGCCGACCGCGGTCGGGAACACGCCCAGGTAGAGCATGCTCAGGGTGGCCGACGGCGGGGCAGTGGCGAGCTCCGCGAGGAGCGCGGGCGCGAACGGCAGCAGGGCCGCCGTCCCGGCCAGCGCGCCGAGCCAGGTCATCGTCACGGCGTCCACCCGCGCCAGCAGGCGTTTCTGGAGCAGTACGCCGAAGGCGTACAGCACGGCGGAGAGCACCGCCAGCGCGACGCCGACCTTGTCGGCCTGCCCGGTGAAGCCACCGGCCGCGATCAGAGCGACCCCCGCGAAGGCGATCGCCACCCCGACGCCGAGCCGGCCGGTGAGCCGCTCGCCCAGGACGGCGACCGCGGCCACCGCGACGAGGATGGGCGCGGTCGCCACCAGCAGCGCCGCCGTGCCGGCGTCGACCAGCCGCTCGGCCGCGTTGAGCGCCACGTTGTACCCGCCGAACCAGGCCACGCCCCACAGCGCGATCAGCCCCAGGGTTCCGCCCCGGGGAAGGGCGGCCCAGCGGCCCGGCCCCGACGCGACGTGCGGCGCTCGCCTGCGTCGGACGCCGGCGGTGAGTGCCACGAACGCGCTCAGCGCGGCGGACGCCGCCGCCATGCGGCCCAGCGCCATGGCGCCGGGGGAGTAGTCGTGTCCGGCGAAGCGGATGCCGACGAACGCCGACGCCCACAGGAACACCGTGGTCCCGGCCGCGGCGACGATCGGCCAGGACCCGAGCGGTGGGTACGCCGGCGCGCGGGTGAGTGCGTCCCCGACCGCCGGGGGCTGGGCGTCGGAGCTGCTCGGGGCGGCGAGGCTGGCGCTGTGCGCACGGGTCATATGGTGATTCTGATTCGGCTGACTGTGCAGCACCAGTGAATCTCTCTTCACAACGATTTAGTCGTGCTTTAGGGTTGTCCCGTGCTCGACGTCCACCGTCTCCGTGTCTTCCGTTCCGTCGTGGCGTCCGGGTCCGTCCAGGCGGCCGCCGCCAACCTCGGCTACACCCCCTCCGCCATCAGTCAGCACCTCACCGCACTCCAGCGGGAGACGGGCCTCACGCTCCTCGCCCGGGCCGGGCGGGGCCTGCGGCCCACGGCAGCCGGGCACGCCCTGGCCGCCGAGGCCGAGCGGGTGCTCGCCCGGCTCGGCGCGGCCGAGTCGTTGATCGCCGACCTGCGGGCCGGCCGCACCGGCGCACTGTCCATCGCGTACTTCGCGTCGGTCGGGGCGGCGTGGATGCCGTTCGTGGTGCGGCGCATCCTCACCGAACTCCCCGGTGTCCGGCTCGA
This sequence comes from Micromonospora sp. LZ34, assembly GCF_052981855.1. Lineage (NCBI taxonomy): Bacteria > Bacillati > Actinomycetota > Actinomycetes > Micromonosporales > Micromonosporaceae > Micromonospora > Micromonospora sp. LZ34. The sequence continues at coordinate 55,039 of NZ_JBRIQN010000023.1, forward strand.
CCTGCAACTGCGCGAACAGATCCCGGACAGCCGGGAGGAACGCGCCGACGTCCAGGTGGTCGTGGCCCGCCCCGGCGTCGACCCCGGTTCCGGCTTCACCGCCCAGCACCTCCGCGACGACCCCTACGTGGCCGTGCTGCCCGCCGGGCACCGTCTCGCCGGGCAGGAGGAGGTGGACCTGGCCGACCTGGCCGACGAGGGCTGGGTCGACAACGACTTCGCCCGCGGCTGGTGCCGCGACAACCTCATCGAGGCCTGCACCGCCGCCGGGTTCAGCCCGGCCTTCCGGGTCGAGGCGCACGACTACCCGACGGCACTCGCCTTCGTCGCGGCCGGTATCGGCCTGACGGTGCTCCCCGCGCTCGGCGCGGCCCACCTGCCCCACGGCGTGACCTGCGTCCGGCTCGTCCGCCCGACACCGATCCGGTCGATCCACGCGGTGGTGCACGACGCGGTCGAGCACGCGCCGGCGGTGCGGACGGCGGTCGCCGCGCTCCGGGAGGCTGCGACGCTGGTAGGCCCAGCCCGGTGATCCGGCGGCCGCCGGCTGCTCTCGTCGCGCCAACGGCAGGGCCGTTCAGCGGCGATGCTATCCCTCCACCCGCGTGACGAAGGCGTCCATCAAGGCGGCGCACTCGGCCGGATGGGTCTCCAGCAGGAAGTGTGGTCCGTCGAGGATGTGCGCCTCCATCCGCGGGAGTGCCTTCAGCCAGGAGAGGGTCTCGGCGAGGTCGAAGAAGATGTCGTGCCGTCCCCACAGCATCAGGGCGGGGGGCTGCCAGCGATCGAGGTAGTCGGCGATCTCCCCGAAGCGCGCCACGTGGTGGCGATAGTCGAGCACCAGCGCACGGTTCGTCTCCAGCCGGCCGGGGAGCGACATGATCCGCCAGTCCTCCTCCCACAGCCGGGGATCGATGCGCTCTGCGAGGTCCCCGGGTATGCCGCCCACGTACTGGTCGCGCACCCCCTCGAAGGTCAGGTGCGCGGTCGCCTCGGCCTCCCGCTCCGGTGTGGGGTCGTCCCAGTAGGCCCGGGTGGCCGACCACTGCGGTCCGATCCCGCTCTCGTGGGCGTTGGCGTTCTGGACGATGAGGCTGCGGATCCGGTGCGGAGCGCGGGTGGCGAGCTGGAGCCCCACCGCGGCTCCGTAGTCGTGCAGGTAGAGGTGGAAGGACCGGGCGTCGAGTCGCGCGAGCAGTCCGTCGATCACATCCGCGAACCGAGCGAACGAGGGCCGGTCGATCGGCTCGGAAGTACCGAACCCCGGAAGGTCGGGAGCGATCACGAAGCAGGTCCGCGCGAGGGTGTCGATCACGTTCCGGAACGACGTCGAGGAGGCCGGAAACCCGTGGATCAGGAGCAGCGCCGGTCTCTGCCGATCGCCCGCCAAGCGGACCGCGATCTCGGCACCGTCGATCTCGAACCCGACCGGTTCCGGTTCACTCAAGGCCGCGTTCACTCGGTAAGGCTGCCACACCACGTCGCCGGAATGGGGGTGTCCACCCCGCCCGGACACCCCCAGATCGCCGATGCGGAGTCGATCAGCCCGGACGGACGCCACCACCTCGCCGGAATCGGGTTCAAGGACCGTTTCCGGGGCATAGCGTCACGGTGGCGGATTCACCGCCGGGCCACCCGCGGACCGACCGGGTGGCCCTGTGCTGATCGAGGAGGCCGACCGTGGACAGGTCCGACGAGGTGCTACTGCCCGAGCTGGACGGGCCGGAGCGGAAAGCCCTGCTGCCCCGGGCGCTGGGTTGGCTCAGCCTCGCGCTCGGTGCGGGCGCGCTCGCCGCGCCGGGCCCTCTCGCGCGGCTGACCGGAGTGGACGACTCGCCCGCGGCCCGCGCGGTGATCCCGGGCGTCGGCACCCGGGAGCTGGGGCACGCGGTGGGCCTGATCAGAGGCCGCCGGCCGGCCGGCTGGGCGTGGACCCGGGTGGCCGGCGACGTTATGGATCTGACCCTGCTCGGCCGGGCCTGGGCCGACCGCTGCGGGGATCGGCGCCGACGGGTGGCCCTGACCACCGCCGTGGTCGCCGGCGTCACCGCCGTCGACCTGGTCACCGCCGTGCGGGCCGCCCGCGCCCGCCGGGCCCGGCAGCGGCTGATCCGGATGGAGCTGGCGGTCACCGTCAACCGCACGCCGGCCGAGGCGTACCGGTTCTGGCGCGACGTGGAGAACCTGCCCCGGTTCATGTCCCACCTGGAGTCGGTGCGCGCCGTGGACCTGCGCCGCTCGCACTGGATCGCCCGCGGGCCCGCCAGCCGGATGGTCGAGTGGGACGCGGAGATCATCGACGACCAGCCGAACCGGTCGCTGGCCTGGCGGTCGCTGCCCGGCGCGCGGGTGCCCAACGCCGGCTGGGTCCGGTTCGTGCCCGCCCCGGGCGACCGGGGCACCGAGGTGCGGGTCCAGCTGCGCTACGCCCCGCCGGCCGGCGCGCTCGGCCGGGCGGTGGCCAAGCTCTTCGGCGAGGAGCCGGAGCAGCAGGTGCGCGACGACCTGCGCCGGTTCAAGCAGGTGCTGGAGACCGGCGAGGTGGTGCGCTCCGAGGGCAGCCCGGACGGCATCTCGGTGCGCCAGCAGGTCATGCAACGCCCCGCCCAGCCGCTGCCGGCCGCCGGCCGATGACGGATCGACCCGGAGAGGAGAGCCGATGAAGGCCACCACGTGGACGGGCACGGACAGCGTCAAGGTCGTCGACGTGCCGGACCCGACGATCATGAACGCCCGGGACGCGATCGTGCGGATCACCACGACCGCCATCTGCGGCTCCGACCTGCACCTCTACCACGGCTACATCCCGGCGATGCGCAAGGGCGACATCCTCGGCCACGAGTTCATGGGCGAGGTGGTCGAGGTCGGCCCGCAGGTGCGCAACCTCCGGCCCGGCGACCGGGTGGTGGTGCCGTTCCCGATCTCCTGCGGGCACTGCAACTCCTGCCAGCGAGGGCTCTACTCCGTCTGCGAGAACTCCAACCCCAACGCCGGTATCGCCGAGAAGATCCTGGGTCACTCGCCGGGCGGCATCTTCGGCTACTCGCACCTGCTCGGCGGCTACGCCGGCGGCCAGGCCGAGTACGCGCGGGTGCCGTTCGCCGACGTCGGGCCGATCAAGGTGCCCGACGAGGTCCCCGACGACCAGGCGGTGATGCTCGCCGACGTGTTCCCGACCGCCTACATGGGCGCCGAGATGTGCGACATCAAGCCGGGCGACGTGATCGCCATCTGGGGCGCCGGCCCGGTCGGGCTGCTCGCCGCCGCCAGCGCCCGGCTGCTCGGCGCCGAGCGGGTGATCGTCATCGACCGGTACCCGTACCGGCTGGGGCTGGCCCGCGAGCACACCGGCGCCGAGACGCTCAACTACGAAGAGGTCGACGTCCTGGAAACGCTCAACGAGCTGACCGCCGGCCGGGGCCCGGACGCGTGCATCGACGCGGTCGGCCTGGAGGGGCACCACGGCAACACCGCGATCTACGCGTACGACCGGGCCAAGCAGGCGGTACGGCTGGAGACCGAGCGGCCGTTCGCGCTGCGCGAGGCGATCCTGTCCTGCCGCAGCGGCGGCGTGGTCTCGGTGATCGGCGCGTACGGCGGCGTGGTCGACAAGTTCCCGATCGGCGCGTTCATGAACCGGTCGCTGATCATGCGGACCGGGCAGTGCCACGTCCAGCGCTACACCCGCCCGCTGCTGGAGCGCATCCAGCGCGGTGAGATCGACCCGAGCTTCATCGTCAGCCACCGGATGCCCCTCAAGGACGCCCCGAAGGGCTACAAGATCTTCCAGAAGAAGCAGGACGACTGCACCAAGGTGCTGCTCAAGGTCTGACCCGGGCGGCGGGTCCACCCGGGCCGGCGCGCGGGCCGGTGGGCGGCTAGCGTGTCGCGGATGGAGGAATCGCTCGCCGGCATCGTGCACGAGACCGACGGCCTCACCGTCCGGCTGCGCCCGGTGGCCGAGCCCGATCTGGCGATGTTCCGGCGGTTCGCCACCGAGCCGGGCCTGGTCGGGCTGGACTGGAGCGGGTACCGGGACGCGGCCGGGCCGGCGCGCCGCTTCGCCGCCGACGGCTACCTCGGCGAGCAGGACGGTCGCCTCGTCGTGGAGGTCGACCCGGAGCGGTCCGTCGGCTTCGTCAGCTACCGGGCCGGGCGTTACGGCGGGCTGGCCGGATTCTGGGAGATCGGCATCGTGCTGGTGCCGGAGTGGCGCGGGCGGGGCATCGGCTGGCGGGCGCAGGCCCTGCTCTGCGACTACCTCTTCGCGCACACCCCGGCGCAGCGGATCCAGGCCGGCACCCACCCGGAGAACGTCGCCGAGCAGCGGTCGCTGGAGAAGGCCGGCTTCCAGTTCGAGGGCGTGGTCCGGGCCTGCGAGTTCCGCGCCGGCCGGTGGCGCGACGGGTACCTCTACAGCAGACTCCGCGACGACCCCTCCCCGTGGGCGCGGCCGGCGGGATGAGCCCCGGTCAGGGTATGGGCCACTCGTGCACGGGGCGGTTGCTGTGCATCAGGTCGACGTAGTGCCGGACCACCTCGCGCAGCGCCGCCGGCCGGTCCAGGTGGTCGGCGGACTCCAGCCGGTGCAGCGTCTCCACCTGCCAGCTGGCCCCGTTGCGCCCGGTCAGGCAGCGCTGCTCGATGATGCCGAGCAGCCGGTCGCGCTCCTCCGGGTCCAGTCCCCACCGGTCCAGCCCGTGGTGGGCCAGCGGCAGCAGCCGGCGCAGCACCAGTTCGGTCACCGGCAGGTAACCCAGGCCGGGCCAGTACACCTGCGCGTCGATGCCGTGCCGGGCGCAGCTGGTGAAGTTCTCCTCGGCGGCGCTGAACGACATCTGTGACCACAGCGGCCGGTCGGCCTCGGCCAGCGCCCGGACCAGGCCGAAGTAGAAGGCGCCGTTGGCGATGGTGTCGAGCACGGTCGGCCCGGCGGGCAGCACCCGGTTCTCCACCCGCAGGTGCGGGCGGCCCCGCAGCACGTCGTAGACCGGCCGGTTCCACCGGTAGATGGTGCCGTTGTGCAGCCGCAGCTCGGCCAGCTTGGGCACCCCGCCCGCGGCGAGCGTCTCGGCCGGGTCCTCCGGCTCGCAGACCGGCAGCAGCGCCGGGAAGTAGCGCACGTTCTCCTCGAACAGGTCGAACACCGTGGTGATCCAGCGTTCGCCGAACCACACCCGGGGCCGTACGCCCTGGGCCTTGATCTCCTCGGAGCGGGTGTCCGTCGCCTGCTGGAACAGCGGGATCCGGGTCTCCCGCCACAGTTCCCGGCCGAAGAACAGCGGCGAGTTGGCGCCGAGGGCCACCTGGATGCCGGCGATGGCCTGCGCGGCGTTCCAGTAGTCGGCGAACTGGGCCGGGCTGACCTGGAGGTGGAACTGGGTGCTGGTGCAGGCCGCCTCCGGGGTGATGGTGTCGGCGGTGACCGCCAGCCGCTCCACCCCGTTGATCGAGATGCGCAGGTCCTCGCCCCGGGCCGCGAAGATCTGCTCGTTGAGCAGCCGGTAGCGGGGGTTGGCGGAGAGCGTCTCCGCGGTCAGGTGCTCGGGGCGCAGCGTGGGCAGGATGCCGATCATCACCATGTGCGCGCCGACGGTGCGGGCCTTCTCCTCCGCCGCGTTCAGGCTGGCCCGGACGTGCCGCTCGAACTCGGCGGTGCCGGTGCCGGTCAGTCGGCGGGGCTCGACGTTGATCTCCACGTTGAACTGGCCCAGCTCGGTCTGGAAGCTCGGGTCCGACACGGCGGCCAGCACGTCGGCGTTGCGCATGGTGGGCATCGAGTCGTCGTCGACCAGGTTCAGCTCGATCTCCAGGCCGGTCATCGGCCGGTCGACGTCGAAGCGGGACTCGCGCAGCATCTCCGCGAAGACGTCCAGGCAGCGGCGGACCTTCTCCCGGTAGCGGGCCCGATCCTCGCGGCTGAAGTGCCGTACGCCGACGTCCTCGCCCATGGTCACCACCCTGTCACCGCTGGTCCAACCAAACTCGCACGGAGGTGACGAGCCGGGGAAGACCCCGCAGGCTCCTTTCCCGTGCCGCAAGGGTGTTAATCCGGCACGAGGGCTCCCGTCGTTCATCGAGATTGATTAATGTGACGGCATCCGCGACGGTGAGGGAGGCCACGGCGCGACGGAGGACGAGGACCGCGACGGCCACGCTCGGCACGACCGCACTGGTGCTGGCGCTCGGCGCGCCGGCCGCGCGGGCGGATCCGGTGGTGCCCCGGCACGCGATCGTGATCTGCCAGACCGCCAGCTTCTACGACAACTACGACTCGGCCAGCGGGCCGCACAATCTGAAGCGGACGCTGCCCTACGGCAACAAGATCGGCCACACCCCGGGCGCCCACCCGGTCTACAACGGCTGGGCCGCCACCTTCGACTTCGGCCCCAACGACTGGGGCTACCTGCGCATCGAGTGCATCGGAGGGTACGACTCATGGTGACCGCCCGCCGCGCCGGCGTGCTGGCGGCGGCCGTCGCCGCCGCGCTGCTCACCGCGCCAACCGCCGCCGGGGCCGCCGACGGCCGGATCGGGGTACGCGAGACCGTCTGCGCCCAGTCGCTGTTCGTCCGTACCCAGCCCAACGGCGCCTGGATGGGCACCCTCTACCAGGGCCAGACCTTCCTGGTCGAGGGGCCGCGCTCGGGCGGGTACGTCTACGGCTTCGCCTACGGGCACATCAACCGCCGGGGCTGGGTGCAGGACGGCTGGTTCTGCTGACCGGCACGGCGGGTAGGATGGCTCGCCGTGACCGTTGACCCCACCCTGCGTACCCGGCTGACCCGGCTGTACGTGGCCGCGGCGATCGCCGAAGCGTGTTCCTGGGCGGGCCTGCTGGCCGGCATGGCGGTCAAGTACGGCCCGCCCGGCAACGAGATCGGCGTGCAGATCTTCGGGCCGATCCATGGCGGGCTGTTCATCGCCTACCTGGCCCTGGTCGCCGTCGTCTCCCGCCTGCACCGCTGGAGCTGGCCGGCCACCCTGGTCGCGCTGGCCTGCGCCGTGCCGCCGTTCGCCACGCTCGTCTTCGAGCGCTGGGCGCACCGCCGGGGGATGCTGCGCACGGCCGCCGAGCCGACCCGCACCCCGACCCCGGTCGGCTGAGCCGGCCGGTCCGCCGCCCTGGCCCTGCGCCCCCGGACCGGCCCCGCACCGATTAAGCGGTCAGTCCGCGAGGAAGTCGGCGAGCACGGCGGCGAGCTGCTCCGGCGCCTCCTCGGCCAGGTGGTGCCCCGACTCGACCGCCGCCGCCCGCACGTCGTCGGCCCAGTCCCGCCAGATCGCGGCCGGGTCACCGTAGAGCTCGACCATGTCGTCCCGGGTCGACCAGACGAAGAGCACCGGGCAGCGGATCTTCCGCCCGGCCGCCCGGTCGGCGTCGTCCGCGGCCCGGTCCGGGCCCAGCCCGGCCCGGTAGTCCTCGCACATCGCGTGCACCGTGGCCGGGTCGTGGATCGCCCGCCGGTAGTCGGCGTACGCCTCCTCGCCCATCTGCGCCGGAGAGCCGCCGTACCAGGCGTCCGGATCGGCGTTGATCACCCGCTCGGCCGGCTTGTCCAGCTGGCCGAGGAAGAACCAGTGCCACCACCGGGCGGCGAACCGGGCGTCGGCGCGGGCCAGGGCCGCGCCGATGGGCACCCCGTCGAGCACGGCGAGGCGGCGCACCCGGTCCGGGTGGTCCAGCGCGGCCCGCATCGCCACGTACGCCCCGCGGTCGTGGCCGACCACCGCGGCCCGCCGGTGGCCGAGCACGTCGAGCAGCGCCATGATGTCGGCGGCCATCGCCCGCTTCGAGTACGGGGTGTGGTCGGGTGTGCTCGGCGGCTTGCCCGAGCCGCCGTAGCCGCGCAGGTCCGGGCAGATCACGGTGTGCGTGCCGGCCAGCAGCGGCGCCACCCGGTGCCAGGTGGCGTGGGTGCGCGGGTGGCCGTGCAGGAGCACCACCGGCGGCCCGGAGCCGCCGTGGCGCACCCGCAGCCGCACCGGCCCGACGTCGATCTCCTCGAGGGCGAATCCGGGGAACATGGCGCCTGCCGTGCCCGGGCGCCGCCGGGCCGAAACGTCGCTGCCGCGACCTCAGCCCAGCGCGGACCACGCCACCAGCGCGGCGACCAGCAGCGCGCCGAGCGCCGCCTGGAGCAGCAGCGGCGGGCCGAGGTGCGACCAGAGCGTCGCGGTACGCGGGGTGAGTAACTGCCCGGTGGTGAGGTTGACGATCCGCTCCACCTTCGGTGGCAGGTCGGGGTCGCGCTGGCGGCGCAGGGTCAGCTGCACGTGGTCGGCCGGGTGCAGCGCGCTCTGCGGCAGGTGCCCGTGCAGCTCCACCTCGCAGAGCTGACCGGCCGCGTCGCGGATCCGCACCGGCGTGACCAGGTACTCCGGGCCCTTGCGCAGCTCCTTGAACCGCCGCCGCGCGCCGCCTGCGCCGACCGAGAGCAGCGCGCGGACCAGCGCCACCAGCAGGCCGGCCACCCCGGCCGCGGCCAGCACGGCGACCAGCACCGGCTGGCCGACCTTCAGCTCCCGGGGGTACCCGTCCAGCAGGCGGACGACTCGCCCGGTGACGATCCGGTCCGTCGGGTGGACGATCCGCCGGATATGCAGGTCGCTGTCCATGCCCACCACCCAGAGTCCGGTTCCGTTCACTCATCGTATCGGCGCGTGGGGGTTGAACGACGTGAATGAAACCTGCTCACGCCCCGCTCCTGCGCCAGGTGACAACCGCAGCGGCGCGGGTAAGCGCAGGGCCGAGCTGGAAAGGGGTCGAGCATGCAGCTGTCCTTCCTGCGCCCGCTCTACGACCAACCCGGGCCGTGGTGCTCGGTCTACCTGGACGCCTCGGCCAACACCGAGGACGCCCACCCGGCGCTCGACCTGCGCTGGCGCGCGCTGCGCGACGCGCTCCAGCAGCAGCGCGCCGACCTGGCGAGCATCGAGGCCGTGGAACGGGTGGTCCGGGGGCACGATCCGATGGCCGGCGACTACGGGCTGGCCGTCTTCGCCACCCGGGGCCGGGTGGTGCTCTCCGAGTTCCTGTCCGCCCCGCCGCTGCGGGACCTGGCCGCGTTCTCCGCGCTGCCGCACGTGATGCCGCTGCTCGCCCAGCGCGGCGAGCAGGTCGCCTGGGTGCGGGTACTGGCCGACCGGACCGGCGCGGACGCGATGGCGATCAGCGCCGGCGGCGTGCCGCGCCGGGCACACGTCAAGGGGCGGGAGAGCCATCAGCTGCGCCGGGTGAACCCGGGCGGCTGGTCCCAGTCCCGCTACCAGCGGGCGGCGATGGAGGCCTGGCACCACAACGCCGGCGACGTCACCGCGGCGACCGTGCAGCTGGCCGAGAAGGTCGGCGCCGAGGTGGTGGTGGTGGCCGGCGACGTCCGGGCCACCGGGATGATCGCCGCGCAGATGCCGGACCGGTGGCAGGACGTGGTGGTGCGCACCGACGCCGGCTCCCGGGCCGGCGGGGCCGACCAGACGCTGCTGGACGACATCACCGTGCAGACCATCGCGGAGGTGGCCGACCAGCGGATCAGCGCCACGCTGGACCGGTTCGGCATGCAGGAGGACGTGGGCGCCGGGCTGGACGCCGTGGTCTCCGCCCTGCAGCGCAACCAGGTCGAGAACATGCTCATCGTCGACGACCCGTCGGCGAACGGGAAGCTGTGGATCGGCCCCGAGCCGACCGCGATCGCCACCGACCCGCGCGAGCTGGCCGCCATGTCGGTCACCGATCCGGAGCAGGTCCGCGCCGATGCGGCGCTGGTGCGCGCCCTGGTCGGCACCGATGCCGAGCTGACCGTGCTCGGCCCGGACGAGGCCCCCGAGCTGGTCGACGGCGTGGGCGCGGTGCTCCGCTACGCCGACGCGAGCACCCCGGGGCGGGGCAATGGCTGAGCGCACCGTCGCCGACCTGGTGGTCGAGCGGCTACGGGCGTGGCGGGTGCCGCGCGCCTTCGGCTACCCCGGGGAGGCGATCGCGCCGGTGATCGAGGCGCTGGACGCCTCCGGCGGGGACCCCGCGTTCGTGCCGGCCCGGCACGAGGAGACCGCCTCCTTCATGGCCACCGGGCACGCCAAGTTCACCGGCGGCATCGGCGTCTGCCTGGCCACCCAGGGCCCCAGCGCGGTGCAGCTGCTCAACGGGCTCTACGACGCGAAGCTCGACAGCAAGCCGGTGGTGGCGATCGTCGGGGAGGACATCACCGGCCCGCTCGGCGGCGCGCACCAGGAGATCGGCCTGAGCCGGCTCTTCGGCGACGTGTGCAACCAGTTCGTCCGGTACGCCCGCACACCCGACCATGTGCCGGCCGTGCTGGACCAGGCGTTCCGTACCGCCGCGGCGACCCGCAGCCCGGTCTGCGTGGTGCTGGCCCGGCAGTTGCAGGAGGCCGTCGTGCCGGACCTGCAGCCGAACGCGGCCGGGGTGATCACGGCCACGCCCGGCGAGCCGCTGGCCCGGGTCCTGCCGCACGAGGTGGATCTGGACGCCGCCGCCCAACTGCTCGCCAGCGGGCAGCGCACCGCCATCCTGGTCGGCCAGGGCGGCCGCGGCGCGGCGGACGAGATCGTGGCGCTCGCCGACCGGCTCGGTGCCGGGGTGGCCACCTCGCTGCTCGGCAAGCCGGTGCTCGACGAGCGGCTGCCCTTCCACACCGGTGTGCTCGGCGAGGTCGGCACCCGGGCCAGCACCGAGCTGATGGGCGGCTGCGACACCCTGCTGCTGGTCGGCACGAACGACCCGTGGACCGACTACTTCCCGATCGCCGGTCAGGTCCGCACCGTGCAGATCGACATCGACGGCCGCAAGATCGGCACCCGTTACCCGGTGGACGTGCCGTTGGTCGGCGACGCCGAGGAGACCCTGCGCGCCCTGCTCGCCCGGGTGCCGAACAACCCCAACGAGGGGTGGCGGGCCACCGTGGAGAGCTCGGTCGACCGCTGGCGGGCAGAGGCGGCGGACCGGGCCCGTGCGCCGGCCGAACCGGTCAACCCGCGGCTGGTCCTGCACGAACTCTCCACCCGGGTGCCGCGCTCCGGGGCGATCGCCGTCGACGTCGGCTCGGTCATCTACTGGTACGCCCGGCACCTGGAGCTGCCTCCCGGGGTCAACGCCCAGCTCTGCGGCACCCTCGGCTCGATGGGCTGCGCCCTGCCGTATGCGGTGGCCGCCAAGCTCGCCGCCCCCGACCAGCCGGTCATCGCGCTGCTCGGCGACGGGGCCATGCAGCTCAACGGCCTGGCCGAGCTGATCACCGTGGCACACCACTGGCCGCAGTGGCGGGATCCCCGGCTGGTGGTCCTCGTGCTCAACAACCGCGACCAGTCCGGCATGGGCGGCGGCCGGGAGCCCGACGTCGATCCGTCCCGGCGCCGGCCGGACGTGCCGTACGCCGGCTGGGCCCGGCTGCTCGGCCTGCACGGCGTCCGGGTCGACCGGCCGGAGCTGGTCGGCGCGGCCTGGGACGAGGCGCTCGCCGCCGACCGGCCCTGCGTGCTGGAGGCGGTGGTCGATCCGACGGTGCCGCTGGCCCCGCCCGAGCCGGCCTTCGCCGACCTGCGCGGCCTCTTCGCCTCCGGCGATGCCGCGCGCCGGGTGCGCGACCGGATGCTGGAGGCCGGGGTGGCCGTCGAGGCGGAGGATCTCGTTTAGCGGCGGGCGCCCAGGGCAACAGAGATCGTCAGTCGACGCTGGAGGTCACGTTGTCCGAGCCCACCGATCGCCGGTACGGTCCCGCGCCCCTGCCGCACCCGCGCGGTCCCGTCTCGGCCACGGTGCTCGACGCGCTGCGGCGACCGCCGCACGACCTGCCGGACTCCCTCGCCGCGCTGCTCGAACCGGCCGACCCGCTCACCGACGAGGACCTCCAGCTCACCCTCTTCCTCTGCTACGAGATGCACTACCGGGGCTGGCGCGACGTCGCCGACGACTGGGAGTGGCAGCCGTCGCTGCTGGCGCTGCGGTCGTACGCCGAAGGCGTGTTCGAGGCGGCGGTGCGACGGCTGGTCGGCCCGCTGCCGGCGGTGCTGCCCGCCGGGGTGCCGGCGGCGCTGGCCGACGTGGTCGCCGCGGACGACGGGCCGTCGCTCGCCGTGCAGTTGCAGCGGCGGGCGACGCTGGCGCAGTTCCGCGAGTTCGTCATCCACCGCTCGATCTATCACCTGCGGGAGGCGGACCCGCACAGCTGGGCGCTGCCTCGCCTTGGCGGCCCGGCCAAGGCCGCCCTGGTGGAGATCCAGATGGACGAGTACGGCAACGGGCGGCTGGACCGGATGCACGCGGAGCTGTTCCGCACCACCATGGGTCGGCTCGGCCTGGACACCGGGTACGGCGCCCACCTGGACGTGGTGCCGGCGGTCACCCTGGCCACCAACAACCTGATGTCGCTGTTCGGCCTGCACCGCCGGCTGCGCGGGGCGCTGCTCGGGCACCTGGCCGCCTACGAGATGACCTCCTCGCTGCCGAACCGCCGCTACGGCAACGGCCTGCGCCGGCTGGGCCTGGACGAGGTGGCTACCCGGTTCTACGACGAGCACGTCGAGGCGGACGCGGTGCACGAGCAGATCGCCGCGCACGACCTGTGCGGCGGGCTGGTCCGGGTCGAGCCCGCCCTCGCGCCCGACGTGGTCTTCGGCGCGGCCGCCGCGCTGGCGGTGGACCGGCGCTTCGCCGCGCACCTGCTGGACCGTTGGGCGGCGGGTCGTAGTTCGCTGCGGGCTCCGGTCACCGGGGCGGCGCCGACGCGCACGGTGCCGGCCGCGGGGCCCGCCCAGGCCGCGTCGCCCGCGCTGCCCGCCGTCGCCTGATCCTGCCGGCCGGGTTCACCCCTCCCGGTCGGTGCCGGCCCGGAAGCCGACGGCCTTGTGCGTGCCGTCGCAGAAGGGCTTGAGCGCCGACTTGCCGCACCGGCACAGCGCCACCGTGCCGCGCCGTGCGTCGATGGTCCGCCCGTCCGGGGTGACCAGGGCGAAATCGCCCCGCACCAGCAACGGGCCGTCCTGGTACGGAGTGATGGTGGCAGCCGGGGGAGTGTCGTGGTCCTCGCGCATGGTGCGTCGAGTGCCCCTCCCGGGCAGCGCGAAACCCTGCGGCACGGCCTACCACCGCGGACGACCCCCGCCCGACCGGGCCGGGACGGCGGGCCCAGTGGGGACGGCCGGCCCAGCCGGGACGCGCGGGCAGGGACGGAGCCAACCGTCCGGGACGGCGATGGGCCGGAAGATCACCGGATTGCTCCCGCCCGGTGGGGGATGCCCCGTTTGAACCGCATCGGGACGGGAAGCCGGGCCGCGTGGTGAGCGATCGAGGCAAGGTGGGGCCGGTGCACAAGGTGCACGAGGGGCTCACGGCCGAGGGCGCCGGTCTGTCCGGCGACCGGGTCGTGGCGGCCGGCAGTGCCGCGCGGATCCTGGTCGGCGCCACCGCCCGGGCACTGCGCGGGGTGGACTGCGCCGACCTGGGCCACGTCGGGCCGCTGTCCCGGTTCGCCGGCGCCCCCGAGCCGATCCGGCGGGCGGCAGCGAACCGGGCCGTCGGGCGGGTGGCGCTGACCTGCGGGCAGACCGCGGAGGTCGACGCCGCCCGGGTGGCCCGCTGGTTCGTCGAGCAGTACCCGCGGCGCCGCTACCCGGGCGTGCTGATCGGCTCGCCGCACGGCGCGGCGGCACACCTGGCGGTCGCGCTGGGCGTGCCGTGGCTGCCCGCCGGGTTCGAGATGACCGTGCACTGGGCGCAGGGGGCGGTGGACCGGCCGCGGGCCGCGCTGGACCACGGCGCCGCGCTCGCCGCCCGGCTGCTCGCCGGCAACCAAGACCTGCACGTGCGCCAGGTGCACTGCCCGGCCAGCCGGGGCGCGCTGGCGGGCGCCACGGTGGCGCTGGCGGCCCGCTGGCAGGCCCTGCCGGCGGCGTACCGGCGGTTCCTGGCCGACCGGCTGGCGCCGGGCGCGCCGGTGCTGCTGCTGCGCGACGCGCGCACCTGGCCGGTGCTCGACTCCGCCGCCGGACACAGCTTCCAGGTCGGTTGCCCGGCCAGTGGCCTGGACCCGGTGGACTTCCACCCGGACAGCCACGCCCTGCGCCAGGTGCTCCGGTCGGCCGGGGGCGACGGCGCGCACTGGGAGCCGCCGGAGGTCACCTCGCCGACCGGCTACGCCGAACACGGCGTGGAGTCCGGTTTCGAGCTCAATGCCCGGGAGTGGACCGGCCGGCACGGGCATCCGCTGCACCGGGTGCTCTATCCCCGGCCGGAGGCGCTCAGCGCGGCCACCGCCGACCTGTACCGGCGTTGGCTGCGCGCCGCCGGCAAGACCGGCGACCGGCTGGTGGTCGAGTGCGGTCGGCTGCTGGACCCGTGGCAGGTGCTCCGGGCCGGGCTGGTGCCCTACTGGTGCGAGAACGCCACCCGGCGCAGCGTCGAGGGGGCGGAGTGGTGGCTGGCCGGCAGCGAGCGGTTCAGCTCGGTGGACGTGCTGCCCGAGCCGCCCGGGGTGCGCTCGCCGGCGCTGGCCGGGCTGCCGCAGTGGCTCGCGGTCGCCGGCTTCGGCCTCCGCCGCCGGGCGCTGGACCGCCCGACCGCCCGCGGCTACCCGGTCACCGCGGTACCCACCCGGCGGGCCACCGAGGTGCTCCGGGCCCAGCCGTACGACCTGCCGACGCCGCCGCCACTGGCCGTGCCGGAGGCGCTCGCCGCGCTCCGCGACAGCGGCACCCACCTGGGCCTACTGGTCTGTTGAGGCCGGCCCGGCGAAACATCCTCGCGAACCCGGGATCCCGTGATTGAGTACCTACGGAGCGGGAACACTGCTGGCTGCGACGGCCTGATCACGCTGCGCAGTGCGGCGCCCGCTGGCACCCCAGTCACGTAACCCACTTCCGGCCCGGTGCGTGGTGCGACCACGCGCACGACCGGTTTCCCAAATCCGGGCGGGGGACCTTCCTGAGGGAGGCGCGGATGTTCGGACAGACCGGCACGACCACACCACCACCCACCGACCGGGGTCTTGAGGACCTCGACGCGGCGGCGCTGGCGTACGCGGCGCGGATCGAGGGACTGCCACCGGAGCGGCGGCAGGAGGCCCGCGACGACCTGGTCCGGTTCGCCCTGCCCTTCGCGGGTCGGCTGGCCCGCCGGTACCGGGGGCGGGGGGAGCCGCTGGAGGACCTGGAGCAGGTCGCCCGGCTGGGACTGGTCAACGCGGTCGACCGGTACGACCCGGAACGGGGCTCGTTCACCGCCTACGCGGCGATCACCATCGTCGGCGAGATCAAGCGGCACTTCCGGGACCGCACCTGGGGCGTGCACGTACCCCGACGGCTGCGCGACCTCATCCTCGAGGTCGGGCAGGCCACCGCGGCGCTGACCAGCGAGCTGTCCCGGGCGCCCACCGTGGCGGAGCTGGCCGAGCGGCTGGAGACCCCGGAGGAGGAGATCCTCGCCGCGCTGGAGTCGGCGGCCGGCTACAGCCCGGCCTCGCTCAACGCGCCGGTCGGTGGAGAGAGCTCCGCCGAGTTCGGCGACCTGGTGGGGGAGTCGGACAACGCGCTTGAATCCGTCGACGACCGGGTGACGGTGAGCGGGCTGCTGCACCGCCTGCCCTGGCGGGAGCGGCGGATCCTGGCCATGCGCTTCTACGGCAACCAGACGCAGGCCGAGATCGCGGCGCGGTTCGGTATCTCGCAGATGCACGTGTCCCGGCTGCTCTCCCGGGCGCTGACCTGGCTGCGCCAGGCGATGCTCGCCGACGCGCCGCCGCCGTGGCAGAACGGCGCCGCCGAGTCGGAGGCGGGGCGTACCCGGATCTCGGTGAAGCAGAACGGCGACCGGGTGGTGGTCGAGGTCGGCGGGGAGGTCGACCGCGACGGCGCCGACCAGCTGCGCCGGGCCATGCTGGCGGCGGTCACCGGCCAGCCCGCCGAGGTGGTGGTGGACCTGGTCGGCGCGGGCGGCTTCGACGCCGGTGGGATCGCCGCGCTGATGGCCGGCCGGGAGGCCGCCGCCCGCACCGGGGTGCCGCTGCGGCTGACCCGGGTGCAGCCCGCGGTGCGCCGCTCGCTCACCGCGGCCGGCCTGGCCCCGGGCCGCGACGGCTGACCGGCGCACCCGTAACGAGCGGAGGGGGCCGGCGCGGATGCGCCGGCCCCCTCCGCTCGCGCACGCCCCGGCCGGTCAGTCCTCGGGGTTGTCGTCGCCGTGCCCGCGCGGGTGTCGCCACCGGGTGCCTGGGCGCTGCGGGCCGCCGGGCGGCGGCTCCTCCGGTGCGTCGGTCTGTTCGAAGCTGGGTCGGCGCACCTCCTCCGGCTCTGGCACGTCCACCGGCCGGGCCCCGGACTGCGGCGCCGGCTGGTACGCGACGGCCTCCCGCGCGCCGTGCGCGCCCTCGGCGGCCGGCGACTCGGGCAGGTACTCCTCCCGGCGCAGCTCCTCGCGGAACTCCTGCGGCGGCTTGGTGGTGCGCTGCGGCAGGTCCCGACCGAGGTCGGCGACGAGCGGGCCGTACTTGGCGTCGAAGGCGGGGCGCTCGGAGCGGATCCGGGGTATCCGGTCGAAGTTGCGTAGCGGGGGCGGGCAGGTGGTGGCCCACTCCAGTGAGTTGCCGAAGCCCCAGGGGTCGTCCACCGTCACCATCGCGCCGTACCGCCAGGACTTCCACGCGTTCCAGATGAAGAAGAGCGTGGAGATGCCGAGGATGAAGGCGAAGATGCTGGAGGTGGTGTTCAGCGCGGTGAACCCGTCGGTCGGCAGGTAGTCGGCGTACCGCCGGGGGAACCCCTCGTTGCCCAGCCAGTGGTGGACCAGGAAGGTGCCGTGGAAGCCGATGAACATGGTCCAGAAGTGCGCCTTGCCGAGCCGGTCGTCGAGCAACCGCCCGGTCATCTTCGGCCACCAGAAGTAGTAGGCGCCGAAGAGCGCGAAGACCACGGTGCCGAACACCACGTAGTGGAAGTGCGCCACCACGAAGTAGGTGTCGTGGGTGTGGAAGTCCGCCGGCGGGCTGGCCAGCAGCACCCCGGTGAGCCCGCCGAGCAGGAACGTCACCAGGAAGCCGATCGCGAACAGCATCGGCGTCTCGAAGGTGAGCTGGCCCTTCCACATGGTGCCGATCCAGTTGAAGAACTTCACCCCGGTGGGCACCGCGATCAGGTAGCTCAGGATGCTGAAGAAGGGCAGCAGCACCTGGCCGGTGGCGAACATGTGATGCGCCCACACCGTCATCGAGAGAAAGGTGATCGCCATGGTGGCGAGCACGATGCCGGTGTAGCCGAAGATCGGCTTGCGGGCGAAGACCGGGATGATCTCGCTGATGATGCCGAAGAACGGCAGCGCGATGATGTACACCTCGGGGTGGCCGAAGAACCAGAACAGGTGCTGGAAGAGCATCGGCCCGCCGGTCCCGGGGTCGTAGACGTGGGCGTTGAGCAGCCGGTCCGCCAGCAGCGCCAGCAGCGCTGCGGCGAGCAGCGGGAACACCAGGAGGACCAGCACGCTGGTGAAGAGCATGTTCCAGGTGAAGAGCGACATCCGGAACATGGTCATGCCGGGAGCGCGCAGGGTCAGGATCGTGGCGATCAGGTTGACCGCGCCGAGGATGGTGCCCAGCCCGGAGATCACCAGGCCCATCACCCACATGTTGGCCCCGACCCCGGGCGAGTGCTCGGCGCTGCTCAGCGGGGAGTAGGCGGTCCAGCCGAAGTCCGCTGAGCCGCCCGGGGTGAGGAAGCCAGCCAGCACCATGACTCCGCCGAAGAGGTAGAGCCAGTAGGCCAGGGCGTTGAGCCGGGGGAACGACACGTCGGGCGCGCCGATCTGGATCGGCACGATGTAGTTGGCGAACCCGAACGCCGCCGGGGTGGCGAACAGCAGCAGCATCACCGCGCCGTGCGAGGTGAACAGCTGGTTGTACTGCTCCGAGGAGAGAAACTGCAGGCCCGGGCGGGCCAGTTCGGCCCGGATCAGCATCGCCTCGATCCCGGCGGCGATGAAGAAGCCGAACGAGGTGATCAGGTAGAGCAGCCCGATCTGCTTGTGGTCGGTGGTGGCCAGGAACCGGATCAGCTTGCCGCCCGGGACCGCCTTGCGCAGCGGTCCGGGATAGCCGCCGAAGCGGGCCGGGGCCAGGATGGCCGGGCCCCGGTCGCGTCCGGGTTCCGTGGTGACCCGTCTGGGCATTGACTCTTCACCCCGTCATGACGACAAAGGACGGGCGTGGCTACCCGCCCCTCCGCCCATGTAACCAGGCGAAGCCGGTAAATACGGTCAATTCGCGGGCAGCGTGGCCCAGACGACCTTGCCCTCGCCGGCCGGCACGCTGCCCCAGCGCTGAGTCAGCTCGCGTACCAGCAGCAGTCCCCGGCCGCCCTCCGCCCGCAGGTCCGGGGCGCCGGGCCGGGCCGCGTCCCGGCTGCCGTCGACCACGGCCAGGTGCAGCCAGGGCCGGCGCAGGGTGAGGGTGACCTGCATGGGGGTGCCGGCGTGCCGGACCACGTTGCCGACCAGTTCGCTGAGCACCACCGACGCCGGGCCGGCCGCCTCCGGCAGGTTCCACCGCGCGCAGGCGTCGGCGACCAGTTCCCGGGCCCGCCGACAGGCCCCCGCCGCCGGTTCCAGCCGGGCCCGCAGCCGGGGCAACGCGGCGGCGCCGGCCGCCCGGGCCGCCTCGGCGCAGTCCCGGCGGACCGGGACCACCCGGCAGGTCGTCGACTCCGCCAGCCAGGCGGCGGCCTCGGGCGCCGGTGCGCAGAGCACCAGCGGCACGGCCGGCCAGCCGGCGGCCTGCCGGGCGGCGGCGGCGAAGACCGACAACGCGAGCCGGTCGTGGACCGTGACGTCGGCGAGGTCGACCACCAGCGCGTCGGGCTGGGTGGCCAGGCAGCGGTCCAGCACGGTGTGCACCGGGCGCATGGTGGCCAGGTCGAGGTCGCCGGCGAGCCGGACGACGGTCGGCGACCCGTCGCGCACCTCGCAGCTGATCCGGCTCGACATCTCCGCCCTCGCTCCAGTCTCGTCCGCAGGACTGCGAACTACCCGGGCGGGGGCGGAGTCAAACGGGACCGGCCGCCGGCGCGACGGCCGTCACGGCGGAACCGGCAGGGGCGCCGTCACCGGGGACGACCACCGCCGGCGGCGGGCGCTGGACGAGCAAGCGTCAGCGGCGGGCCCGGCCGCGGGTGGTCAGCAGCCCCAGCGCGATCATGCCGACGCCGAGGAAGAAGTGCAGCCAGGCGTCGGCGTGGTTGACCGGGAGGAAGTTCGCCCCGCTGTCGTGGTCGACCACCAGGCCGTAGAGCCAGAGCACCAGGTAGATCGCGCCGCCGCCGATCAGGTACGCGCGGGCGCCGGCGACGGTACGGGCCAGGGCCAGCCCGACCAGCCCGTACAGCAGGTGCACGAGGTTGAGCAGCACCGAGACCTGGAACACCCCGAGCAGCTTCGCCTCCGACTGGTGGCCGGCGAACCCCAAGTCGCCGTAGTTCGAGGTGATGCCCGGGACGAACCCGAGCAGGCCGACGAGGACGAAGACCCACGACACGACGGTGGCGGCCCGGCGCACCGGGGCCTTGCCGTCGGCCGGGTTCCGGCGGGCGCGCGAGTGCGCCATCGGACCGGTCACCGAGGTCTTCTCCCTCCTGAGCGGCGGTGGCTGAGCCCTGCCCGGCTACCCGCCCCCGGTGCCGGCAAACGCGCGGCCGGGCCCCGCGATGCGGGACCCGGCCGGTGGATGCGACGCCGGTCAGACCGGTTGCAGGCGGCGGGCCGCGGTGAGCTGGCGAACCTGGTCGTAGAGGCGCACGTACACCTGCGCCATCACCGCCGGGGTGAACCGGGTCGCCGCCTCGCGCCGGCACTCGCCCGGTTCGAGCAGGCTGGCCGCCAGCAGCAGCTCACCCAGCTCCTCCTCGTCGGTGGTGAGCAGTCCGGTCCGGCCGTGCTCGATCAGCTCCGGCAGGCAGCCCCGGGCGGTCGCCACCACCGGGGTGCCGAGCGCGAGCGACTCGACCACCGCCGTGCCGCCCGGTTCCTCCCAGCGCAGCGGGAACAGCGTGGCCCGGGCACCGGCCAGCAGGTCGTCCCGCACCTGCCCGGCCACCGTGCCGACCCAGCGGACCAGGTCGCCGTCCACGTGCGGGGCCACCTCGTCCAGGAAGAACCGGACGTCCGGGTTCTGCCGGGCCTCGTCGCCCGCCGCGGCCAGGTCCTCCGGCCGGTGGTACGGGCCGACCGGGCCGGCCAGCACCAGCGGCACCCCGACCCGGCGGGCGAGCCGGGCGCCCAGGTCCTGCCCCTTGCCCGGGTTGATCCGGCCCAGGATGAGCGCGTAGTCGCCCTTCTCCGGCGCGGGCCGACGGTCGGCGTCGACGGCCAGCGGGGTGGCCAGGTGCACGTGCCCGACCGAGTACGCCCGCAACGCCTCGGGCGCCCGGGCCAGTTGGGAGGCGGAGACGCCGTTGACCCGGACCCGGTCGCCGCCGTCGAGATTGCCGTAGAGCGCCGGGTGCTTGGCCAGGTCCCAGTGCAGGGTGTGCAGCGCCGGCGGGGCGTCCGGGCCCATCGCGGCGAGGGTGGCGAGCCCGACCGCCTCCACGTGGTCGTGCACCAGGTCGATGTCGTCGCGCGAGCGCAGCGCCTGGACCACCCCGCCCAGGTGCGCCTGGGCGACGCCGCAGACCTGGTTGTACGGCCGTTGCAGCTGCGAGAACTGCCCGTCGGGGAAGACCGAGACCAACTCGTCGACCGGCAGGGTGCTGGTCTCGACCGAGGCGAGCACCACCCGGACGCCCAGCCGGCGCAGCTCCGGCACCAGGGTCGCGATCACGTTCTCGATCCCGCCGTAGCCGGGAGGCGGCACGGACAACCACGGCCCGGCGTTCATCAGCACGGTGAGACTCATCGGGCCGCCCCCCGTCCCGTTTCGGGGCCGGCGGTCACCGTCGCCGGCGGGCCGCCGGCCGGTCGGGGCGTCACGCCGCCGCCACCCGTCGACGCGGCACCCGGTGCCGCAGCTCGGCCAGCGGCGGGCGCTCCTCGATGGAGACGTCGCTGACCACGATCTCCCGCTCCAGGTTCGGCAGCGCCTCCGAGCCGCCCCGGCGGAACTGGGTCAGCAGGGCGGCGGGCATCGCGCCGGGAACGGCCCAGCCCCGCCGCTGCAGCCGCGACCACGCGGTCAGCAGGATCTGGGCCGACATCCGCCCCAGCGCCGCGGTGTCCTGGTGGCGGTGCTTGCGCTCGCCGAGGTCGACCTGGGCCAGCGCGTCCAGCCCGATCAGTTCCAGCAGGTCGATGAGCATCGCCGTCTCGACCCCGTAGCCGGAGACGAAGGGCACCTGCTCCAGCACCTCCCGCCGGCCGGCGTACTCGCCGGCGAGCGGCTGCACGAAGCCGGCCAGCTCGGGCCAGAACAGGTTGAGCACCGGCCGGGCCAGCAGTTCGGTCACCCGCCCGCCGCCGTCGGCCTCGACGCCGGCCGTGC
The DNA here is from genome assembly GCF_052981855.1 of Micromonospora sp. LZ34. Taxonomy (NCBI): domain Bacteria; kingdom Bacillati; phylum Actinomycetota; class Actinomycetes; order Micromonosporales; family Micromonosporaceae; genus Micromonospora; species Micromonospora sp. LZ34. The sequence goes on from NZ_JBRIQN010000023.1 coordinate 76,509, forward strand.
CGACCAGTGGGCGATGGTAGAAGCCCTTGACGAACTCCACCGACGGGTCGGTCAGCAGCGGGCCGATCAGCCCGGTCACGAAGTGCGGACGGAACTCCCGCAGGTCGGCGTCGATGAACGCCACCACGTCCCCGTCGGCGGCGGCGAGCCCGGCCCAGAGCGCGTCGCCCTTGCCGGTCAGCCGGGGCAGTCCCCGGGTCATCTCGTCCTGGCTGACCACCTCGGCGCCGGCGGCCCGGGCCACCTGGGCGGTGCGGTCGGTCGACCGGGAGTCGACCACGATCAGCTCGTCGACCAGCGGCACCCGGTGCACCAGGTGCTCCCGGATGGTCGACACGATCGCGCCGACGGTGGCCTCCTCGTTATGGGCGGGCAGCACCACGCTGACCCGGGTGTCACCCTTCGCGCGCAGCAGCAGCCGCGCCGGCCAGTCGGCCGCCGACGTTGTCCGGTAGGTGGCCCACGCCTCCACCACCGGCGATACCGTCGATTCCGTATTCCGCACAGGCACCCCCTGATCGAGGCGGAAAATCCAAGCCTGGTTTTCCCACTTCCCAGCACGCGCTAACCGGATCATCCCCGACAGCCTGATCACGAAGCGGACACCGTCGGGTTCCCGTGCGGTGAACGTTTGATTGCGCCCACCCGGGGGGAGTGCTGTGGGCGAAACGTGAACCGCGGGGCGGGAGGCTTGGATGCGCACGTGCCGGGTGGGACTGGTGGGAGCCGGCGGGGTGGCGCAACGCCATGCCCGGGTGCTGAGCGGATTCACCGACGTCGAGCTGTTGGGGGTGACCGACGTGGCGCCGGCGGCCGCGGCGGAACTGGCCGGCGCGTACGGCGCACGCAGCTTCGCCGACGTCGAGGAGCTGCTCGCCGCCGGGCCGGACGCGGTCTACGTCTGCGTTCCGCCGTTCGCGCACGGCCCGGCGGAGGAGGCGGTGATCGCCGCCGGGGTGCCGATGTTCGTCGAGAAGCCGGTCGCGGTCGACCTGGCCACCGCCGAGCGGATCGCCGAGCTGGTCGCCCGGCGCGGCCTGCTCACCGCGGTCGGGCACCACTGGCGGTACCTGCCAGTGGTGGAGCAGGCCCGCCAGCTGCTGGCCGACCGGCCGGTGCGGATGGTGGCCGGCGCCTGGCTGGACAAGGTCCCGCCGGTCGCCTGGTGGTCGCAGCGGGACCGCTCCGGCGGACCGGTGGTCGAGCAGGCTGCGCACGTGCTGGACCTCATCCGGGTGCTGGCCGGCGAGGTGAGCGAGGTGACCGCGTACGCCGACGGGACACCGCCCCCGGTGGACGGGGCGGACATCGACTCGGTCACCACCGCCGCGCTGCGCTTCGCCAGCGGCGCGGTGGGCACGCTCACCGCCGCCTGCGTGCTCGGCTGGAAGCACCGGGCCGGGTTGGAGATCCTCGCCGACGGGCTGGCCCTGGCGCTGACCGAGGACGGTCTGGTCGTCCGCGACGGCGACGGGGAGCGGCGGATCCCGGCCGACCCGGACGCCGCGCGGATCGCCGTCGACCGGGCCTTCGTCGACGCGGTGCGCGGCGTCGGCGACGACGTCCGGGTCCCGTACGCCGAGGCGCTCGGCACCCAGCGGCTGGCCCTCGCGGTGGCCGACTCGGCCCGCACCGGAGCGCCGGTGCGGCTGGCCGCGCCGGCGACCCCGGCGACCCTGAGCACGGGGGTGACGGTCGATGCGTGACAAGGTCGTGGTGGTGCCCGGTCCCGGCCGGGTGGAGCTGGTCGAGCAGGACGCCGCCGAGCTGCGCCCGGGCACCTTCCGGGTCCGGACGCGCTACAGCGGGGTCTCCGCCGGCACCGAGCTGAGCTACGTCAAGGGCACCAACCCGTACCTCAACGTCACCTGGGACGCCGACCTCGGGCTCTTCCAGCCGGGGGAGGCGAGCACGCCGTACCCGGTGACCCGGCTGGGCTACATGCAGGTGGCCGAGGTGGTGGAGAGCGCCACCCCGGCGGTCCGGGTCGGCACCGTGGGCGCCATGACCTACGGCCACCGCACCGGGCACGTCGCCGACCCGCTCGCCGAGCGGTTCGTCCCGATCCCCGACGACCTGGACCCGCTGCTCGGCGTCTACGTCGCGCACATGGGACCGATCTGCGCCAACGGGCTGCTGCACGCCGCCGCCGACCTGTACGGCACCGACGTGCGCGGGCTCGGCGACGGGGTCCGCGGGCGCCGGGTGGCGGTGGTCGGCAGCGGGGTGGTCGCCCTGCTCACCGCCCTGTTCGCCCGCCGGCACGGCGCCGCGTCGGTGGTGGTGCTCGACCCGACCCCGCAGCGCCGGGAGGTCGCCGCGGCGCTCGGGCTGGAGACCCTCGACCCGGAGGCCGACGACCCGGCGGTGGTGCTCAAGACCCGCTGGGCGCACACGGCCGGCGACCGCGGCGCCGACGTGGTGTTCCAGTGCCGGGGCCAGGCCTGGGCGCTGCATCTCGCGCTGCGCCTGCTCCGCCCGCAGGGCACCGTGATCGACCTGGCCTTCTACCAGGCCGGCGCGGACGAGGTCCGGCTCGGCGAGGAGTTCCACCACAACGGGCTGTCGCTGCGCTGCGCGCAGATCGGCCGGGTGCCTCGCGGGCTCGCCCCGACCTGGGACCGGGAGCGGCTCTCCGCCGAGACGATCGACCTGCTGCGCGCGTACGGGGATCTGATCCGCAAGCACATGGTCTCGGTGGTGGTCCCGTTCGACGAGGCGCCCGCGCTGCTCACCGCCCTCGCCGAGCGCCGCCGCCAGGAGCTCCAGGTGGTGCTGGCCGGCTGACCGTCGACCGCCCGCCACCGCGATCTTGCAGTTTCGGCCCTTGTCATGCAGTTCGGTGGCATTCGACGGGGCACCGGGTGCAAGATCGCGGGAATTGGACGGCGTGTCCCGCGGCCGGGCGGGCCGCCCAAGGTCAGCCGGGTCGCGTACCGTTGCCGCTCATGGGTGTGTCGCAACGGTTCAAGACCAGGTTCCGCCGGTTCCTCCAGCGCCCGGGGACCACGGTCGACCTGGGGCCGCTGGAGAAGCTGCTGCCGGCCATCGAGGCCCGCGAGGAGGAGCTGTCGGCGCTCGACGACGTCGAGCTGACCGAGGCCGCCGGCAAGGCCGAGGGCTACGAGGAGATCTGCGCGATCGGCCGCGAGGCCGCCCGCCGCGGCCTCGACCAGCGGCCGTACGACGTCCAGCTGCTCGGCGCGATGGCGCTGCTCTCCGGCAAGGTCGCCGAGATGGCCACCGGTGAGGGCAAGACGCTCACCGCGGCCATCGCCGCGTACGGGCACGTCCGGGTGGGCAACGGCCCGGTGCACGTGCTCACCGTCAACGACTACCTGGCCCGCCGCGACGCCCAGTGGATGGAGCCGGTCTACACCCTGCTCGGACTGAGCGTGGGCTGGGTCAACGAGGCGTCCACCCCGCAGGAGCGCCGCGACGCGTACGCCTGCGACGTCACCTACATCTCGGTCAGCGAGGCCGGCTTCGACTACCTGCGCGACCAGCTGGTCACCGACCTCGCCGACCGGGTGCAGCCGGCGCTGCGCACCGCGATCGTCGACGAGGCCGACTCGATCCTGATCGACGAGGCCCGGGTGCCGATGGTCCTCGCCGGCGCGGTGCCCGGCGAGCAGGACCCGGTGCACACCGCCGCCGCCCTGGTGCGCGGCCTGCGCAAGGGCAAGCACTACACGGTGGCCGAGGACGGCCGCAGCGTGGCCTTCACCTCGGCCGGCCTGGCCGCCGTCGAGGCCAAGCTCGGCATCGACCTGTACGACGAGGAGCACGTCGAGCAGCTCTCCGCGGTCAACGTGGCGCTGCACGCGCACGCCCTGCTGCACCGCGACGTGGACTACATCGTCCGGGACGGCTCGGTCGAGCTGATCGACGAGATGCGGGGCCGGGTAGCCCAGCGCCGCCGCTGGCCGGACGGGCTCCAGGCGGCGGTGGAGGCCAAGGAGGGCCTGGACGCCACCGCCGAGGGCGAGGTGCTGGGCACCATCGCCGTGCAGGCGTACATCGCGCTCTACCCGAAGGTGTGCGGGATGACGGCGACCGCGGTGCTGGTCGGCGACCAGCTGCGCGAGTTCTTCGGCCTCGAGGTCGCGGTGATCCCGCCGAACACCCCCTGCATCCGCGAGGACGAGCCCGACCGGATCTACGCCACCCGCGCCGAGAAGGAGGAGGCGCTGATCGACGAGATCAAGCGCAACCACGAGCGCGGGCGGCCGGTGCTGGTCGGCACCCTCGACGTCAAGGAGTCCGAGGGGCTGGCCGCCGGCCTCAACGCCGCCGGGGTGCCCTGCGTGGTGCTCAACGCCAAGAACGACGACGAGGAGGCGGCGATCATCGCCGAGGCCGGCGCGTACGCCGCGGTGACCGTCTCCACCCAGATGGCCGGCCGGGGCGTGGACATCCGGCTCGGCGGCAGCGACCAGGCCGACCGGGACCGGGTCGCCGAGCTCGGCGGCCTCTACGTGATCGGCAGCGGCCGGCACGACAGCCGCCGGGTCGACGACCAGCTGCGCGGCCGGGCCGGCCGGCAGGGCGACCCGGGCGGCTCGGTCTTCTTCGTCAGCCTGGAGGACGACCTGGTGGTCCGGCACGCCGGCGACACCGTCCCGGCGTCGCCGCGGATGAACGCCGACGGCCTGGTCACCGACGAGCAGGTGGACTACGCCGTGGAGCACGCCCAGCGCGTCGCCGAGGGGGTCAACCACGAGATCCACCGCAACACCTGGCGCTACAGCGTGGTGATCGAGCAGCAGCGCAAGGCGCTCGCCGAACGGCGCGAGCGGCTGCTGACCACCGACGTGGCGGCGCTGATGCTGCTGGACAAGGAGCCGGACAAGGCCGGCGAGATGGACGAGGACCTGCTCGCCCGGGTCGCCCGGTCGATCGCCCTCTACCACCTCGACCGGCTCTGGGCCGAGCACCTGGCCGAGCTCTCGGAGGTCCGCGAAGGCGTACACCTGCGCGCGCTGGGTCGGCTCGACCCGCTGGACGAGTTCCACCGCGCGGCCGTGCCGGCGTTCAACGCGCTGGTCCCGGAGATCGAGGCACGGACCATCGCCACCTTCACCGAGACCGAGTTCGACGAGGACTGGGAGCCGGACGAGTCGAAGCTGGTCCGGCCGAGCGCCACCTGGACGTACCTGGTGCACGACAACCCGTTCGGCTCCGAGCTCGACCGGTTGATCGCCTCGGTCGGGCGCCGGCTCAGCGCCGCCTCCCGCTGAGGACAGGGGGCCTCGTCCGGCGCGTCCACGCGCCCGGGACAGGCCCCCTTTAGGCCGTTTCGACCCGTGTTCGCCCGGGTAGTAGCCCGGGGCTGACGAGTCGGGAGATCAAGAGGATGACACGGGTGATGGCAGCACCGGCTGGGCGTACGCGGACGGGGGCGGCAGGGGCTGTGAACCGGTGAACCTGGACACGCGGGCGCCGGCGGTCGAGACGCTGGGGGTGCTGGAGACCGCCGCGCTGCTGCGGGAACTGACCGCCGGGCTGATCGCCGTGGACGACTTCGACGAGGCCCTCGCGGCCCTGGTCCGGATCGCCCGGGACGCGGTGGCCGGGGTCACCTGGTGCGGCTTCACCGCGCTGCGGGCCGGCGAGCCGGCCGGGGTGGCGGCCTCCGACGCCCGGCTGGCCGGCCTGGACGACCTGCGGCACGGCCCGGACACCCCGGCGATGGAGGCCATCCGGCGCCGGGAGATGATCCGCTCCGAGCACCTGGGCCGCGAGCGGCGCTGGCCGACCTGGACCGCCCGGGCGCGCGACCTCGGGGTGCACGGAGTGATCTCCGCCCCGGTCGACGTCGACGAGCAGGTGATCGGCGCGATCAACCTCTACGCCGGGGCCTCGGACGCGCTCACCACCGGCCACCAGCTCACCGCGATGCTGCTGGCCGAGCACGCCGGCCTGCTGCTGGCCGCGGTCCGGGACCGGGCCCGGCAGGCGGCGCTGGCTGGCGAGCGGGACGCCTCGCTGCTGGGCGACGGGGTGGTCGGGCAGGCGATCGGGGTGATCATGACGCAGCGCGGCTGCCCGGCGCCGGAGGCGCTGGAGGTGCTGCGCACCGCCGCCTCGTCGCTCGCCATCCCGCTGCGCGAGGTGGCGGAGCGGCTGGTCAGCACGGTCTCCCGGCAACGGGGCGGCTGAGCGCGTCGTTTCACCCGGCTGGTGCCCGGGTAGCACCCTGGGTTCATGGGTTGAGCCGACCAGGGGAGGACCGATGCAGAGCCGGCTGCGGGTGCAGGGACATCCGATCCAACCGATGCTGGTGACGTTCCCCTACGGGCTCTTCGTCAGCGCGACCGTCTTCGACCTCACCGACGTCGTCGGCGGCCCGGCCTTCCTCGGTGAGGTGGGCTACTGGTCGGCGGTCGCCGCCCTGGTGGCCGCCGGTCTGACCGCGGTCGCCGGGATGGTCGACCTGTGGGACGTGCCGGGCGACCGGACCCGCCGGACCGCGGTCGCCTTCCACCTGGTCAACACGGCGATGGCCGGGCTGTTCCTGATCGGCTGCCTGATCCGTGCGGACGCCCCGCAGCGGGGCGCCTCGGTGGTGCTGCTGGTGACCGAGGTGGTCGCGCTCGCCGTCGGCGGGTTGGGGGTACGCCTCGGCGCCCGGCTGATGCGCCGGTTCGACGCCGGCCGGCGGGCCGAGGCGACCACGTTCGACGCGCTCGGTGGCGGAGTGGCCGGCTCCACCGCGGAGATCGTCCGCCCGCGCCCCTGACCTGGCTGTGCCCCTGACCCGGCGACCGGGCCCGCCCGGCGGTCATGACGGCCCGCCCACGTCTCTGCCCCGGCGACGGCCCGTCCGGCGGTCCTGGCGGCCCGTCCGGCGGTCGTGGCGTCGGTAGGGCTCCGTCCTGCGGCCCGCGCCGGCCGGCGGCAATTGCGTTGCCGCCGGGCGGACCGGCCGGACAGGCTGGCCGGATGAGCACCGACCCGAGCTTCGACGAACTGCTCGCCGAGGGGGCCGCCGCCCCGGTCGAGGGCTGGGCCTTCGACTGGCTGGCCGGCCGGGCCACCGAGGAACGCCCGCCGTGGGGGTACGCCCGTCTGGTGGCCGCCCGGATGGCGGCCGCAGACGCGGCCCTGGACGTGGACACCGGTGGCGGCGAGGTGCTGGCCGAGGTGCCTCAGCCACCCCGGCTGCTGGTGGCCACCGAGGGCTGGCCGCCGAACGTGCCGGTGGCTCGCCGCACGCTGCGCACGGTCGGGGCGACCGTCGTCGCGGTCACGCCGGACGCCCCGCTGCCGTTCCGGGACGGCGCCTTCGACCTGGTGGTCAGCCGGCATCCGGTGCGCACCGACTGGGCCGAGACGGCCCGGGTGCTGCGCCCCGGCGGCACGTACCTGTCCCAGCAGATCGGGCCCGGCACGGTCCGCGAGCTCAGCGAGGCGATCCTCGGGCCGCTGCCGCCGCCCGCCGCCCGCCACCCGGAGCGGGCGGTGGCCGCCGCCCGGGCGGCCGGCCTGACGGTGGTGGACCTGCGCCAGGCCACCCTGCGTACGGTCTTCCACGACATCGCCGCGGTGGTCTGGTTCCTACGCAAGGTGGTCTGGACCGTGCCGGGCTTCACCGTCGAGCGCCACCGTCCCCAGCTGGCCCGCCTCCACCACCGCATCCGCACCGAGGGCCCGTTCGTCGCGCACGCCCGCCGCTTCCTCATCGAAGCCCACAAACCCACCTCCTGACCCCCTCCGTCGCCCCGTTGATCATGAGGTTGGCGGCACCGACGGAGATCGACATCGCCGTCAACCTCATGATCAACCTGTCCGCGGGCGGGTGGGGTGGGAGTGGGTGTGGTGGGCGGCCAGGGCGTCGGTGCCGAAGTCGCTGGCCGGGCGGCGCAGCACGGTGTGCGCGTGGTTGCCGTCGTCGGTGGTGTTGTCGTACTCGATCAGCAGGTCGTCGCCCTGCACCCGGTAGTAGTGGCGCTGGCCCGGTCGGGTCGGACCGGCCCAGGCGAAGTGCAGCTGCCCGCCGGAGAGCCGGCGGGCCTCGCGGACGGCCAGCTCGGGCGGGAGCCGGTCCAGGTAGAGCGCGACCAGCTGGTCCAGCAGCGCCCGGGCGGTCGGCCCGAGCCGCTCGGCCGGTACGCCGAGCGGCACCAGCGGCGCGTCCACCCGGGGGCGGGTGGCGCTGATGATGTCTCCGGGCGCCTCGTCGGCGATGATCGCGGCGGCCCGCCCCGCCGGATCGAGGGCGTCCAGCAGGGCCCGGGCGAGGTCCTCCTCGACGCCGAGCGGCCGGGTCACCGGGCGGCCCGCGTAGCGCACGGCCGCCGGATTGGCGCCGAAGAAGATCGGCGCGGGGGAGACCTGGTCGTCCACCACCGTCATGTTCACCGAGAGGTGGTGCCCCTCCACCCGCCACGCCCAGCGGTCGTCCCGGGCCGGGTCGCCGAAGACGGCCACCCAGTAGTCGTCGCGGTGCCGGCCGCGGCGCCAGCCCTCCGCCCGGTCCAGCACCTCCTCCAGCGCGACGATCGTCATCGCCTGCGCGTACGCCGTCGGGCTCAGCGCGGTGGCGAGCAGCCGGTGCGTGGCCTTGCGTCCGGCAGTGTCGAGGTCGGCGAGGCTGACCCCGGGCCGAGGACGGGGCCGGTACTCCAACCAGCGCCGGGCGGCGTCGTCGTCGAACCGGTGGGTCGCGCGGGCGCGGGCCGGCTCGTCGAGCGCGGCGAGCAGCGCCGTGCCGGCGGCGCGCATCTGTTCGGGCAGCGGATCCTCCACCGCCTCTGTATACCGGCCCGGGCCCGGTCCTGCCGGGGCTCGGCCGCACCCCGCCGCCGGCGACGACCGCGGCTCCTGGTCCGACCCTCGGGTGGGCGTCAGGCCGCGGTCGGGCTGCCACCCGGGCGGAGCAGCGCGAGCATCTGGGGCAGGTCGAAGAAGCGGGCGGTGTCCACCGCGGACGGGTTGCCGTGGTCCGGGTCGGCGCCGGCGGCGAGCAGCGCGCGCACCGCCTCCGTACTGCTGCGGAAGACCGCCGCGGCGAGCGCGGTCTGCCCCCGGTCGTTGGTCCGGGAGTGGTCGGCGCCCCGGGCCAGCAGCGCGGCGACGGTCGCCGAGTGGGCGTGGTAGGCCGCGAGGATCAGCAGCGTGTCGCCCTTGTCGTTGGTCAGGTTGACCGGCAGGCCCGCGTCGACGTAGCCGGCCAGCTCCTCGGTGGCGCCGTCCCGGGCCAGGTCGAACATCCGGTGCGCGAACGCCAGCGTCTCGGCGTCGAGTTCCTCACTCACCGGTCCAGGTTAGTCGGACCGCCGCCTAATAGGTTGCTCGCCCGGCGAGCGGGGAGAGGCATGGACGAGCAGGTGTACGTGGGCAACGCGGGCGTCGACGGCGCCACCAACGCCGGCTGGCTGCTCGGCCATTTCATGCCGCCGGGCGAGGTGCGGCACAGCACCGACGTCGAGGTGAAGTGGGGCGTGCACCCGGCCGGTGAGGCCCGCTCGCGGTGGGCCACCGGGGAGCGGCGGACGGCGCTGCTGGTACTGGTGAGTGGACGATTCCGGGTGGAGCTGCCGGACCGGACGGTGGTGCTCGGCGAGCCCGGCGACTACGTGCAGTGGGGGCGCGGGGTGGACCATTCCTGGTACGCCGAGCGGGAGTCGGTCGTGCTGACCGTGCGCTGGCCCTCGGTCCCAGGCTACCGGGCGGCCCCACCGGTCCGCCGCTGAGCCCGGCGGGCTGCTGTCTCCCCGTCCCGACAAGTGGGATAACCTACTAAACCTATAGGGATTGACGCCTAAGCTGGACCCGACCGTGCCGCCCAGCCCGCGAGGACCTGCCGTGACCATCCGTCGCCCGCCCGAGGCCGACCTGCTCGCCGTCGCCCGGCGGTGGTCCGCCGACCCGACCGGCTGGCCGGTGCCGCGGCGCTTCGACCCGCTCAGTCGGTGGTACGCCCGGCTCGCCGGGGACGCCGAGCACGAGGTCTGGGCGCTGAGCTGGCTGCCCGGGCAGGGCACCGACCTGCACGACCACGGCGGCTCCAGCGGCGCGTTCCTGGTCGCCGCCGGTGTCCTCACCGAGGAGACGGTCAGCGGCGCCGGGTTGCGCGCACACCGCCTGGCCGCCGGGGCCGGCCGTCGCTTCGGTCCCCGCCACGTGCACGTGGTCACCAACCGCGGTGACCAGCCGGCGGTCAGTATCCACGTGTACCGTCCCGCGCTACGCCGGATGACCCGCTACCGGCTCGCCGCCGGCCGGCTCGTGATGGCCGAGGTGGCCGAGGCGGGCGTGGCATGGTGAGCCGCCCGCGGCCCGCGGCCGCGATCCGCGCTCCGCACGGTCAGCAACCACCGGAGGGAACGACAATGCCGCAGACCGACCCGACCGGGTGTCCGACACCGCCAGCCGGCTCCCGGGGCATCGACGAGATCCTGGCCGCCGCCCGGGCCCGGCTCGACCGGCTCGACCCGGAGCGGGCACACCTGGCCCACCGCACCGGTGCGCTGCTGGTCGACATCCGCCCGGCCGCCCAGCGGGCCGCGTACGGCACCGTGCCGGGCGCGCTGGCCGTCGAGCGGAACGTGCTGGAGTGGCGGTTCGACCCGCGCTGCCCGGCCCGGTTGCCGGAGGCGACCGGCTACCACCTGCGGGTGATGATCCTCTGCCAGGAGGGCTACACCTCCTCGCTGGCCGCCGCCGCCCTGCAGGATCTCGGGCTGCACCGCGCCACCGACGTGGTCGGCGGTTTCGCCGCCTGGCAGATCGCCGGCCTGCCGGTCCTCGGCCCCACTCCGCCGCACCGCCCGTCCCCGCTCGCGCCCCCGGTGACCGCCGGGCCGGCGCCGTCCTGACCGGCACGCCCCACCGGGCGTGCCGGCGCCAGCCGCCGCAGGAGGCCCCCATGTCCGTCGTCGCCATCTCCCCGCGCCCCTACCCGCCCGGCCGGAGCGACCGGTCCGCGCCGCCCCGCCCGCGCGCCACGCCGACGCTCACCATCACCGTCGACCTCACCCCGGGCGCGCCGAGCCCCCGCCTGGCCCGGCTGCTGGAGCTGCTCGGTGAACTCGCCGAGTCGGGGGAGGGGCGACTCGTTCCGGCCACCGACGACGACCCGCCCGCGGCGCCCCGGGCGCTCCCGGACCACCCCGACACGGTGCGCGTCCTGGCCGGCTCGCGGGTGGTCCGCCAGGGCGGCCGGGTCGTCCCGCTGACCCGGATCGAGTACGACCTGCTGCTGTTCCTGGCCGAGCGGCCGCACCGGGTGTTCACCCGCCTGCAGTTGCTCGGGGGCGTCTGGGGCTACCAGCACGCGGTGGCCCGCACGGTCGACGTGCACGTGCGCCGGCTGCGCGCCAAGCTCGGCGCGCGTACGCCCGTGGTGACCACGGTCTACGGCGTCGGCTACCGGCTCGCCGACGAGGCCCGCGTGGAGATCGACCACTCCCGCTGACCGGCATGTCCCACCGCCGGGACGGCGGCCGTCCATCTGGGAGCGTGCCCGACGACGTGAGCCCCTCTCGGTTGCCACGGTACGTGGCGACTCGCGGCGGATGTGAACCGGGCGGGCACCCCCCGTATCGGGTCAACTTGGCGACTCTGCTGTAATCATCAGGCTTCGTACGCAGAGCGAGCATCCGGCTCCGATGTGTTCGTCAATTGTCACATTCATGCAACGCAGCCGCCCCTTGACCCTCGCACGGGCGCCGGGAAGCATCGATTAAGCGGCGTCCCGGGCCGTGGGGAGATACCCGGACCAGCCAAGGAGGACCATGTCGGTCAGCCCCGCTTCGTCGCGCGCCGGATGGCATACGTCCCAGCCCGCTGTTCCCGGTCGACCCCCCGGCGGCCAGCGCCGCCCCGCCAACACCGCGGCGCCGATGCTCACCGTGACCTTGAACATCCCGCTGGCCTGTGAGGAGTCGCTGACCCCACCGGCCCGCCGGCTGCTCGAGGCGGCCCGGGAGATGCTCGAACGCGGGGAGGGCACGATCACCGCCGCGACCACCGTGGAGCGCCGCCCCGACCCGGTGCCGGCCGGCCGCTCGCCGGCCCGTCCGCTCGCCCCCACCATCCCCACCATCCCCACCCTGCACATCCTCGCCTCCTCCCGGTCGGTGCTGCGCGACGGCGAGCCGCTGCCGCTGACCCGGCTCGAGTTCGACCTGCTGCTGCACTTGGTGGCCCACCCGCGGCGGGTGTTCACCCGGCTGCAACTGCTCAACGCGGTCTGGGGCTACGAACACGCCGGGGTGCGTACGGTCGACGTGCACGTGCGCCGGCTGCGCGGCAAGGTCGGCGTGGACGTTCCGTTGGTCACCACGGTCTACGGGGTCGGCTACCGGCTCGCCGACGACGCCCGGGTCACCATCGACCGCAGCGGCTGACCGGCCGGGGCATGATGGGGCGGGTGCGCGTCCGTCCCATCTCACCCGAGCGCCTCGTGACCGAGCTGGCCGACCGGATCGCCGCCGGCGACCCGCCGGGCCGGCTCCGCGTGGCCGTCGACGGCGCCCCGGCGGCCGGCCCCGACGAGCTGGCCGCCGCGCTGGTCGACCCGCTGCGCGCGTTGGGCCGCCCGGTGCTGCACGTACGCGCCGCCGACTTCCTCCGCCCCGCCTCGGTGCGACTGGAGCACGGTCGGACCAACCCGGACGCCTACTACGAGGGCTGGGTCGACGAGGCGGGGCTGCGCCGCGAGGTGCTCGACCCGGCCGGCCCGGGCGGCTCCGGCCGGGTGCTGCCGTCGCTCTGGGACGCCCGCACCGACCGGGCCAGCCGGGCCGGGTACGTCGAGCTGCCGCCCGGCGGGGTGGTGCTGGTCAGCGGCGCGCTGCTGCTCGGTGGGGGGCTGCCGTTCGACCTCACCGTCCACCTGGAGCTCTCCCCGGCCGCGCTGTCCCGGCGCACCGACCCGGCGCGGCGGTGGGCGCTGCCCGCCTTCGCCCGGTACGCCGAGGAGGTCGCCCCGGCCACCTTCGCCGACGTGGTGGTCCGGGTCGACGACCCGCGCCGCCCCGCCCTGGTGGAACCGGCGCCGTCCGCCTGACCGGTCCCGAACGCCTGCCGCGGCGGCCCGGGCGGTCCGGCACGCTCGCCGTGACACCGGGAAAATCGGCGGTTTGGTCCTTCGGGCGGGTGGGTATTCGCCCGGCTCACAGAGCACGGGTGATCGCCCGCGCGAGACGGACCGTTGCCGGGGCAGACCGCACCGGCGTCCCGGCGGAACCACGAGGCCAGAAAGGCAGGCAGCGATGCTCGTCCACGACACGGTCGACACGGGCCGATCCCAGGCGGAGATCGACCAGATCCGGCGATCCCTGCAGGCCCGCTACGACGAGCTGTCCGCGGAGTACGAGCAGGCGGTGCTGCAGAGCCAGGTGCTGCGGCTGGTGGAGGTGGGTGACACGGCCGGCGACGACCAGGCCGACAGCGGCACCAAGACGGCCGAGCGGGACACCGCGCAGTCCCTGCTGCGGACCATCCTCGACCGCCGCGCCCAGTACGAGCACGCGCTGGCCCGGCTCGAGGAGGGCACCTACGGCTTCTGCGAGGGGTGCTCCGCGGCGATCCCCGTCGAGCGGCTGGAGATCTTCCCGTCCGCCACCACCTGCGTGACGTGCAAGCAGAACCGGGAGCGGCGGGCCGCCTGAGCACCCAGCGGTTGCCGGTCGGTCCGCGGCGCGGTGGACTCCACCCATGGGTGACATCAAGGTGGGCACCGCGTCCTGGACCGACCGGACCCTGTTGGACTCCGGCTGGTACCCGCAGAGCGCCGACACGCCGGAGAAGCGGCTGGCCTACTACGCCCGGCAGTTTCCGCTGGTCGAAGTGGACGCCACCTACTACTCGCCGCCCGCCGAGCGGACGGCGCGGCTCTGGGCGGAGCGCACCCCGGCGGGCTTCACCTTCAACGTCAAGGCGTTCAGCCTGCTGACCGGGCACCCGACGAAGACGTCCGCGCTCTACAAGGACCTGCGCCCGGAGACCGACAAGCGCAACCTCTACCCGGACGACCTGCCGCCGCAGGCGTACGAGGAGGTCTGGACGCGGTTCCTCAGCGCGCTGGACCCGCTGGTCGAGGTGGGCAAGCTCGGCGCGCTGCTGTTCCAGTTCCCGCCCTGGTTCACCATCAAGCGGGACAACAAGCAGTACCTGCTCGAAGTGGAGCGCCGCTGTGCCCCGCTGCGGCCGGTCTTCGAGTTCCGGCACGCCTCCTGGTTCGACGGGGCCAACGCCGACGAGACCCTGGCCTTCCTGCGCCAGCACCGGCTGGCGTACGTCTGCGTGGACATGCCGCAGGGGCACCGCTCGTCGGTGCCTCCGGTGCTGGCCGCCACCGCGGACCTCGCGGTGGTGCGCTTCCACGGCCACAGCGACAAATGGACCAGCAAGGACATCCACGAGAAGTTCGGCTACCGCTACTCGGACCGGGAGCTCAAGGACTGGGCGCCGAAGCTCCGCGAGCTGGCCGACTCCACCGAGCAGACCCACGTGCTGATGAACAACTGCTACCGCGACTACGCCCAGACCAACGCGGCCACCCTGGTCGGGTTGCTCGAGACGGGCGACTGACCCCCGGCTCATCCGGACCGGGTGACGTGCTCTCACCCCTTCCCCGAGCAGCATCGACGGTGCGTGCGGTCGACTCGCGGAGCCGGCCGCGGAACCGACACCACGGAGGTGCTCGAGATGACGGTTCGGGTGGTACCGGATCGACGACGCGGCGCCGTGCTGCACGTCGTCGGGTCCGCCGGCGACGCCCGGCGGGTGCCGCGAGCCGGCCGGGTCAGCCCGACCCGGCAGCCGCGCGGCCCGGTCGGGCCGCCGCGACGCGACGACGACCGACGCTGGGAGACCGAGGTACGGGGGTGGAGTGATGGCTGAGCAGCTGCAATCGGCAATCGATTCCTCGATGGAGAAGACCAACCTGATCCTCAAGGACATCGAGAAGGCGTACGGCTGGCCGAAGGAGCAACGCAACCAGTCCTACTGCGCGCTGCGCACGGTGCTGCACCTGTTGCGGGACCGGATGCCGGTGCAGGAGAGCGTGGAGTTCGCCGCCCAGCTGCCGGTGGTGGTGCGCGGGATCTACTTCGACGGCTGGAAGCCGATGGACGTGCCGGTCAAGCTGAACCGGGACGACTTCCTGCTGGAGGTCCGGCAACGCTTCCAGTACGACATCGAGGGCGGCATCGAAAATCTGGTGCAGGTGGTGCTGAATTCCCTGCGCCGGCACGTGACGACCCAGGGGCAGTGGGATGACGTGAGGGACCAGATGCCCAAGGACATGGCCCGGATGATTCCCTGACCGGTGCCCCGACGACGGCTCGCTCCACCCGGTGGGGCGGGCCGCTCGCGTGCTCAGGCCCCGGCCGGCCCCGGCCCGCCGTCCGGGCCGGCGGCCTCCGCCGCTGTCGGGACCCGGCTCACCCGCCGACCGGCCCGGCCGGCCAGCGCGGCGAAGGCGACCGCGTCGCGCACGGCCGCGCCGCCGGGGTCGTTGTTGAAGTAGACGTACGCCGGTTCCCCGTCGGCGAAGGTGTCGGCCAGCCGGCGCACCCAGGAGGCCAGCGCGGCCGGTCCGTATTTGGGCCAGGGTCGGGCGCGCCCCTCGTGCAGCCGCAGGTAGCCGAAGTCGGTGGTGCGCCACAGCGGGGCGACCGGCCGGCCGCGTCGGTCGGCCCAGACCAGCGCCGCCCGCCGGCGCTCCAGCACGGCCCGGGTGGCGTCGGTCCACCACGACCGGTGACGCGGCTCGACCGCGACCCGCACGTCGGCCGGGAAGAGCGCCAGCGTGGCGTCCAGGGCGGCGGGGTCGGCCGGCAGGTTCGGCGGCAGTTGCAGCAGCACCGGGCCGAGGCGGTCGCCGAGCGCGGTGGCTCGGGACAGGAACCGCGCCACCGGCTCGGCCGGCTCGCGCAGCCGCTTGATGTGGGTCAGGTAGCGGCTCATCTTCACCGCGACGCAGAAGTCGTCCGGGGTGCGGTCCCGCCAGGCGGCGAAGGTGTCCCGTTCCGGCAGCCGGTAGAAGGCGTTGTTGACCTCCACCGTGGCGAAACGGGCGGCGAAGTGCTCCAGCCAGAGCCGCTGGGGCAGGTCGGCCGGGTAGAACCGGCCCCGCCAGTCGCGGTACTGCCACCCTGAGGTGCCGAGCAGGATCATCGGCCGGCTACCAGAGGTCGAAGCGGAACACCTCGAAGGCCACGCCGTAGCGCACCCCGAGCCGGGTGCCGGTCGGCCGGCCGAGCCCCTCCAGGAACTCCTCGGCGTCGAAGCTGCCGTCGCCCAGCCCGGTCAGGTACGCCTCGTGCGCCCGCAGCGAGGCCACGCCCTGCGCGAACGTCGCGGTCACGTCGACCCCGTGGGCGGAGCGGGGCGAGGCGGCGGCCCAGACCTGCCGCACGCCGGTCCACGGCTCGACGCCGTCGGTCAGCTGCTCCGGGAAGATCCACCGGTTGCCGGCGTCGCGCACCGCGTCCAGCACCGCCCGACCGGTGGCGATGTGGTCGGCCTGGTTCAGCGCGTAGGTGCCGTCCCAGGTGTCGCGGAAGTTGGTGGTGATCACGATCTCGGGCCGGTGCCGGCGCACCGCCTCGGCGATCGCCCGGCGCAGCGGCACGCCGTACTCCAGGATGCCGTCGGGCAGCCCGAGGAACTCCACGGTGTCCACCCCGACCAGTGCGGCCGAGGCGCGCTGCTCCTGCTCGCGCACCTGCCGGGCCCGCTCCGGCGGCATCCCGTCGATGCCCGCCTCGCCGCTGGTGACCAGGCAGTAGGCGATCTGCTTGCCCTGCCCGGTCCAGCGGGCGATCGCCGCCGCCGCGCCGAACTCCAGGTCGTCGGGGTGGGCCACCACCGCCAGCGCGCGCTGCCAGTCCTCGGTCACCGGTTCCAGCGGGGCCACCGCGGTCGGCTCGGTCATCGACACCTCCTGCTCGCGTCCGCCCGCCCATCCTGCCACCACGTTCCGCGCCGCGCCGTCCGGCGCGACGGCGGCGTGGTTGACGGGGGGCGGCCAGGATGCCAGCATGTGGAAGCGCTCCCATCGACCGACGTCGTAACTTCGCCGCCCTCGGGCGGCCCGACGAAGGACAGGGACCGCATGCACCCGCACCGTCTCCGTACCCGGCCGGCCCTGCTGGCCGGGGCGCTCGCCCTCGCCACGGTGGTCGCCGTCGGCCTCGGCGTCACCCGGCCCGAGGCCGCCGACGCGGCCACCACCCTGAAGACCCTCGCCGACGCCAAGGGCCGGGACATCGGCGTCGCCATCGACCCGAACCGGCTGACCGAGACCGCCTACCGGCAGATCGCCGACGCCGAGTTCAACCTGGTGGTCGCCGAGAACGCGATGAAGTGGGACGCCACCGAGCCCAACCGCGGGCAGTTCACCTTCACCCAGGGCGACGCGGTCGCCAGCTACGCCGCCGCCGGCGGCAAGCGGCTCTACGGCCACACCCTGGTCTGGCACTCCCAACTGCCCGGCTGGGTCAGCGGCCTGTCCGCGACCGACCTGCTCGCCGCGATGCGCAACCACATCGCCGAGGTGGCCGGCCACTACCGCGGCAAGGTGGTCGCCTGGGACGTGGTCAACGAGGCGTTCGCCGACGGGGGCCCCGGCGGCCGCCGGGACAGCGTCTTCCAGCAGCGCCTCGGCGACGGCTGGATCGAGGAGGCGTTCCGGGCCGCCCGGGCCGCCGACCCGACGGCCAAGCTCTGCATCAACGACTACAGCACCGACGGCGTGAACGCGAAGAGCACCGCGATCTGGAACCTGATCCGCGACTTCAAGGCCCGCGGCGTGCCGATCGACTGCGTCGGCTTCCAGGCGCACCTGATCGTCGGTCAGGTCCCCGGCGACCTGCAGAGCAACCTGCAGCGCTTCGCCGACCTGGGGGTGGACGTCCGGATCACCGAGCTGGACATCCGGATGCCCACCCCGCCGAGCGCGGCCAACCTCGCCACCCAGGCCGCCGACTACCGCAAGGTGGTCAGCGCCTGCCTCGCGGTGACCCGGTGCGCGGGCGTCACCACCTGGGGCATCACCGACCGCTACTCGTGGATCCCCGACGTCTTCCCGGGGCAGGGCGCCGCGCTGATCTGGGACGAGAACTACGCGCCGAAGCCGGCGCACCAGGCGGTGGCCGAGGCGCTCGGCGGCGGCGTAACCCCGACCCCGACCACGCCGACCCCGACGCCCACCACCCCGCCCCCGGGCGGCTGCACGGTGAGCTACGTGCCGAACACCTGGAACACCGGCTTCACCGCCGACGTGCGGGTACGCAACGACGGCGCCGCGGCCAGCGGCTGGACCGTCGGCTTCACCTTCGGCGCCGACCAGCGGATCACCAACGCCTGGAACACCACCGTCAACCAGTCCGGCGCCCAGGTGACCGCGCGCAACGCCAGCTGGAACGGCACCGTCCCCACCGGGGGCACGGTCAGCTTCGGTTTCCAGGGCACCCACGGCGGGGCCAACCCGACGCCCACCGGTTTCACCTTCAACGGCTCCGCCTGCCGCACGGGCTGACCGCGAACCGCCCTTGCCGGCCGCGCCGGGCGTCTACCGTGTGGTTAGAGAAGATCCAGCGTGGGGTACCACCCGCTGCACGACGGACCCCGGCGCACGGCGGGGCGGCACACCCGAGGGAGCACCCATGGCACTCAACGACGACGACATGCAGACCACCGGCGGTGGCGGCCTCGAGGGCCCGGCCGACGGCGGCGCGACCCCCGGCCAGCAGGACGGCGGCGCCGACGGTGGTGCCGACCGCGGTGCCGAGCGGGGCGCCGACCAGGGTGCCGACCAGGGCGCGGAGGGCCCGGCCGACGGCGGCGCCACCCCCGGCCAGCAGGACGGCGGCGCCGACGGCGGCGCGGAGGGTCCGGCCGACGGCGGGGCCACCCCGGGTCAGCAGGACGGCGGCGCCGACGGCAGCGCCGGGTGACGGAGCGCTCGTGACGAACCTCGACCCGCCGGGCGGCCACGGCCGTCCGGCGGTTCCGTCCGCGACCGCCGCCGCCGCCCTGGCCCGCTGTGTCTCGGTCGAGCCGGCCAAGTTCGCCGCCGCGCACTGGGGACGGACGCCGCTGCTCTCCCGCGCCGACGAGCTGCCCAACCCGGCCGGTTTCACCGACCTGCTCAGCCCCGCCGACGCCGACGAGCTGCTCAGCCGGCGTGGCCTTCGTACGCCCTTCCTGCGGATCGCCAAGGACGGTCAGCTGGTGCCGGCGGCGCGGTTCACCGGCGGCGGCGGGGCCGGCGCCGAGATCGCCGACCAGGTCCTCGACGAGCGGGTGCTGGAGCTGTACGCCGGCGGCGCCACCCTCGTCCTGCAGGGCCTGCACCGCACCTGGCCGGCGCTGATCGACTTCACCCGCGAGCTCGGCGCCGCAGTCGGGCAGCCGTTGCAGGTCAACGCCTACCTCACCCCCGCCGGCAGCCAGGGCTTCGCCACCCACTACGACACCCACGACGTCTTCGTGCTCCAGGTCGACGGCCGCAAGCACTGGCGGGTCCACCCGCCGGTGCTGCCCGACCCGCTGGAGAAGCAGCCCTGGGGCGGCCGGGCCGACGAGGTCTCCGCCACCGCCGAGGGACCGCCCACGCTGGACGTGGTGCTCACCCCCGGCGACGCGCTCTACCTGCCGCGTGGCTGGCTGCACAGCGCGCAGGCGCAGGAGTCCAGCTCGCTGCATCTGACCGCCGGGGTCCGGGCGCTGACCCGCTACGCGCTCGTCGAGGAGCTGCTCGCGCTCGCCGCCGAGGACCAGCGGCTGCGCGCCACCCTGCCGTTCGGCGTCGACGTGGCCGACCCGGACGCCATCGAGCCGGAACTGACCGAGACGGTGGAGGCGTTGCGCGCCTGGCTGCTGCGCGCCGACCCGGCTGCGGTGGCCGGTCGGCTGCGGCAGCGGGCCTGGCCCGCGGCCCGGCCCGCGCCGATCCGCCCGCTCGCCCAGGCGGCCGCGCTCGCCGCCCTGGACGCGGAGAGCCGGCTCGCCCCGCGGCCCGGGTTGCGCTGGCAGCTCGTCCCGCAGGGCGACACGGTCGCGTTGCGGCTGTTCGACCGGACCATCACCCTGCCCGGGCAGTGCGCGCCGGCGGTGCGTGCCCTGCTCACCGGCGCGGTCAGCCGGGTCGGTGAGCTGCCCGGCCTCGACGACGACGCCGACCGGCTGGTGCTGGCCCGCCGGCTGCTGCGCGAGGCGGTCCTCGTCCCCGCGTGACCCGGCACCGGCGGCCGCGCGCCGGTCAGCGGCCGGCGACCAGCAGCACGACGGTGGTGACCAGCCCGGCGGCGAGCACCACGGTCATCGGCCGCGGGCTGAGCACCGCGTGCCGGCGGTCGGCCAGCAGCTTCGCCGGCACCAGGCCGACCAGCGGCCCGAGCAGCGTCACCACCAGCGCCAGCACCGGCATGCCGACCGCGAGGTCGCCGCCGTTGCGCTCGCCCACCGTCCGGGCCGCCACCCCAAGGGCGTACGTCAGCGTCGCGCCGGCCACCCCGCAGAGCGCCAGCAGCGGGTTCACCGAGCCCGGCAGGTCACCCGGTCGACGGGTGCGGTTGAGCAGCTCCCGCACCCCGTCGAGCAGCCGCGCGGGGTTGCCCGTCGCGCCGGGCGTCGGGGCGGGTGGGCCGCCCAGCCGCCGCGCCCCGGGGCCGAGCCGGTCCCGCAGCTGATGCCACAGGTGGGCCGCCTCGGCGTCCACCCGCTCCTGCGCCTCGCGCGCGTCCACCAGCTCCCGCTCGGCCCGCCGCACCTGCTCGGTGGCCTCGGCGACGGCCCGATCGGCCGCCGCGCACTGCTGGTCGTACCAGGCGTGCGCCTCGGCCCGCTGGCCCTGCACCCGTGCGGTCAGCTCGGCCAGCCGCCGCACCTGTGCCGCGTACGTCTCACTGCTCACCGGCTGGTTCACCGCGACGGTCCGTAGGGGATGATCACCTGGCCGGTGCGGTGCACCGCCCGGTCGAAGAAGAGCCCGCGCCAGGGGCGGGGGTACCAGTCCGGCCCGCCGGTGCCCGGGTAGAGCGAGGACCCCAGCTCGCCGCCGTGCGTGTCCAGCGCCACCCAGGCTCCGATCTGGTCGGTTCGCGCCGCCGGCCCGCCCAGGTCGGCGCGCATCCGGGCCACGCCCCGCCACCAGGCCAGCACGTGGGTACGCCGCTCGGGGCCGTCGTGCAGGATCCGGCGCAGGTGCTCCAGCCCGGTCCGCCGGCCGACCCGCGCGCCCAGCGAGCCGGCCGCCGCGTCGACGGCGAAGAGCAGCAGGTAGTGCGGGGTGCCGCTGGCGCCCGGCGCACCCAGGCCGTCGGCCGTCTCGGCCATCAGCTCGGCCACCGTCTCCTCGTCGTACCAGGCCGCGTCGTCGGCCAGGTCCTCGTAGAGCGACCGGGCCGCCGGGTCGGCGTCCGGGTCCAGGCAGGCGATGGAGAAGCGGGCGCTGCCCGGCCGGTGCTGGCGGGCCAGCGACCGGGCGGCGGCGTCCAGCACGGCGCACGCCTCGTCCACCCGGGTGCCGAGCACGGCCAGGTTCCGTCCCGGCGCGCGGGGCAGCCGCAGCGTCGCCGAGCGCGCCTGCACGTCGATGATCTCGCCGAGCAGCGCCACCGGGCTGCGCAGCGTCCCGGTCTCGGGCGCCGTCAGGGCCCGGAAGTCCGGCGCGTCGGCCAGCCGGGGGATCGCGTCGCCGTCGAAGAGCCGGGCGGGTGCGGCGTCCTGCGGGCGCATCCGCCACAGCCGGTGCTGCAGCTCGCTCCAGGTCTCCCAGTCGCTGGCCGACGGGATCCGGGCCACCTGGTTGCCCTCGGCCATCCCCGACTCGGCGTTGACCACCGCGTGGTGGCGCGGCAGCGACTGCGCGGCGTCGTTGCGCTCGGCGAGGATCCGCAACGCCTTGGGCAGCGCGATGCGGAGCGTGAACTGGGCGACCAGCGCCGGCCGGCCCCACAGCGCTTCGATGCCGCGCACGTCCTGCGAGGCGAGCACCAGGTGGATGCCCTGCGACCGGCCTCGGCGGGCCAGGTCCTCCAGCAGGTCGGCCGCTTCCCGGGCCACCACGTCGCGGCCCGCCAGCAGCATCTGGAACTCGTCCACCACCGCCACGATCCGCGGCCAGCGCCCGGTCGGGTCCACCGCGCGCAGCTCGGCCAGCTTGGTCACCTCGTGTTTCTTCGCCGCGTCCGCCCGCCGGCGCAGTTCCTCGGCGAGGAAGCGCAGCAGCGCCAACCCGAACTCGCGGTCGGTGTTGACGTTGATCCCGACCAGCCGCATGTGCGGCAGCCAGCTCGGGTCCCGCCGGCCCTGCGCGAACCGGGCGAAGGACACCCCCTCCTTGAAGTCGAGCAGGTAGAACTCCAGCTCGGTGGGGGAGTAGCGGGCGGCCAGCGCGCCGATCCAGGCGAAGATCAGGTTGGTCTTGCCGGTGCCGGACGGTCCGCCGATCAGCGCGTGCGGCGGGTAGTCGCCCAGGGTCAGCAGCACCGGCCGGCCGTCCGGGCCCTCGCCGACGGGCGCGGTCAACCCGCTCGCGGAGTCCTCCTGCCACATCCGCTCCGGCGGCGGCAGCAGGTCGGTGAACGGGGTCGGGGCCGGGCCGGCGTTCACCCGCGCCGCCACCTGCCGGCAGGTCTCGGTGACCAGCGTCGCCGGCGGCGGCGGGTCCAGCCGTACGGGCAGGCCGGGCGGGGCGCCGACCCGGGCGCCGTCCGGCTCGGCCAGCACCCGGGTCACCGTCGGGTCGTCCGGCAGCGACACGCCCCGGACCACCAGGTGCACCCCGCACGCCGCCCCGGTGCGGACCACCCGGTCGAGCTGACCGCGCTCGTGCCGGGACAGCTCGTCCCCGCCGAGCAGCACCGCCACCCGCCACGGCTCCGGGCGGCGGCCGGTCGCCGCGGCCAGTTCGCGCAGGGAGCCGTACTCGCCGGCCAGCACGGTCTCGTTGATCCGGCGGATCTGCTCCACCAGGTCGTCCAGCAGCCGGCCCAGCCCGCCCGGGCCGACGAAGGTGAGTAGCCCGGCGGTGCCGAGCGGGGCGAACCCGGCCAGCCCGCCGCCGAGGTGCTCCGGGTCGTAGCCGACCAGCCGGACGCTGCCCGGGTCGGCCCGGCCGACGGCGCGCAGCAGCAGCGCCGACACCACCGCCTCGCACCCGTCCCGGTCCCCGCCGGTCAGTTCCACGTGCCCGGCGTCCAGCAGCGGCACCAGCGCGGGCACCGGTCCCGCGCCGGGGATGCGCAGCGTGCCGATCCGCAACGCGCCCGGCGGCTCGGCCCGGCCGGGCGGGGTCGGCCGCCATCCGGCCCAGTCGGCGGAGGCGGCGCCGGGCGACTCCCGCTCGGCGGCGGCCGCGGCCCGGCGGGCCAGTTCGGCGATCCGGGCGGCGTGCCGTTCGTCGATCTCGGCCAGCCGGCGGTCCCGTTCCGCGCCCACCCGCTGCGGCACGGCCGCCGCGGCGCGCTGGATCCGGGCCAGCCGCTCCCGGCCGGCGGTCAGGTCGGCCTGGGCGGCGGAGAGCCGGGTGCGGGTGGCGCCCAGCGCCTCGGCGAGCGTCTCGCGGACCCGGGTGACCAGTTGGGCGCGCCGGTCAGCCATCGGTACCCCGGCGCCGGTCCCGGCCGGTCGCGGCGTCCGGGCCGCCCCGCCGCGGCGCGTCCGAGGTGTACCGGTGCGCGGCGCCCGGGCCGTTGCGGTGCGGGGCGTTCCCGGGCGGCGCGGCGGCGGCCGGCTCCCGCCCGGTCCCGGCCGGCAGGTCCCGGCCGAGCCGGGCCAGCAGCACCCCGGTCAACACCCCCGCGGTGACCGCCGGGTCGGCGGCGTGCGGTTGGTCCTGCTCGCCGCGCCGCGGCGGCGGCATCCGGCAGACCCGGGTCAGCAGGGTGTCCAGCACCGGCGTCGGCAGGCCGGGCAGCAGGTCCCGGACCCGCCCGTCCACCTCGCGGCGCAGTCGGCCCAGGTCGTCCGCGCGGGGCGGGTGTCCGAGCAGTTCGCCGGCCAGGTCACGGAGCAGCGGCGGGGCCACCGCCGCCAGGCCGAGACCGACGTCGGCGTGCGCCCGGCGCAGCTCGGCGTGCAGCCGGTCCCGGTCGCCGGCCCGGACCCCGCGCACCACCCGGCGCAGCAGTTCGCGGGAGTCGCCGACCCGCTCGTCCGGCCCGTCCGGCGGCCCCTCCCGCCCCCCGGTCAGCTCCGCCACCCGCACCGCCCACCAGCGGCGCAGGGTCACCTCGCCGGCCGGCTCGGGGCCGGCGGCCACCGGCGGCGCCGCGCCGGGCGCGTCGTGCCGCGGGCGGCTGCGCGGCTCCTCCCGGGGCGGCGGCCCGCCGTCGGCAGCCAGCCCGATCGCGGCCAGGTACGCGGCGAGCTGTTCCTGGGCCACGCGCAGCGCGTAGTTGGCTGTCTCGGCGTGCTCGGTGGCCGCGGAGAGTTCCGGCACCCCCATCGGGTTGGCCGACTCCTGCCGCACCCAGCGCAGCCGCTCGGCGGCCAGGCCGAACTTCTCCAACGCCTGGCCCAGCAGGCCGAGCGGCAGCTCCTCGGCGGCGGCCCGGACCTGCGCGCCGACGTCCTCCACAATGGACATAGCGGGCACCTAGAGGGCCGCGACGTAGAGCTGCGCCTGCTCGACCGCGACGAGTGTGGCGGCGAGACACTCCTCCAGCTCCTGGCTGGCCTGGGTGAGCGAGGCCTGGGCCGCCTCGACGGTCTCGTGCCCGCTGCCCTCCAGCGCCCCGGCCAGGGTCTGCTGCGCCTCGGCCAGCTTCTCGCCGGCGGCCTGCACGGCGCTCTGGCCGTCGCCGATCTGTTGCAAAGCGACATCGATGGCTGCCTTGAGCTCGGCGACGCTCGCCACGGCGGAACCTCCTGGGGGCGGGGAGGTCTCCATTAGAGCCTATCCCGTTGGGTGAGAGAACAACCGCCCTGTCAGTGTTCCTGCCTCCCTGACCGGTTGTCGACGGCGAGCGCCGGGAGTCCGATTGGTGAGACCCGCGGCGGGCGGCGGCTCAGTCCCGCAACCACCGCGGGCCGTACACCTCGGCCCCCAGCGTGGTGACCCGTTCCCGCAGCTCACGGTCGGCGGTGACGACCAGCCGGCGGCGCTCCGGGGTGGCCGCGGCGAGGTCGACGATCGCGTCGTCGCCGGACCGGTCGGCGGCGAGCACCCGCACCCCGGCCACGGACGGCACGTCGCGCGCCGCGCCCTCGACGACCAGCACCACCTCCACCGGCGGCGGCAACCGGTCGGGCAGCCCGGCCGCGGCCACCGGGACCAGCGCGTCCCGCAGCCGGGCGGTGGCGCCGGCCCGGTCCCGCCACCACCCGTCCGGGCGCGAGCCCACCACGTTGGCGGCGTCCACGATCAGCAGCGGCGTCGGGTCCATGCCGCCAGCGTGCCACCCGCCGCCGGTGCGCCGGCGCCGGCCCGCC
This sequence comes from Micromonospora sp. LZ34, assembly GCF_052981855.1. Taxonomy (NCBI): domain Bacteria; kingdom Bacillati; phylum Actinomycetota; class Actinomycetes; order Micromonosporales; family Micromonosporaceae; genus Micromonospora; species Micromonospora sp. LZ34. Next base: position 101,910 of record NZ_JBRIQN010000023.1, read on the forward strand.
CGGGCCGGCAGGTGCCCCGCCGTGGCACGGGTGCGGCGTTTGTCGGGCCGGCCGCCGGGTAGCCCCTGGCGACCGTGCCGCGCGCCCGACTGCGGAGGACAGACATGATGGGACCCGGTGACTTCGGCTCCGACCCGTGGGACGAATTCCTGGCCCGGTACTTCGGCCGGGGTGAGGGTGGGCGCCGACCCGCGCACCGGGTCGACATCACCCGGCTGATGACCGCCGACGCCAGGGAGATGCTCGCCGACGCCGCGCGGCGCGCCGCCCAGCGGCACAGCACCGACCTGGACACCGACCACCTGCTCTGGGCGGCGTTGCAGCGCGAGCCGCTGCGCGACCTGGTCCGCCGGGCCGGCGCGGACCCGGACACCCTGCTCAACGCGCTCGGTGGGCGGGGGGACGGCGCGCCGCGCGGGGAGGTGCCGCCGAACCTGTCGCTCACCCCGGCGGCCAAGCGGGCGCTGCTCGACGCCCACCAGCTCTCCCGGGCGATGGGCGCCAACTACATCGGCCCCGAGCACATCCTGATGGCGCTGCCGCTGAACCCGGAGTCGCCGGCCGGGCGGATGCTGGCCGCCGGCCGGGTCCAGCCGGAGTCGTTGCAGGCCGCCAACGCCGAACGCGGCCCGATGGCCGGGCCGAGGCCGGACCGCGGCACGCCCACCCTCGACCAGTACGGCCAGGACCTCACCGACCTCGCCCGCAACGACCAGATCGACCCGGTGATCGGCCGGGCCGACGAGATCGAGCAGGCCGTGGAGATCCTGTCTCGGCGGACGAAGAACAACCCGGTGCTGATCGGCGAGGCCGGCGTCGGCAAGACCGCGATCGTCGAGGGCCTCGCCGAGCGGATCTGCGACGGCGACGTGCCGCAGACCCTGCTCGGCAAGCGGGTCGTCCAGCTCGACCTGGCCGGCCTGGTCGCCGGCACCCGCTACCGGGGCGACTTCGAGGAACGGCTGAAGAAGGTGATCGAAGAGATCCGGGCGCACCGGGAAGAGCTGATCATCTTCCTAGACGAGATCCACACCCTGGTCGGCGCGGGCGGGGCGGGCAGCGAGGGCGGCATGGACGCGTCCAACATGCTCAAGCCGGCGCTGGCCCGTGGCGAGCTGCGGGTGATCGGCGCGACCACGCTGGACGAGTACCGCAAGAGCATCGAGAAGGACGCCGCGCTGGCCCGTCGCTTCCAACCGGTGTTCGTGCCGGAGCCCAGCGTCGAGGACACCGTGGCCATCCTGCGCGGCCTGCGGGACCGCTACGAGGCGCACCACCAGGTGCGGTTCACCGACGAGGCGCTGGTCGCCGCCGCCGAGCTCTCCGACCGGTACGTCACCGACCGGTACCTGCCGGACAAGGCGATCGACCTGATCGACCAGGCCGGCGCGCGGGTCCGGCTGCGCACCCGCACCCCCGCCGCGGACGTGCGCGAGCTGGAGCAGCAGCTCGACGACGTGCGCCGGGACAAGGAGCAGGCGGTCACCGACGAGCAGTACGAGCGGGCGTCCACGCTGCGGGACCGGATCTCCGAACTGGAGGACCAGATCCGGCGGGCCCGTGGCGACGAGGGCACCTCGCAGGTGCCCTCGGTCGGGCCGCAGGAGATCGCCGAGGTGGTCTCCCGGGCCACCGGGATCCCGGTCGCCCAGCTCACCGAGGAGGAACGGGACCGACTGCTGCGGCTGGAGGGGCAGCTGCACGAGAAGGTGGTCGGTCAGGACGACGCGGTGACCGCGGTGGCCGAGGCGGTCCGCCGCTCGCGGACCGGGCTGGCCGACCCGAACCGGCCGATGGGCAGCTTCCTCTTCCTCGGCCCGACCGGCGTGGGCAAGACCGAGCTGGCCCGGGCGCTGGCCGAGGCGCTCTTCGGCGAGTCCGACCGGATGGTCCGGGTGGACATGAGCGAGTTCCAGGAGCGGCACACGGTCAGCCGGCTGGTCGGCGCCCCGCCCGGTTACGTCGGGTACGAGGAGGCCGGCCAGCTCACCGAGGCGGTGCGCCGCCGCCCGTACGCGGTGGTGCTGCTCGACGAGATCGAGAAGGCCCACCCGGACGTGTTCAACATCCTGCTGCAGGTGCTCGACGACGGCCGGCTCACCGACAGCCAGGGCCGGACGGTCAACTTCAAGAACACCGTCCTGATCATGACGAGCAACCTCGGCTCCGAGCTAATCACCGGCACCCAGCGCGCGGTCGGCTTCGGCGCCGGTGCCGAGGGCGGTGACCAGGAGCGGGACGAGCTGCGCGAGCGGCTGATGCGCCGGCTCCAGGAGAACTTCCGGCCGGAGTTCCTGAACCGGATCGACGAGGTGATCATCTTCCGCCGGCTCGAGGCGCCGCAGCTGCGCCAGATCACCGAGCTGATGCTGGAGGAGACCCGGCGCCGGCTGCACGCCCAGGACATCCAGGTGGAGTTCACCACCGCCGGCATCGACTGGCTCGCCGAGCACGGCTACCAGCCGGAGTTCGGCGCCCGCCCGCTGCGCCGGGTCATCCAGCGGGAGGTCGACAACCACCTGTCCCGGATGCTGCTGGAGTCGGCGATCTCGCCGGGCCAGAAGGTCACCGTGGACGCCCGCGACGGCCAGCTGGCCTTCGACGTGACCGCCGGCGAGCGGGGCTACACCGCGGCGACGACCTCGCACCCGCGATGACCGAAGGGCGGACCATGACCGAACCCGAGGAGAGCCGGGACGAGAGCGAACGCACCGATCCGATCGTGGCGCCGCCGACGGCTAACCCCGCCCGGGTGCGGGTGCCGCCGGAGGGGCTGGGTCGGCGGACCGACGACGACGAGGAGGGGGACCCGGGTACGTCCGGGCCGCCGCCCGGAGAGGAGGGCTGATGGTACGAGAGCAGCGGCTCGAGCCCGAGGTGGAGGTGCTCTGGGACGACTTCCACGCCCAGGTGAACGTCCCGTCCGAGAAGCTCCGACAGTGGCTGCTGACCCGCGGCTCCGGGGAGGAGTCGTTCGGGCCGGACCCGGACCTCGACCTGCCCGAGCCGGGCCGGCAGATCCTCAAGGTGCTGAGCAAGCGCAAGGTCGACCTGACCCCGGAAGACATCAAGGTGATGCAGGACGCGATCGACGAGATCCAGAACCTGCTGGAGGCCAAGCCGCCGCGCGGCAACGCCGACGACGAGTGGCGGCACGCCCTGCTCGACCTCGGCCACGACGTCCTCGTCGAACGCTGAGACACCGCACGACGTCGTCGTCACCCCGAGCGGGTGACGACGACGTGTCGTGGTCGGGCCGGGGTCAGGTGCCCTGGTCGGACTCGAGGCTGCCGATGGTGAGACCGACGGCGTCGGCGGCGGCCTCGCGGTCGGCGCGCTGCCGCTGCTCGCGGGTGAGCAGGTTGGCGTACTCGGTGATGTCCGACGCGGCGGGCACGTCCGGCAGGCGGCGCAGGAAGGACTCCACGTCCTGGGCGGCGGCGGTGTGCGCGGCGGCCGCCCGGAGCAGCGTCTCACGGTCGTCGGCGGCGGGGTCGAGGTCGGTCATGCCGGGCAGATACCCGCCGTCAGGCGGTTCGCACCCCGCGCGCCCCGGCGACCGGCCGGGCCGCCGCCGGGCCGCGCACCCCGAAGTCCGGATTGCGCAGCAGCCAGGCCAGGTACGCCGGGTGCGGCGCCAGCGCGTCGGTGTACGCCGCCAGCGCCGTCTCCAGCACCAGTTCGGCGCCGAGCGCGGCGGGGGAGTCCGGGTGCCAGCCCAGCATCAGCCGCCAGCGCAGCGGGGTCCCGGCCAGCCGCCGGGTCACCAGGCCGGCCACCGGGCGGAAGGTGGCCTGGCACAGCGCCACCGCCTCGCCGGCGTCCACCAGGTCCACGCAGCCGCGCACGTCGGCCTCGTACACCTTGCGCGGGGTGAAGCCGGCGCGGGCGCAGGCGGCGGCGAAGCAGTCGCCGAAGCACCCGTCGCCCGGCGCGGCCACCCACTGCTCGTGGCGCAGGTCGACCAGGCGCACCTCGTCCCGGTCGGCCAGCGGGTGGATCTCCGGCAGCAGCACCAGCACCGGGTCCACCGCCACCTCCCGCCAGCTCAGCCCGAACTCCGCCGACGGCGTGGAGTCGCCGCAGACCCCGCTCAGCGCGTAGTCGAGGCGGCCGCCGGCCACCAGCTGGGCCAGCTCGTCGACCGACCAGGAGGCGTACGTGCTGATCTGCGCCTGCGGCTGCTCGGCGGCGAGCCGGTGCACCAGCCGGCCGAGGATCGGGCTGTTCACCCCGCCGAAGCGGTACCGCCGGGGCGCGTCGCCGGCCCCGGCCAGCCGGGCCGCCTCGTCCTGGAGGCCCTTCATCGCCGGCAGCAGCACCCGGGCCCGGGCGAGCACCAGCTCGCCGAGCGCGGTGGGCCGGGCGCCGCGGCGGTCCCGCTCGAACAGCGGCCCGCCCAGGGTCCGCTCGATGCGCTGGAGCTGGGCGGTGAGCGCCGGCTGGGCCAGGCCGAGCGTCGATGCCGCCTTGGTCACGCTCCCCGTCTCCGCGATCGCGCAGACCACCCTCAGGTGTCGCAGCTCCAGATTCATGAAGTGACGGTAGGTCCACCGGGCAGCCTGCGGGAAGGGCCCGTACGGATCAACGCTTCCCGATATGTGCGGGCCCGGCCGGACGGTGCGGCCGACGGCCGGTCATCCCTCGGGCGGCCCGGGCAGGTCGGCCAGGTAGGTGGGCCGGCCGGAGACCACGTCGCGCACCTTGTCCACCACACCCACCGCCGGCTCGACGATCCGGTTCCACGGCGGCGTCGCCGGGGTGGCCGGGTGCGGCCGGGTCGGCGCGGCCTCCTCGGCGATCTCCAGCCGGTTGCCGAGCCGGATCAGCTCCTCCGTGGTGGCCACCTCGCGCAGCTCCGCGACCAGCGCGTCGACCCCGGCAACGTGCCGGCGGACCCGCTCGGCCACCTCGGCCAGACCGGTCGCCTCCTTGAGCGCGGTGAGCAGCCCGGCGTCGGCCTCGATCTCGCGGTCCACCCGCGCCGCGGCCTCCGGCCGGGCCGCCCGCACGGCGGGCAGCAGGTACTGCTCCTCGGCGGACAGGTGCCGGGACAGCGCGGCGGTGAGCACCTGCACCCCGTCCGCCGGCGGGTCCTGCGCTCCGGTGAGCCGGTCCACCAGCTCCAGCAGCTGGCGATGCTCGCCGGAGACGATGTCGGCGATGCTGCGCCCGCCCGGCCGGTAGCTCTCCTCGGGCGCGGGCGGCAGCGGCGGCAGCGGAACGGTCATGGTGCCCTCCTCGGGTGGCGGGCGGCGGTGGGGGCGCGGTCGCGTCCGGCGGTACCCGGCGGCGTCTCCGCCGAAACCGCGGCCGGCTGGTATGAAGATGCGATGACGAGCGACGCCGCCTCCGCCCGACCCGATCCCGCCGCCGAGGTCGTCGACCTCTGCCGCGACCTGCTGCGGATCGACACCACCAACACCGGGGACAACGACACCAGCGTGGGTGAACGCCGCGCCGCCGAGTACGTGGCGGAGAAGCTGGCCGAGGTGGGCGTCGAGCCGGTGATCCACGAGTCCGCGCCGGGTCGGGCCAACCTGGTGGCCCGCATCCCCGGCGCCGACCCGGGGCGCGGGGCGCTGCTGGTGCACGGCCACCTCGACGTGGTGCCCGCCGACCCCGACGAGTGGTCGGTGCACCCGTTCTCGGGCGAGCTGCGCGACGGCTACCTGTGGGGCCGGGGCGCGATCGACATGAAGGACTTCGACGCGATGGTGCTGGCCGTGGTCCGGCACTGGCAGCGCACCGGGGTCCGCCCGCCGCGCGACATCGTACTGGCCTACACCGCCGACGAGGAGGCGGGCAGCGACTACGGCGCGCACTTCCTGGTCCAGCGGCACCGCGACCTCTTCGACGGCTGCACCGAGGCGATCGGCGAGGTCGGCGGCTTCTCGTACTCGGTCAACGACACCCAGCGGCTCTACCTCATCGAGACCGCCGAGAAGGGCATCGACTGGCTGCGGCTGCACGCCAAGGGCCGGCCCGGGCACGGCTCGATGGTGCACGACGACAACGCGGTCACCGCGCTCGCCGAGGCGGTCGCCCGGATCGGCCGGCACCGCTTCCCGGTGGTGGTCACCGACACCGTGCGGGCGTTCCTGGAGGAGGTCTCCGACCTGCTCGGCATCGAGCTGGACCCGGACGACCCGGAGACCGCCATCGCCAAGCTCGGCCCGATCGCCAACATCATCGGCGCGACCATCCGCAACACCGCCAACCCGACCCGGCTGGCCGCCGGCTACAAGGACAACGTCATCCCCGGCCGGGCCACCGCGACCATCGACTGCCGCAGCCTGCCCGGGCAGTCGGAGCTGCTGGAGCGGCAGCTGCGCGAGCTGATCGGCCCGGACATCGCGATCGAGTACATCCAGCGCCAGCCGGCGCTGGAGACCACCTTCGACGGCGACCTGGTCGAGGCGATGTCCGCGGCGCTGCGCGCCGAGGACCCGGGCGCCCGCCCGGTGCCGTACATGCTCTCCGGCGGCACCGACGCCAAGGCGTTCTCCCAGCTCGGCATCCGGTGCTTCGGCTTCGCGCCGCTGCGGCTGCCGGCCGACCTGAACTTCTCCGCGCTGTTCCACGGCATCGACGAGCGGGTCCCGGTGGACGGACTACAGTTCGGCGTGCGGGTTCTCGACCGGTTCCTCCGCACCTGCTAGCCGTGTCCGGTGCACACCCGGCCGGGCACGGGCCTCCCCATCGTGAAGGGACTGCACTCACATGACCGACCAGCACGGTGAGCTGGACGCCGCCCTCGAGCGCGTGATCGAAGCGGCCCGCCACCACCTGGCCGCCGTCCGCGCCGCGCAGGGCCGCATCGACGACGACGACGTCTGGCAGGCGTACGTGGCGTTGAACAACGCGTCCTACGCGTACGACGAGCAACTCCTGGACGCCTTCGGCGAGGTCACCCCCTGGGACGTCGAGTCCATCGACCCGGACGAGGCCGACCAGCGCTTCGGCGGCGCGGAGGGCGTGGAGGCCACCGACCCGCACCCGCGGGTGATCTCGGTGCGCCAGCGGCGGGACTACCGGGTGCCGAGCGTCTCGGCGCTGATCCGGGTGGCCGAGGTGGCCCGGCGGGAGGGCACCCCCGAGGAGGACGAGGCCGCCCCGGTGGAGGGCGTCGGCGAGGCGGTGCTGGAGCTGCTGCAGAGCGGCGACGGCTCGCTCGGCGCGCTGGACATCCCGGAGCTGGAGCCGCTCGACGGGGTGGTCATGGTCAGCGAGGTCGGCACCCCGGTCGACCTGGAGTCGTTCGACGACGACGACCCGGTCGGCCCGTTCCAGCCGGGCGCCGACGACCGGCTGGTCGGCCGGCTCGACGAGCACCCGTTCCTGGAGCTCGACGACGAGCACGACCACGCCCACTAGGCAGGGCGGGACGCCCCGGGGCCCGGCCCGCGCGGCACGGGCTCCGGGGCGCCGCCGACGCGGGACCTCCGCCCCGCGCCCGGGCCGTCAGTACGACAGGCCCGGCTGCGGCTGGTTGATCCGCCGGCGACGCAGCCACACCTGCCGCGTACCGTCCCGGAACAGCCGCACCCGGGCCAACTCCCATCCGGAGAACTCCGCCTGGATCGCCAGCTGCGCCGCGGCGGTCAACCGGTCGACGTTCGGCGGCAACCGCAGCGGCGCGTATTCGTAGTCCATGGGCACTATGCTGCCCAGCCCGACGGCCGTTCGCCACCCCCCTCGCCGTGAACCGCGCCGCTGCCCACGCCCGGTTTCCGCCGCCCCGCGCCGGCCGTCCGGCGTCGCTGCCCGGTCGGCCGCGCTCCCGCCACCGGGACGCGTCAGCCGGCCGGGGTGTTCGCCGCGAGCAGGGCGGTCAGGGCCGGCGCGGCCAGTGCGACCGTGCGGGGGGTGCCCGGGTCCACCACCAGCCCCCAGGACCGGTCCGGCCAGTCACCGAACAGCTCGGCGCAGGGCAGCGCGACGAACGGCACCCCGTCGCCGGCGAAGGCCGCCAACGCGTCCGGTGAGGTGAAGACCGGCAGCAGCGGCGCGCCGGCCGGGTCGGCGACCACCGTCCACGGGAATTCGGCGTCCGGGGTCGGCTCCGCCGCCAGCGGTACGCACACCGTGGCGGTGGCCAGCACCCCCAGGTAGCCGGGGAGGTCACGCCGGCCGGCGGCCTCGGCGAGGAGTTCCGCCACGGGCCGCTCCGCGGCGCCCGTGGCGTCCGGGCCTCCGGGCTCCGCGTCGGCCACCGCCGTCCGTTCGCCGGGCGGCTGGCCGGGCAGGTCGGCGGCCGGTGCGGCCGCCGGCTGGCCGGGTGCCGCGTCCGGGTGACCGGTGGTGGGTTCCGGTGGCAGGGCCCGGCAGGACAGCGTGCCCGGGTCGTCGGTGAGCACCTCGGCCGCGGTCCGCGCCACGAACACGGCGAGCCAGTCGAGGCGCTCCGGGGTGCGCGGCGTCTCGTACCACCATCCGCCGCCGTCGCCCGGCCGCTGCCAGCCGAGCGCGGTCAGGCGCCCCTCGTCGTAGCCGGGGCAGACCAACCGGACCGTCTCCCGGCGCACCAGCAGGTGCAGCCGGCGGGGATCGGCGGCCAGCTCCAGATCGGTGTCCCGGTCGCAGCGGGCGAGCGTGTCGCGCAACCGGGTGACGATCTCCGGCCAGCTCGGCGCGGTCATGCCGGCGAGCCGGGCAGGCGGCCGTCGAGCCGCCCCAGCCGGCCGATGGTCTCCTCCAGGCGGCCCATCGCCGAGAAGTCGCCCGGCGTGCCGAACAGCTCGGTCAGCCCGGCGCCGAGCTTCGCGTCGAGGCCCTCGGTGCGCTCGTCGAACTGCTCGGCCGCTGCCGCCTTGGCCCGCCGGTACGCCTCCAGCACCATTTCCGCCAGCGCCTCGGTGCCGACCCGCAACGCGGTCGGCGCGAGGTTCAGGTCGGTGAGCGCCCCGGTGGCGTCGACGGTCGCGGTGACCAGGCCGCTCTCGTCGGTCGCGGTGCCGGAGAGTTCGGCCAGGTCGTCGCGGAGCCCGGCGAAGCGGCGTTCGATGTCGGCGATCCGTCCGGCGAGCGCGTCGAACGCGGACAACGGGTCAGCCATGAGATTCCTCCCCCGTGGACGGTGGCACCGGGGTGGTGCCCGCGGCCGGCTGATCGTATCTTCGTTGCGCCGGGACATACGGGGGAGGAACGGCCATGCCGCCAGACATCGAGGTCGACGTGCACGCGGTGCGTCGACTGGAGACCGCCGCGAAGCAGGTCGCCAGCTCGCTCGCCGCGCTGGAGAGCCGGATCGCCTCGGCCGGCGACGTGCCGTCGGACGCCTTCGGCCACCTGCCGTTCGCCAGCGACATGCTGCGGGAGAAGTACGCCGAGCAGGTCGAGGGCGGGCAGGAGCTGTTCCGCTCGGCCCAGGACGCGTTCCAGCGGGTCGGCGACGCGCTGGCCGGCACGGCGGAGGCGTACGAGCGCAACGAGCAGGACATCGACGCCGGCTTCAAGGCCATCCAGTCCGGGATGCCGCGATGAGCGGGCCGGCCGGCAGCGCCGTCCAGCTGTGGAACGGCATCGACAACGCGCTCTCCGGCGTGCACGAGGCGGTCGACAGCGTGTGCCGCACGCTGGCCTGGCCGCTCATCCAGCTCGTCGACATGGTCGACGGGGAGCCAGCGGCGCTGCGCGCCAAGGCCACCGAGTGGGACGCGCTGGCCGCGCAGGTGCGGGAGCTGGCGCAGCATCACCGCGGCGCCCGCGAGGCCGCGCAGGCCGGGTGGCGGTCACCGTCCGGTGAGGCGTACGGGCGCCGACTGGCCGAGGTGGAGCAGCAGCTGCTCGACCTCGGCGAGCAGTTCGCCGCCACCGCCGAATACCTCCGCGGCGTCGCCGACGGCCTGCAGACCGTGCACGACGTGCTGGTGGACCTCTGCGTCGAGTTCGTGAACTGGCTGCTGGTCACGCTGGTCACCGCGCTGCTGATGGCGCCGTTCACCGCCGGGGCGTCCTGGGCGGCCGGCATGGCGCTGGCGGTGACCCGGGGCCTGATCGCGGTCACCCGGGCTCTCAAGGTCATCCGGCCGCTCGCCGCGCACCTGCAGAAGGTCATCCGGCTGCTCCAGCGGGTGCTCTTCTACCTGCGCAAGCTGCGCAACCACCTGGACAAGCTGGTCGACAAGCAGAAGGCGCTGCGCACCGGCCAGAAGTACGCCGACAAGCGGCGCGCCGCCGGGAAGGCGGACAAGTGGTACCACAAGTTCATGGACCCGACGAAGGGCACCTACAAGCTCGGCAAGTCCGGGTCGCCGTTCGACATGAGCACCTTCGAGCGGATGGGTGTGCTGCGCAGCCACGGCATGGCCGACGGGGCCCGGATGATCGGCCGGGACTGGGCCACCAACCTGCCGTGGAACGTGCCGAACACGGTCGTGCACGGGGTCACGTGGGGCACCGTCGCGGTCGCCAGCGGCCTCTCCGTGCCCGGCGCCGACCAGATCGACGACCAGGTGGACCAGGCGGTGCAGAGCGGCGCCGACTGGATCGACCACAATGTCTTCGGTCAGCCACCCGCGGAGCAGCCGGCGGGCCGGTGACGGTCGATCGAGGAGGTACGGCGTGACCGGAGGTGCGCGGGGTCGGCTCGGGCGGCTCACCGATGCGGTGCTCGGCGGCGCGCGGGCGGCCCGGGACAAGGCCCGCGAGCTGCGCGACGAGTTCCGCACCAGCGACGAGCCCGAGCGCGCCCTGGTCGCGCCGCTGGTGCCCGGGCAGCAGGTCCGTTACGTCGGGCTGGCCCCGGTCCGGGCGCCGGAGCTGCACCGCGCGGGCAGCCAGCTCACCGACCGGGTGGCCGGCGAGGTGGCCGAGGCGCTCGACCCCCGGGCGCTGTTCGGGCTGCTCAACATCGTCAACCCGGTGGTCTGGGTGGACGCGGTGATGACCCCGGTGCGGCTGGCCGCGGGCGTGCTCCTGCTCCCGGGCAAGGCCGCCGCGGTCGCGGCCGGCCTGCCCGGGGAGGAGGCGCCGGAAACCGCGTCGCCGCACCCGGCCCCGGCCCGGGAGCCGCTGCCGCTGACCGAGGAGCAGGAGGCGTTCCGGGCCCTGTTCCGGCTCAGCCGCTACCGCCCGCTGGCCGACCAGCTCGCCGAGATCGCCTACCGGCGGCGGTACGTCTTCAGCGGCGACCTGGCCAGCCTCGCCGGCAGCCTGCTGCTCTTCCTCGAGCGCTACACCGGCACCCCGCTCGCCGTCACGGACACCCACCTGCACCTGCTGCGGATGGGCCGCCGCCCGGACGAGGGCCGGCCGGACAACCGCCAGCCCCGGCTGCTGTGGAGCGTGGAACGCGGCCGGGTGGCCCGGATCGACTCCGAGGGCGGGGCGCGGCTGATGCAGTTCCCGTCGACCATCGTGTTCGACGACGGGTCCTGGATCCGCATCGTCAATCCGGCCACCCGGGACGACCAGTCCCGGTTCCTCGGCGCCGTCCAGGGCATCCCCGGCCAGCGCCCGTCGACCTGACCCGCCGGTCAGCCGTCCCGTTCCGGGTAACCCACCGGGACAGCCGACACGTCGTCCAGGGCGGTGGTGATCTCCTCCGGCAACGTCATCCGTTCCACCTGCAGCGCGCCGAGCAGCTGACCGACGGTCCGGGCGCCGAGGATCGGCGCCACCACCCCCGGGCGGTCCCGGATCCAGGCCAGCGCCACTTCCAGCGGGGAGACCCCGAGCCCGCCGGCCGCGGTGGCCACCGCCTCCACGATGCTGGAGCAGCGCGGCTCCAGGTAGGTGGCGACGAACCGCTCGAAGTGCGGCGACGCCGCCCGGGAGTCGGCCGGTCGGCCGTGCCGGTACTTGCCGGTGAGCACCCCGCGGCCCAGTGGCGACCAGGGCAGCACGCCCAGCCCGAGCGCCTCGCAGGCCGGCAGCACCTCCCGCTCCACGCCCCGCTCCAGCAGCGAGTACTCCACCTGCGCGGCCACCACCGGGGCCCGCCCCGGCCAGGCGGCCTGCCAGGTGGCGGCGCGGGCGGTCTGCCAGCCGGAGAAGTTCGACACCCCGACGTAGCGGACCCGGCCGCTGGCCACCGCGTGGTCCAACGCCGCGAGGGTCTCCTCCAGCGGGGTGTCCGGGTCGTAGCCGTGCACTTGGAACAGGTCGACGTGGTCGGTGCCGAGCCGGCGCAGCGAGGCGTCGAGCGTACGCAGCAGGTGCCCGCGCGAGCCGTCGCGCCGGCGGCCGCTGCCCGGCCGCAGCCCCGCCTTGGTGGCAATCAGCAGCCCGTCGCGGGGGACCAGGGTGCCCAGCAGCGAACCGATCACCGACTCGGCGTCGCCGTCGCCGTAGACGTCGGCCGTGTCGATGAGGTTGCCGCCGGCGTCGAGGTAACTCTTCAGCTGGGCGGCCGCATCGTCGGCGTCGGTGTCCCGGCCCCAGGTCATGGTGCCGAGAGCGAGCCGCGAAACCGCCAGCCCGCTTCGGCCGAGCGGTCGCTGTTGCATGGGTGAACCTTATTTCGAACCGGGCCCGACGGATATCCTCGCTGCCGTCGAGTCTGCCGGCCCGGCCGGGTGTCCGCTCGGCCCGGTCCCCGCTGGTCCGCCCGGCCGCCCGCACCCGCCCGTCCGCCCGACCCGTCGGCGCCGTGGACGCCGAGGTCCGGGCCGAACCGGTGAGCCGGTGATCGGCCCCGCGTTCGGTATTGCGTAACCTGGTGCGACCTGTGGTGCGGATGGGGGAGGACCAGTGCGACTCGGGCTCAGCCTCGGATACCAGACGGCGTGGAGTACGCCAGCCGACCACCTGGCCCTGGCCCAGGAGGCGGACCGGCTCGGCTACTCGGTGGTGTGGGCGGCGGAGGCCTACGGCTCCGACTCGCCGAGCATGCTCGCCTGGATGGCCGGCCAGACCGAGCGGATCGACGTGGGCGCCGCGGTGATGCAGATCCCCGCCCGCACCCCGGCGATGACCGCGATGACCGCGGCGACCATCGACGCCCTATCCGGCGGCCGGTTCCGGCTCGGCCTGGGCGTCTCCGGCCCGCAGGTCTCCGAGGGCTGGCACGGCGTCCGGTTCGCCAAGCCGCTGGCCCGCACCCGCGAGTACGTGGACATCGTGAAGCTGGCCGTGGCGCGCAAGGAGGTCGCCTACGACGGCGAGTTCTACACGCTGCCGCTGCCCGACGGTCCGGGCAAGGCGCTGCGGCTCGGCTTCCACCCGCCGCGCGAGCACATCCCGATCTACCTGGCCGCGGTCGGCCCGAAGAACCTGGAGCTGGCCGGGGAGATCGCGGACGGCTGGCTGGCCGTCTTCTACGCGCCGGAGTTCGCCGAGGAGCAGCTGGCCTCGGTGCGGGCCGGGCGGGCCAAGGTCGGCAAGGAGCTGGCCGGCTTCGACGTGGTGCCGTCCGTTCCGGTGGTCGTCGGCGACGACATCGCCACCTGCGCCGAGCTGGTCCGCTGGTACGCCGCCCTCTACGTTGGCGGCATGGGCAGCCGGCAGCAGAACTTCTACAACCAGCTGGCCACCCGGATGGGGTACGGCGACGCCGCCCGCGAGGTGCAGGACCTCTACCTCGCCAAGCGGCAGCGCGACGCCGCCGCCGCGGTGCCGATGGAGTTCATCGACCGCACCTCGCTGCTCGGACCGAAGGAGCGCATCGCCGAGCGGATGCGGGAGTACGCCGCCGCCGGCGTCACCACCCTGTCGGTGAGCCTGTTCGCCGCCGACCGGGACAGCGGGGTGCAGACCCTGCGTACCGTCGCCGAGGCGTTCGACCTCGCCGGAGTCGGCGAGTGACCTGGGTCGAAGCCATCGTCCTCGGCATCGTCCAGGGACTGACGGAGTTCCTCCCGGTCAGCTCGTCGGGGCATCTGCGGATCACCTCCGCGATCTTCTTCGACCGGGACGCCGGCGCGTCGTTCACCGCGGTGACCCAGTTGGGCACCGAGGCGGCGGTGCTCATCTACTTCGCCAAGGACATCTGGCGGATCACCCGGACGTGGCTGGTCGGTCTCCGGGACAAGTCCGTCCGCTCCAGCCTCGACTACCGGATGGGCTGGTACGTCATCATCGGCTCGATTCCGATCGGGCTGTTCGGCTTCCTGTTCAAGGACCAGATCCGTACCGCCGGCCGCAACCTCTGGCTGGTGGCCGCCACCCTGATCGTCTTCGCGTTCGTGCTCGCCTTCGCCGAGTACTGGGGCCGGCAGACCCGCACCCTGGAGAACTTCCGGATGCGTGACGGCGTGGTGATGGGCTTCGCCCAGGCGATGGCGCTGATCCCCGGGGTGTCCCGCTCCGGCGGCACGCTCACCGCCGGGCTGCTGCTCAACCTGACCCGGGAGGCGGCGGCCCGGTACTCGTTCCTGCTGGCCATCCCGGCCGTGGTGATGTCCGGGATCTTCAGCGTCGGCGACGTCTTCGAACCGGCCGCCCCCGGCACGTCGGTGCCGAGCGTCGCCCAGATGATCGTCGCCACGATCATCGCGTTCGGCATCGGGTACGCGGCCATCGCCTGGCTGCTGCGCTACGTCGCCCACCACACCCTGTACGTCTTCGTGCTCTACCGGGTCGCGCTGGGCACCCTGGTCCTCGCCCTGCTGATGACCGGCACCATCAGCGCCACCTGAGTCCGCGCGCACGACGGCCCCCGGCAGCACCGCGAGGCGACCGGGGGCCGTCGCCGTTCTGCCCGTGCCTCCACCCGGCCCTGGCGCGACCGGTGGCTCCGGGCGTAGACAGCGCCGCCCCCGGGGCACGTGGGCTCCGGGGGCGGCGTTGGGGTGTCGGTGTGCAGGTCGCCTCTCGGCGAGTGGCGCGACGCGGCTCCAGCCGGACGGTATTCCGCGAAGGCAGTAGTGGTGAGGCCCGGGGACACTGGTCACACCGACATCTGACTCAACCGGGGGGTGGGTCTGGTTGTTCCCGCGGTCGTGGGTCGGATTCCGTGCGCCTGTCTGCCTGGCGCGGGTGCGGCGGGTGTGGCCCAGCTTGCGGTGGTGGGGTGTGGCCCGCCGTGCCCGGCTCCGGGCGGTCAGGCTTGATCCCTGCGCCGGGCACGGCGGGCCACACCCGCGTCGTGGTCGTGCCCGGGTCGTAGGTCGCGGTTGGTGGTGGGCGCATCCGCTGGTGCCCGCGTCGTCTGCGGACAGGACCCGGATGCGCCGCTGGCCGGCACCCCGTTGTGGGTGCCGGCCAGTGGCGGTGGATGTGCTGCTGGCCGGCACCCGTTGGGTGCCGGCCAGCAGTCCCCCTGTGAGGAATGTCTGTGTCAGTTGTTCCAGTGCTTGGCGACGAGGTCGGCGGCCTGCTGCTCCCACTGGGCGTAGTGGAACGGGTAGGCCGAGACCTGCACGGTCTGGGCGGCCTTGGTCAGCGGCATGTCCTGCCACCCGTCGACCTGCTTGAGACCCTTCAGGAACGCCTTGGTCGAGTACTCCGGGTCGGTGATCTGCTCGACCGTGCCCCAACCCGAGGACGGGCGCTGCTGGAACAGGCCCTGCGAGTCGTGGTCGTTGCGCTCACCCAGGTGACCCAGGTTCTCCAGCTTCGACTCCTGCAGTGCGGTGGCGATGGCCACCACGGCGGCGCGCTCGTC
>NZ_JBRIQN010000024.1:0-109597 GCF_052981855.1 Micromonospora sp. LZ34
CGCCGTGCGCTACGAAGCCACCGTGCACGTCGCCGCGATCAGCGAGTGGCTGTGACCGACTTCGACACAGGCCCTAGGCCGCCGGCCAAGACGTCGACGATCGCGGCTAGGAGGCCCTCCTCGCCCAGCCCACCGCGCACCCGCCCGGCACCCCGGGCCGGGGCGCCCACACAGCTCGGCCTGCGACAGGCCGCTCTATTCCTCTTCCCGCTCCTTGTCGGCACGGCCCGCTACTCAACGCTGGTCGACGGAGTGACTCGTCGGTGACGGCGGGAGGCGTCGCTGAGCCGTGATCCGGATCCGCTTCGGCCGCGGGCACAATGTACGCCGTGCTCGCCGCCACCCGTACCCTGCTGACTTCGCTCGGTCCGCTGCCGTACCCCCAACGGATGAACCGCCTTGCGGAATGGGCGCGGACAGCGCCCGCGCGTGCCCGGGTCTGCGCCGACCTGCGCGAGCAGGGCCCCTACGAGCGGCATCTCGCGCTGTTCGCCGCGATGGTGGTCCAGGATGCCGACGGTATCGCCGCTGCGACGCGCGACCCGCAACCCTCGATCAGACTGCCGCGCTCACCACGGCGCTGCGCACCGGCATCCCGGTCGGCGATCTGACCGACCGGCCGGCGGTGGAGCGGCGGCGGGTCTATCGGGCCCTGCGCCGTCGGTATGCGCCGGCCGTCGCCGACGCGCTGATCAGCGAGGTACGTGCCCAGTTCGGTGACGAGGAGGCCGCCGCGCTGCTGCCGGCCTGCGGCGCCGATACCGTACGGGCGTTGCTGCCCGACCTGGAGCACGCGCTAAACCTTGAGCGGCTGGTCCGGCGGCACCCCGGCCCGTTGCTGGACCGGATCCGCGAGCGGCTGGCCGCGGCCCCGCCCGAGCTGCGCGGAAGGATCTGGAGCCGCGCCGCCGATGCGGTGTTGCGGTGTGACCCGGCGCAGGCGCTCGACCTGCTCGACCGGTACGCGTCCGAGGAGTCGCTGCCTGGCCCGCTGGACGCGTACGGGAGGCTCGCGGCACATGACGCGAGCCGCGTCGCCCGTCTGCTCACCACACCGGGCCGCACGGCCTGGCTGCAGCGGAACACGCTGCCGCCGGCCCTGCTGCGTCGCCTCGCGGCGCTGCCCACCGACGAGCTGGCGCCGCTGGCCAGCCGGTTGCGTGAACAGAGCAGGGCGTTGGCGGCGCTGCTCGACGCCGTCGCGCCGAGCCGACGTGGGGAGCTGTACGACCGGGCCTTGGCGGAGGTCGACAAGGCTGCGCTGGTTCCGGCCGCCGAGGTCATGGAGGTGCTGCCGACCGCGGTCCGGATCCGTGAGGCGACCCGGGTACTGGGCCTGGCGAGGATCCGTGAGCGGGAGGCCGAGGTGCGCTGCTGGAGTGCGTACCTGGCCTGGCCGGACGCGTCCGCGGCGCTGGACGTCGCGCTGCGCTCGGGTGACGCCGACGAGCGGGCGCATGGTTACGCCCTGTTGGTGGAGGCCGCCCGCCGCTCCCGCGACCCGCAGACGGTGGCTGAGGTGATCGTGCGGCTCGGCCGGCCGCGCAACGAGCAGGATCCGGTACGCGCGGCCGCGCTCACCGCGTTGGCGAAGGTGGCACCGCTGCTCGCCGCGGACACGGCGGCCCGGCTCACTCAGCTGACCACCGACGCGGTCGACGCCCGCGACGCCTCCGCCGCGACCACGACAGCGTTGAGCACGCTCGCCGCCGATGTCCTGCAGCACCACGTGGCCGTGCCGCAGCTGTGCGAGTGGGCGCTGCTCACGATTGACCTGGTGAGTACCGCCGCGAGCGTGCCGGTCCTGCGCCGCTTCGACACCGTGCTGCGCCGGGGGCAGGAGGCGATGGTCTTCGAGCGACTGCGCGGCTGGGTCGAGGCCGGCATCGCCCGCGGTCGGTACGGTCCGCTCTTCGCGCTCACCCACGCGCTCGGCAAGCGGGCCTGGCGGCTGCCGCAGCTGCAGGACCTGTTGCGTCGGGCGATCGGTCCGGGCACGCTGCCCTCGGTGGCTCGGACGGCGATCGGGCTGTGGCTCGACGATCCGCGTACGCGCTCGGAGCGGGTCGCCGAGGTGCTGATGATCGATCCGACGGCGGTGACGATCCACGAGGTGTGGGCTACGGTCTGCATGTCCCGCACCGACCTGCTCGACCAGGTGCTCGACCGCCGCCCGCGCGGCCGGTTCGTCGAAGCGGGGACGCGATGGGTGCCGGCCTGGGCGTCGCACGCCGAGCGGTGGCTGCCCCGCCAGCGGACCCGCTTCGTGGACCTGCAGGAGCTGGTCGTCGCCGACACCGAGCAGGGGGTGTGGCGGCGAGCGGCGGCGATCCGGGCTGCCGTCGGCGTCCCGGGTGTGGGCCGCGAACTGGTGTTGCGCCACCTCGGCGCCCCGGAGGTGCCGATCGCCGAGGCGGCGCTGGGCGCGCTGGTCTGGACGGACCAACCGGACGAGGCGCTTCCGGTGCTGCTTCGGTACGCCAACGAGGACCGGGCGCGGGTGGCGCTGTACGCGGCCGGCCGCGCTGCCCGGCACGTCCCGCCGTCCCGGCTGGCCGATCTGCTCGGCGAGGTGGTGACCGGCCCCGCGAAGATCACAAGCCGGAAGGAGGCGGCCCGGCTGCTGGCACGCTACGGGCCGCCGCGGGTGATGTCGACGCTGCTCGACGCGTACAGCCACCCGGACACGCACCGCGACGTGCGCGCGGCGATCGTCTCCGCCGCCCGGCGGCGGCTGCAAACCGAGGCGAGCTGGACCATCGTGCGGACCGCGGTCGACGGCAGCCGGGAGGAGCGGCGTGCGGTCCTGAGCGCGTACCCGTACACGATCCCGGAACGGCACCGCCCGCGCTTCGGCGCGCTCATCACCGCGGCGTGCCGTGCTGCGGACCGGGAGGTCCGGCGGGCCGCGTTCGGCCAGCTCGGGGAATGGTCGCCCTGGCTGGCCGGAATCACCGAACTGGTCGTGGACCGGCTCACCGACCTCGACGAGACGATCGTGCACATCGAGGTCGCCAACCTGCTGAAGGCCGGCGGCGACGGGGTGCTCGGCGACGCGCTGGCCCGGCTCGTGGACCGCGACGCGGACGACGATCATCCCGGAGACCCGACGGCGGACCGCCCCGCCCGACGCCGCATCGAACTCCTCGCACGCGGCGCGGTCGTTCGGTCCCGGAGCCGGCCGGCCAACACCGACCAGACCGCGCTGATCGAATCAGCGCGGTGGCTCGCCGGCCATCCCGCCCACGCCGGTACGGCCACGGGGCTGCTGGTCGACCTCGGCCGGCTGGACAACCTGGACGAGATCTCCGGGCTGTGCGGGGGCCGGCCCGTCCTCGCCATCCGCACCGCCGAACGCGTCGGCGCCCGCCTGCGAAGCCTCCGCGACTGGCCTGACCCGGCGATCCTCGCTGGCACCGTCGCGCGACTGGCCGGCCGCGGCGACCTCGCCGGCGGGCTGTTCGCGGTGGCGCTGGTCCGCCACGGGGCCAGCTTCGGTTGGAAGGCCCCGTGGCGGGATCTGCTGATCGGGCTACGCCGGCACCCGGACGCCGACGTACGAGAGGAGGCATACGCCATCGACATGAGCTGATGGTCCCTCGACGCGTTCCCACGATCGATGGCCGTAGGCGCGGCGGTCAGGGATGACCGAGCGATCATTGGGTTCCCACAGTGGTGCGCGCTTGCCGTGCGCAAATGCCGACTTGAGTGCGTCGTGGGTCCGGAATCCTCGACGGGTCGTGGCCCGACCTGCCCTCGCGCACGATCCGATGGTTCCTCCTTGTGGCTCGATCGTTAGCACCTGCCAACTGCGGTCGCGCCGTAGTTCGGCTTCGATGTGACGGCTGCCGAGGCGGCCTGGGACGGCTGTCTGGCGGCGCCGGACTGGGACCAGGAACCCGTATCGACACGGCGATCAAATCGACCGATGTCTTGACGGGTGGGGCGGGATGTGACGTAGTGGATCGAGCCGTTCGGGTCGATATCGGCCCGGGCCGCTACGGGCCGCGACGTCTAGGAGGTCTGTCCGTGTCTTTGTCTCGCCGCCAGTTTCTGTCCCGCTCGGCCGGAGCCGGTCTGGCTGTGGCCGTGGCCGGTTCGGTCGACGCCCTGTTCACCGCGGCACCCGCGCTGGGGGTGTCCGGCCCGGATGTCGGGTACGGTCCGCTCGTGCCTGACCCGGCCGGCATGCTCGACCTGCCGGTGGGCTTCCGCTACACGGTGCTGTCCCGCGAAGGCGCCGTCCGGCCGGACGGCGGCATCGTGCCGAGCCGGTTCGACGGTATGGGTGCCTTCGCCGACAAGGCGCGCGGTACCCGCCTGGTCCGCAACCATGAGTGCTCCCCAACCGCGACGATCAGGGTCGTGGCTCCGCCGGAACGCACGTACGACCCGGCCGCCGGGGGCGGGACCAGCACGATCATCGTCAAAGCATCAAGACGCGCCGTCTCTGAGCACGTCAGCCTGGGCGGCACGGCCATCAACTGTTCCGGCGGCCAAACCCCTTGGCGCACCTGGCTGACCTGTGAGGAGACCGAAGACAAGGCGGGTGCCCGCGGATACACAAAGGACCACGGGTTCATCTTCGAGGTTGACCCGTACGACGATGCTCGCAACACCGATCCGACACCGCTGACCGCAATGGGCCGGTTCCAGCACGAGGCAGTCGCGGTCGACCCGCACACCGGCATCGTCTACGAGACCGAGGACGCGTTCGTGGCGCCGCTGGGCAGCTTCTACCGCTTCCTGCCGAACCGGCCGCTCGGCGGTCACGGGAGCCTGCGGGCAGGCGGCGTGCTGCAGGCCCTGCACGTCCCGGACCTGCCGGACCTGTCCGTGGTGACCGAGGCGGGCGCGTCCTTCTCCGGCATCGAGTGGCTTGACGTGCCGGACCCGCTGGCGATGACGGAGTCAGTCCGAGCGCAGGACTACGGCAAGCCGATCACCGGTGGGTACAAGATCGAGGGCGCCTGGTGGGGGGAGAAGGACGCCTGCGCCTACTTCGTCTCGTCGTTCGCCCGGCGTGAGCTGGGCTCGGCCCGCGACCACGACGGCCAGGTCTGGCGGTATGACCCCCGAGCCAACACTTTGCGCCTGGAAACCATCTTCACCCGCCCCACGCCGGCACCGGAGAACCCGGAGTTCGACGCCCCGGACAACATCTGCATGTCCCCGTACGGGGGCCTGATGATGTGCGAGGACGGAATCGGGGACCAGCACATCCTCGGTACGACCGCCGACGGCGAGGTGTTCGTCTTTGCCCATAACCGGGTCAACGTCGGCACCGCCGAGGACCCGGAGTATGGCGAGCTGGCCGGCGCGACGTTCTCCGCAGACGGCCGGACCATGTTCTTCAACGTCTACAACCCGGGCATCACGTACGCCGTCACCGGCCCCTGGAACCGTCGCCAGGGGTGACGCCGCAGCCACCGTGCGGTGCTCCCCGGTCCACATGTGAGCGGGGAGCCTGCGGGTGGGCTGGGCCGATGGGGCGTTGCTAGCCGGCTCGGCGCAACACGGTTTCGGTGTCTACCACGGTCTTCACCGGCTGTCCGCCCCCGTTCCACGCCGCGTCTTCGTCCGCACAACCAGCCGCACGGCTGACGAGGGTGTGAACCGGCGCCCGACTAGGCTTGACCGTACTGGAGGAAGGGGATGCCTGGCGATGCTCGACGTCTTCCTCGCCGATGCCCTGCAGCGACTGGACCGGCGCATCCTCGACGTCTGCGCCGAGGAGGAACGCCGCGCGGCACAGCTCGCGGGGGACGGTGGGCGGGGCTGGACGGCCGTGCGCAACCTTGTACGCCCCTCGGTAGACGACCTCATCGGCAAGCCAACCGACCGGGCCGGGCTGCTGCCGGGTGGGCCGCACGTCCTGCGGCGGATCGGGGCAGCGCTGGGGCTGGTGGAGTGCGAGCTCGAGGTCTTGCTCGTGCTGCTCGCACCGCACGTCGAGCCGCGGTACCAGTCCGTGTACGCCGTTCTGCAGGACGATCTGCACCAGCCGCGGGCGACCGAGCGGGTCCTGCACACGATCCTCGGCCGGGACGCCGAGCGCCACCGACTACTGGCTGCGTCGCTCGGCGCCGCAGGCCGGCTGGTACGCAGCGGCCTCGTGGTGCGCCTGCCCGGCACGTACGCGCCGCTGGCGCGGCCGCTTGATCTGCCCGAGGACCTCGTCGCCGCCCTCTTCGGCTCATCGGAGCCGCCCGTGGCCCAGGCCCTCGGTCAGCGCTGGACAGGGACGGGCGAGCAGCCCGGCCCGCCCGAGGGTGCCGGGGAGCCGCCCTCGCCGGCGCTCCAGGTCGTGTTCGGCCACGGCGACCTCGCGGAGACCGCCCTGTCGCTCGTGCCCCAGCAGCGCCGGGTGGTCGTCGTGGCTGTGCCCACCGCGACCGCCGACGCGACCGCCGTCGCCGCTGCCGCGTGGCGGGCCGGCCTCTGCACCGGGGCGCTGCCCCTGCTCGACCTGAGTGCAGTCCAGGAGGCGGAGGTCGGCGGCGTGGCGCGGACCGTCGAGGAACTCGTGGCGCTCGGCGGCACTGCATGGCTGCTGTGCCGCGACCCGCTGCCCGTTCCGGTTCCGCATCTGGAGGTCGGGCCCCCGACGTGGGCGGGACGCCGAGACACCTGGCTCGCGGAGGCGTCGGCGCGTGGGGTCGCGCTCACCTCTACCGAGGCCGGTGCCCTCGCCGCTCGACACCGGTTAGACGGCCGCGGCGTCCGACGGGTCCTCGACGTGGCGACCAACAGCTGTGCGACGCCGGACGCGGACGCACTCGACGTCGTCGCGGCGGGCATGGGCGTGGAGCATGTACGGCACAGCCGGCGCACAATCCCGACCCGCGGCTTCGAGGACCTGGTGCTGCGCCCCACGACCCGCGAGGCGCTCGACCGCCTCGTCCATTACGTGAAGCACCGCGATCAAGTGGCGGAGGACCTGGGACTCGAACGCCGGTACCGGTTGCAGCGTGGGCCGATCGCGCTGTTCTCGGGCCTGTCGGGCACGGGCAAGACCCTGGCGGCCGAGGCGGTCGCCGCGGCGCTGGGCCGCCCGCTGCACACGGTCGACCTCGCCCGCCTGGTGAGCAAGTACATCGGCGAGACCGAGAAGAACGTCGACGAGGTGATGTCCCAGGCCGAGCAGGCGTCCGCGGTGCTGTTCTTCGACGAGGCGGATTCCCTGTTCGGCAACCGTACGGAGCGGACGTCCAGCGCCGGCGACCACTTCGCGAACATGCTCGTCGGCTACCTGCTGCAGCGGATCGAGCAGCACGACGGGACGACGATCCTCGCGACGAACCTGCGCGGCGGCATCGACGAGGCGTTCCTGCGCCGTTTCCAGTTCCGCATCGAGTTCCCGTTCCCCGGAGCCGACGAGCGGGAGCGAATCTGGGAGCTGATGCTGCCCGAGCGCGTAGTCCGGGCGGACGACGTCGACCTCGGCCGGCTGGCCAAGGCGCACCGACTGGCGGGCGGCGACATCCGCAACGCCGCACTGAAGGCGGTGTTCCTCGCGCACCGGCGGGGGACGCCGCTCAGGCAGGACGACCTGGAACGCGCCATCGCGCTGGAACTGCTGGAGATGGGTCGACTCTCCCGACAGCCGGACGGCGCCCAGCCGGGGCGGCGGCCTCCGGACCGCGGCGAACTGCTGCGCGCCGGCCTGGACGACCTGCACGACCAGCTCGTGTTGTGCCTGCGGCAACGGTTCCTCAAGGAGATCCACGTCGTACACGGCTCGCCGACGGACGAGTTGCTCGCGGGCAAGAAACCCGCTGTCTCGGTGGCGCTGTTCCGGGTCGCAGCCCGGCGCGGCGCCGACGGCCTTCGCGCCGGGTTGGTCGTCTCCGCCTGGTCGCACCGGGCGGAGGAGGAGAGCGAGCTGCTCGGCGTCGTCCACGAGGCGCTGACCGGCATGACGCTGGCGCCCGTCCATGGGCGGCAGGCGCGGTTGCGCGTGCAGGAGAGCCACGACTTCGACCTGCTCCACCGGTTCTGGAGCAGCCACAGTCATCCGGTGCGCCCGTCTGTGGTGCTGGACGTCGAGATCGAGTGACGCACCCGCCTACGACGACGCCGCCACCCGGCGCACCTCGTCGTGGATCCAGCCCGCGACCTCGCGCACGGGCACGCCCGCGGCGCCGTGGCCCACGACGCGCGCGAGCCACGGCACGGACACCTCCGCGAGCACGTGCATCTCGAAGAACGTGTCCACCGTCAGGAGGAGCAGCTCCTCCCAGCGCGGCCGCAGCTCCGCCCACGGCAGCCGCCGCTCGACCGCCGCGACGAGCAGCGCCAACCACGCCTGGATGTTGAACCCCGGGCTCGCGCCGGAC
Source organism: Micromonospora sp. LZ34 (assembly GCF_052981855.1). Classification (NCBI taxonomy): domain Bacteria; kingdom Bacillati; phylum Actinomycetota; class Actinomycetes; order Micromonosporales; family Micromonosporaceae; genus Micromonospora; species Micromonospora sp. LZ34. The sequence continues at coordinate 8,340 of NZ_JBRIQN010000024.1, forward strand.
TCCGCGTCGACCGGCCCGGTCTCCGGCAGCGCGGCGATCGTACGCGCCGTTCGCAGGTCGCCGAGCGCGAGCGCGGCGAGGCCCCGCGTCCAGTGCATCCACTCCGGCTCGAGGCCGGCGGTCTGCATCCCGGCGAGCCAGCCGCTGCCGGTGCGGACGGTCGCCTCTGGCACGTTCAGGCCCATGATCTGCAGGCCGTTCATCACGCCAAGCACCGAGAGGTTGGGTTGCACGGCGTCGGGATCCGCCGCGTCCAGCGCGGCGACCTGCCGCACGACCGCAGGCACGAGCGGCTCGAACTGCCAGGCCTCGTGCCCGCCGACCGCCACGATCGCGTCGGCGACGACGGGCTCCTGGGCACCGACGTCGAACCGGGACGGCCCGTCCGGCGGGAACAGCCCCTCGAGCCCTTCGCGCAGGCCGTCCCGGTCGATCTCGAACCCCGCCGTGCTCGACGACACGAAGTCCTCCAACGTCACTCTGCTTTCCCCGCCTTCCTGGCCTCGATCGCCTGTCGCTGGTACGTCGCCTTCACGTCGGTCGGCCCGCCCACCTTGAGGTGCACGTTGCCTGGTTGCGAATCGACGGACGCGCGGAGCCGGCGGAGGACCGATCGCGCGTCCAACTCGTCCGCCCCCATCTTCGTCTTCGGGCCGAGCCAGATCTCCACCTGGACGTCTCCCGCCTTCGACGCCTTCGACAGCGCCTTGGCGGCGTGGGCCTCGCCCGCCTTCCTCAGCTCCGTCGCACGCCCCCGCAGGACGGTCCGGAGATCGGCGAGGTTGGTGGCGAAGTTGTCCGTGATCGCCGTGAACTCCGCCAGCGGCACGTACGAGTTCGGGTAGTCCTTCACCTCCAGCACCCGGATGAGGGCCGTCATCTCGGCACCTTCCCCGTGGAACTCCACCACGACCCGGTCGAACCCCCAGCGTTCAGGACCGCGAGGCACCATCCACCAGCCGGTCAGGGTCGTACCATGCCGTCCCGCCTCACGCGTCAGGTCCACCGCCACCTGGAGCTCGGCCGCTTCCTCCAGGATCTCCCCACGCGTCGTGCGGGACGACCCTCGCTCCACCCAGTTGCCCTTGGCGTCGAAGACCTCTTCGACCTGCCGAAGCACCGTCTTTCCGCGCCGCACCTCGATCAGGCGATAACGCTGGGACCAACCACCCAGGCGCGTTCCACGCTCGACCGTCGCGTTGAGGACCATCCCCGGCTCGGTAGTGCCGCCGGCCTCGATCACATAGACCCGTGGCTCTCCCCCGCCGGTCGGCGTCACCGTCACCGCAGTCGCGCCCTCGACCCGGTCGATCGCGGTCACCTTGCCCTCGATCCCCGACGTCACGTAGGTGTGCTTGGGCCACTCGTCGCCAACCTGGTACGCGCGCTGGCCGGTCTTCGGGGCGGGCGAGTCGGTGACGACCTTCGCGGTCCGGCCACGTCCCGACGTGGGGACCAGGGTGCGTTCCTCGACCGTCTCGCGTCCGAACAGCCGCGCCTCCTCCTCCATCCAGCTCGGGCGCGGACGCGTGCCGGCGTTCATCTCGGCGATGGCCTCCGGCGTGAGCGCCCGGGCCTCGGCCTCGTGCCGGTTCAGCTCCGCCAGCCGGGCCTCCGCCTCGGCCAGTTCGGCGGGAGTGACGTCGCCGTAGGGCGCCTCCTCCTTCAGCGCCTCCACGATGCGCTCCTGCGCGTCGATCTCGAGGCGGCGCTGGACGTCGAGCAGGTGCAGCCGGTCCTCGGCCGACTTGTCCGCCCAGTCGAGCAGATTGCGCTCGGTGAGGAAGCGCACGTCCGCGGCGAAGTCGGGGTCGGTGAGCTGCCGCAGGTGCGCGGCCTCCTGCAGCATCTGCGTCCGCACGGGGGCGTCCGAGCTCACGTAGACGACCGCCCGGTCGCCCTCAAGCAGGGTCAGCGCGCGGCCCTGCCGCGTACGGAACATCCCCTCGAACGCCTCAGGTGGCAGCACGCGCACCTCGTAGGGCGGCATCGCGGCACGCTCGGCCGGTGAGGCGAGCTCACCCAGCGCGTCCTCCAGACCGCGCCCGAAGGCGTGCTGCTTGGTGGTCAGCTCCTCTGGGGCGAGCCGGATCTCCCCGTAGAGGATCTTGCGAATGTGCGTGACGTTTCCGGCGCCGAGGTCCGCCTTCAGCCGCTTCAGCAGGTCCTCGATCGGTGTGACGTCGAGCCGCGGCCGTTCGCCGGGCCGCGTCGGCCCGGGCTCGTACTTCAGGCTTCGGCTGATCTGTCGGGCGTTTTCCAGCTCGCGAAGCATGTGGTCGGGGACCGACGCGCCGTCCACCGAGCTGCCCAGGGCACGCCGGTACAGGTCCTGGGTCAGCGCCTCGCGCTGGGCGCCGCTCAGGTCCAGTTCGTCGAGTCGGCGGAGGGCGACATCGAACCGGCCCTGGTCCGCGAGGGCCGCCACCTGGTCGAGCCCCGATGCGACCTCGCCGCCCACGATGCCCAGCTCGCGGCCGGCGACGCGCAGCAGCCGTCCCGCGCCCTTGAACGCGCCTCCCATCACCGGCGACGCGATCGCACCTGTAGCGCCGCCCCAGAACGCGCCCTGGGCGGCTGCGGAGAGGAAGCGGGCGAAGACGGCCGAGGCGCTGCGCTCCCACGTGGCCCGGTCGATCGCCGTGGTGAAGACAGCGTCGCCCGCGCCCCCGATCGCCCCGTCGATCGCGCCCTCGACGGCCAACCTCGCTGAGCCGGCCACCGCCTTGTTGATGGCGCTCCGGGCGGCGTAGCGAGCCATCTGCTTGCCGAGCATGGCGCCAACCGGCTGGGCGAAGGCTTCGCCCGCCACGGTCAGCGCCCCCGTGACGGCGCCGTGGGCAAGGTCGTCGAACGCCTGGTCCGGCGTGGTGTAGTCGCGGAACTGCGCGGCGACGCCCGCGCTGGCGCCGGCGCCCAACCCGGCAGCCATGAGCATGGACACGACCAGCGGCGTGCCCGTGCCGCCCGTGGCGACAATGACGACGACGCCAGCCACGACGGCGGCGAGCTGGCCGACGAACTGGGCCGCCGCGTTGCGCTCGCTGCGGTTGCGGTCGATCGCGTCCAGCGCGTCGTAGTAGGCAGCGGCGAGCTGAACCAGCCCGGAGTGGGGCCACCCGGTCGTCGAAAAACGCGCCCAGACCCTCTCGAACTCCGTCGCCATCTCGGTCACGGTCTCTGGCGACCAGCCGAAGACACCCGACGCGTCGATGCCGGCCGACGCTGCGGCCAGCTGCTTGTGCAGGCGGATCCGCATGAACTCCGCCTCGAGCGCCGCTTCCTGCGGCGACATGTCCGGCCGCGTGATGTCCGGCTCGCCGAGGAACGCCTCCTCGGCGCGCAGCCGCGGGACCGGGTCCAGCCGGTCGATGACGAACATGCGGTTCTCGTAGGCGGTGGTGAGCTCCGACCCGATGTCCAGGTCCGGCGGGACGCCGCGGCGGAGCATTGCCAGCCGCGTGCCCATCCAGCCCGAGCCGCCTGCGGCAGCTCTCTCCTCGTCCTCAAGGGACTCGAGCACGTAGTGGTAGCGCAGCAGCCGCCGGTCGCGGGGATCGACGGCGAGGCCCTCCGCGAGCTTGCGAGCATCGGCAACATCAAAGGCGTATGGCACCTCGCCCACGAGGCCGGCCGCGATCAGCGCGTCCGCCGCGACCTGAAGGTCCGCGGACGGGTCCGCGATGACGTCCGCGATCGTCCTCGGCGTCTCGTCCCATCGCGAGGACCGGAGCTTCTCGAGCGCCGCCGCGAAGTACGCCTCGTTCTGCAGCGCAGCCCGTTGCGAGCGGCGCAACGGCCGCACCGCCGCCACAACACCCGCCAGGTCGTTGGTCTGCGCCGCCCGGTGGATCGTGTAGGCGGCGACCACGACCTGCGGGTCCGCGGCGTACGGGTCCGACTGCGATGCCAGCTGCCACGTCGCGGGCGGCCGCATCTCGTCGATGTCGACGTCGGGCTCGAGACCGACGGTCAGCCCCTGCGGGATGCTCACCGCCAGCGTGCCGTGGGAGAAGGCGAACGACAGGCTCGGCTGCGCGCCTTCCAGCGAGGCATACGCATCGAGCACCCGATCCATCGGCAGCGTAACCTCAAGCCCCTTGTCCGCCAGGTGCTGCTTGACGTCACTCGCCTCGAGGATGGCCGACACGTTGAAGCGGTGCAGGCCCTTGAGCGCGTCGACGAGCTGCGTGGCCGTCGTCGCCTGCAGCACCCGGTACCGGGCGACCTCCGCGCGCGAGAGGCCGAGCCCTTGGCGCACCAGCTGCTCCCCGTCGGGCAGGGCGAGCAGGCGATTGACCGTCGCGCGGTTGTCGCCCATCTCCTGCAGCCGGGTCCGGACCTCCTCGCGGTCGGACTCCGTCACCTTGGGGTTGCCCGCGGTCTCGGTCAACTGCCGCAGGGCCGAGCCCAGCGCCTCGGCCGCCACCCTGATGCCGACTTCGTTCTCGGAGTCGTTGTCCTGAGCGGCCTGCTCCTGCGAGAGGTCCAGGGCGCGCATGATCACGCTGACGTCGTCGTTGGACTCGAGCAACGCGTACAGGCGCTTTTGGAACGTCCCGCCGAGGTTGGACGGCGTCCACGACTGGACGTACTGCGACTGCAGCCAGTACCGCTCCACCGGGCTCAGGTCCGTGACGGCGAGGTAGCCCAGGTCGGGGCTCGAGCGGCGGTCCGCCTCGCAGATCCGCAGGAAGGCCGCCTTGACCCGCAGCTCGCTGGTGAGGTTCACGGCCGCCTGGCGGTCGGCGGCGTCCAGTTCCGGACCGGTCGCGCTGGTGACGCGCTCGAACCGGGCGATGAGGGCGCGTAACGCGCGGTACCCGTTGTCGTCTTCCCGGCGCAGGATGTGGCTGACCGTGCCTAGGAGCGAATCGGCCGATGTGCCGGTGAGCTTGCCGGTCTTGCGGTAGTCGGAGACGAGGCCGAGAATCTCCTCGTCCGGCATCCGGTCCAGCGTGCGGATGATCCCGGCGACGTCGTTGCTGAAGTAGCCGTCCCACAGCTTCACCAGCTGCTCGGCCGGCACGACCCCGCGCAGGAGGGGAAGGATCGCGCCCAGCTCGGTGTCGTCCATGACGTCGTTGAGGTCGTCGAGCAGGTTGCTGCCGGAGCGCTCCCAGATCTCCCGCGCCTTCACCCAGGACGCCCGGTCCCCGAGGCGCAGCACCTCGGGGATGGTCAGGTGCGGCGGCGCTCCCGGCACGGGCGCGCCTGCCCAGCCGCTTCCCGTGGCGTCGGACCAGGCGAACCACAGCAGGGCGACCAGCGCCGACGGCTCCGCCGGAGCGCCCTCGGCGATCCACGTCTCGTACTTCTCCCCGGGGAGCTGGACGAACCGACCCGGCAGGATGTCCAGGGAGGACCCCGCCGGAGCTTGGGCGTCCACGAGCGGCGTAGGGGCGAGCTGCGGGCCGGCGGGCACAAAGTCCTGCCACGCAGTACGGGGGACGGCGGGTCCCGCCGGCAGCCGCCCGAGGGTGAGCGCGGGGAGGAGGAGAGTGGCGGGCGGATCGGGGGCGTTCTTCTGGGCAGGAGCGGTCACGGCCTTCTGCTGCTGCGCGCCGATCGGCCCGCCGTTCATGACGCAACGGCTTGCCTGTGGGGCACCGGGGTGAGCACTGTGCGGCTGGCCGCCGACCGCGCGAAAACCCGGGCTGACACGCGCCCCACCGTCCCCGGGTGGGGAGCGGCGGACCGGCCGTCGGCGGACGGCGTCACCGGGCCCGACCAGGTCGCCGTCCAGCCTTCGTCGGCGCCGTGGACCGCGAGGCGGTAGGTGGCGTCCTCGTCGTCGGGCGGCAGCAGCACGGCCAGCGGCGGAAGATCCACGACACCGAGTGCGGCCCACCGCCCGAGCACAACGTCGACCAGACGTGCGGCCTCGGCCGGTGCGAGTCCGGACGTCGCGGCCCGCGCGCCGTCGGCCGTGGCGACCCGGCCCAGGGCCTCGCGGCCATCGACGAAGCGGCCTGCCTCGAGCAGCACTCCGTACCGTTCGGACAGCCATCTGGCGACCGCCTGCAGGACGTGGGCGAGCAGGGCGTCGCTCGGAACGGAGTTCATCCGGACCTCCATACGGACCGGTCGAGGAACCGGCGGTCGGGCCGCGCGCGCACAGGCGAGGCGCCGCGGCTGCGCAGGCTGGGCGCGGGGCGTGCACGTCGTGGTGGCGCGGGGGCCAAGTCCTCGTCGGGCTCGTCCCCGGCCGTGTCCGGGGGTGCGTCGTCGACCGCGGCGGACGCCTCAACAGGCGCGGCGGCGGTCGAGGTGGCACGCAGGGGATGGACCCGGTCCGCTGGCGGCGCAGCGGGCTGCGGTGCCGGTGGTGGCGCCTGCGGCAGCGGCGGCGCGACGCCGGCCACGGGTACCGTCGGAGGTCCCGGCGTCCTGCGCGCGACCGACAGGTCAGCGGCGACCGGAACCGCCGCTGGCGCCGCATGCGTGCGTGGCAGCGGCGGCCCTGGATCCGGGTCCGGGTCCGGGTTCGGGTCCAAGTCGCGCGGCGGGGACGGCGCCGGCGGCCCCTTGCCCGATGGTGGCGCGGCGGGCACCGCGGGGTCCGGCCGGGACGGTGCGGGCGGCCGCGCGGGCACCGCGGGCCCGGGCGGCAGCCGCTCGTCGTGCGCGATCGGTGCGGGCGGAGCGATGCGACCGGTGCGCACGGCAGCATCCGGCGGCGCCGTGACGACGTCCTCCGGTGGCACGGCGGGCAGGACCGGCGGCGGACCGGGTGGCGTCGGGTGGATGAGTGGCCACGTGTCCGGCGGTGCGGCCGTGATGGCACGCGCGGCCCGAGGTTCGGGCGGCGCCCCGGCGGGGGTAACCGCGGGCGGCCGGGGCGGCGGCGCGACCACCGGCGGGTCGCGGTCCCCTCCACGAGCCGCAGGCTGGGGGGCCGCCCCGATGTGCGCGGGCTGGACGGGCTCCGGCGGCGGGGCAGGCGGCTCGACCGCGCGCGGCATCCCGCCCCCGGGTACCGGCGGCGGCTCCACCCACGGCGTGCGGATCGCTGGGGGGCGCGCGGCCGCCAACGGCGGCCGGGGGGACGCCGTCCACTCCGCGGCGGATCGCGCGGCCGGGGCCGGCGGCGCTCCCGGCACGGTGGTCGGCGGTAGCGGCCCCGGGACGCCCGGCAGGGGACGGAACTCGCCGCCGTCGGTCACGGCGAGCGGGTGCAGCACGCGCTCCAGGTCGCGAAGCAGGAGCGCGACGCGGTAGGCGTCCTGGTTCGTCGATGGCTCGGGCACGGGTCCTCCTCACTCCAACGTGTGACGCGTCCAGCCGCGGAAGATCTCGAGCGCTGCCGCGAACTCCTCGGCGCGGTCGACGTCGGGCGGCCCGGCCAGCTCGGCCGCGGAGCGCCCGGTCACCTCGGCGAGGAAGTCCAGCGGCAGCAGGCGACCGGTCGCGAGGCTCGGGACGTCGAAGCCCGCGAAGTCCCGGCGTAGCGTCACGTCGCCGACGAGGGCCGTCGCGAGCCACGACCGCCGCAGCACCACGACGGCGACGTCCTCCTGGGGCCCGCACACCAGGCACGAGCCGGCGTCCGGTTTCGGGAGCGCCGCGGGATCGGAGGCAAGGATCGCGGCGGAGGAGGTGTCCATCCGGTCGACGACAGACGCCGTCGTGCGCACCACGCTGTCGACCTCGACGACCGCCTGCACCATCGGCCCGGGTGGCCCGGTCTCGGGGTCCGGCGCGGCGCGGCCCCGCAGCAGGAGCAGCTCCCCGGGCCGGGCGATGAGCGGCACGCGGTCGGCCGGGGTGCCGGTCCAGAACTCTGGACGCAGCCGCGCGAGGACGAGGCTCGTCGCAAACGCGGGGACGGAGCCGTGCAGCGGCATCGCCTGCAGCGGCACGGCCGACGGCTCGGGAACCGTCCGCACGGCGCCCGACCCTCGGATCTCCGTGTCGATCACGCCGCGTCCGTGCACGAGGCACAGCCGTGACCACAGGCCGACGGCTTCGTGCACCGGGCCGTCGGCGTGCGGGCCCGCCGCGGCCTCGCCCAGCCGCAGCTCGGTGTCGGTCAAAGGTGCCGCGAGGCTGCCGATCGTCGAGCCGGCGGCGACGATTCCCGGGCTCCCCGGTGGCCCGTGGGCGATGGAGACCCGCAGCGGCGACGTCACCAGGGCCAGCCGGCCGGCCCGGCGGTCGAGGCCGACGATCACCGCCGCCGCCGGCCGCTCACCCGTGACGACGCCGACGGTGCCGGGTTCCAGCTCCGACAGCGACGGCCCGAGCGAGGCCGGCTGGGCCGTCGTCAGCGTGTCGCTGCCGACCGTCACGTCCTCGCCGACGGTGAGGCCGACGTACAGCAGGCCGGTGTCGCCGCCGTTGACCAGTGCGCGGACGCCGAGCACGGACGGTGTGCGGAACCGCACCGCGAGCCCGTCGAGCAGCAGCCGATGCCGGTCGGAGAACCAGCGCACCAAGCCGCGCCAGCTCGACGAGAACGTCGCCTCCAGCAGGCGTAACTGGCGCAGCGTCCCGTCGGGGTAACCGATGCGGGCGGCGGTCGCGTCGTCGAGGTCGGCGCGCAGTGGTCCGCTCTCCACGGGCGCGGCGAGCAGCTCGGGTTCGCCGCCCGGGGCCAGAGCCGCGATCGCGTCGGCCATGGTCTTGCGTGAGTCGGCCGAGGATGCCAGCCGAGCGTCGTCGGCGGCGTCGGCCAGGGCGGTCCACGCCGCGGCCGAGCCACCCAGCGCGGCGGCGGCGTCTGCCACGGTGTCCGGCAGGGACGCGGTGCGGCACCCGAGCTCCTGCAGCTCTGTCGCGGCCGCGGTGAGCACGTTGCCGTCGCCCGGCAGCGCCGCGGCGACCGCGCGGGCCTGCGCGGCGATCGAGACGAGCCCTGGCGCGGCGGCGACCGGCGTCAGGATGCCGATCCGCAGGCCGTCGAGCACCGCGGTCGCCGCGGCGAGGAGGCCGCCTGTGGCGGGCAGGGGGCTCGACTTCGCGATCGTGAGCTTGACGTCGTTGCGCGGCGCGGACCGCCGTCGCGCGCAGAGCGTCCCCCACGCGAGGACGGCCTCCGGGGGCTCGTCCGGCTCGTCACCGGCGCCGTCCATCGATAGGAACGGCACACCGGTCATCGCAGCGTCGCGGCGTCGGGCCTGGCAGAACAGGCTCACGCGGTCGCCGCTGCGTCCGCGGTCGTCACCCTTGGGATCGGCGGCGACGTCCACCGTGCGGCCGGACGGGCCGACGATGGACGCGGACTCCACGCCGGGGTAGGCGGGAAGCACCAGCAGCGAGGGCGGCTGCCCCTCGCCCGGCGAGCGAGTGAAGATCGATCGGGGGCGTGGAAGCCGCACCTCGTCGTGCAGCGTCGCCTTTGGCTCGTCGTCGTCGGAGAGCGTCACGCGCAGTTGGGCGACCGCGAGCTCCAGGTCGTCCGTTCCCGGCACGCGCCACACGCGCAGCGCCGGGTCCCAGCCGTCCGTGACCGCGACCTTCCTTTCGGTCTCGACGTCCCAGTACTGCTGCGGCAGGGCGTCGACCACCGGCTCGCTCAGCGCATCCTCGGGGTCGGTGACCGCCCGCCGCCGCTCGACGATGCCCGCCACCCGCAGCAGGACCTCGAGCTTGCGCCGGTGGGGGCCGTCGGCGTCGCGCGCGCCGTCGATCTGCTCGAGGAACGTCTCGACCTGCTGCCAGGCCATCGCCCACAGGTCGGTCTCGCGTCGGAACGCCCGTCCCACCTTCACGACGCGCCCCTGCCGTTGCCGCTGCCCTGCCGCGGGCCGAGCGACATCGCCAGCGACCGGCTGCCGCGACGACGCGCCCGTCGGGTGGACTCCACGAACGCCAGCGTCGCCGGGTCCAGCGGCGCGCCCTCGGCGAGCAGTTGCTCGAACCCCTCCGCGACGGCGGTCGGGAACGTCTCGATGGCCTTCTCGAGGTCGTCGCGCGTGGTGCCCAGTTGGGTCACCAGCTCGTCGGACAGGCCCGAGATGCCGAGGGCCTCGGCACCGCCTTCACCCTCGGCGCCCTCCCAAGCCTCGCTCGCGAGGGCCTTGGCGTCGGCGACGGATGCCTCCGCCTGCTCGGCGAGCGTGTTCCAGTCCTCGATGAGCGCGGCGAACGCCTGGTCGGCCGGCTTGCCTTGGCCGAACAGCGTCCAGATCGGCGCGATCTCGCTCGTGCCGGCGAGCAGGCAGATCCCCATGACGGCGTTCGCGGTCTGCACGCTGCCGTCCTCGGCCGAGGTGTTCGGCCGGTTCTCGGCCTCAAGGAACGCGTTCACCAGGCCGTCGACGCCCTCGTCGGTGTGGACGAACAAGCCGTGCAGCCCGGTGGCCACGAGGGCGGCGAGCGCGTCGATGACGCCCTGAAGGATCGCGACGATCTGCCGCAGCACGTCGATCTTCTCGCGGACGGCGGCGACGAGGGACTTGATGAGGTCGATGACGTTGTCGACGTTGAGCAGCAACGCCTCCAGCCACTTCGGGACCTTCTCGAGCATCCGCAGCGGGTAGTCGTCCTCCGACGCGAGGTCGCGCAGCCGCCAGTCGTTCCAGTCCGGACGCACCGACGTGGACCGAATGCGGGTGCGGTCGGGGTCGGCGGGCCACTCGGGGAACGTCGAGGCGAAGTTCTCCCAGGCCTTGCCGAACGCCTTGGTATCGAACAGCGAGGCCAGTAGCGGGCCGATCGCCGCGAGATCCGGCAGCTGCGGCGCCGTGGCGACGATGAACAGCGCCTCCACCGGCGCGCCGTCGGAGAAGGTCGGCCGGTTGAGGTCGCCGGGGTCGTCGAACGACTGCCGGAAACGGTAGGCCCACTGCGCGAAGCCGTCGGCCGGGCGATCGGGCTTGGGTGGGGTCTGCCCGGCGATCCAGGTCGGCGGCTCGACCTCGCTCAGGCCGAGGTCCTGCATCGTCGCGATGTTGGACGTGAGGCCGGGGGCGTCGACGTACATGTAGGCGCCGGAGTTGAGCAGGTCCTCGACGATCGTCGTGAGCAGCTCGATCGCCGCGAGGACGAGCGCGCGGAACGGATCCGTCAGCCCGATGAGCAGCTTGGAGACGACGTCGAGGATCCCGGCGACGAACTCGAGCACCGCCGAGATGACCTGCACGGGAACCTGCGCCGTCGTCACGACCTGCTGCAGCCCGGGGATGCCGCCCAGCGTGAGGCGGCTCCAGCGCAGGGGCTGCGTGCCGCCCTCGTCTGCGGCTGCCTCGCCCGCCGCCTCGCCCAGGGCGACCGCCGCGCTCGCCAGGCGCAGCAGTGTCTCCTCGGCGACGTCGGGGCAGTGAAGCTTGAGCAGCTCGAGGAGCTCAGCGGTAGCGTCGCCGGTGCGCGTCGACATGGCGCTCCTCCCCCAGCCTGCGCTGCAGTTCCGCCATCGCCGTCAGGCGCGCGCCGTCGCTCGCCGCCGTTACGACGGCGGCCTGCTGCAGCAGTGCCTGCGCCTGCGTGAGCCGCTCGATGAGCCCCGAGGCGTCCATCCGCTGCCACGTGTGCCGCCGGTCCGTCCGCCGCCCGTTCGATCGCCGGTCCATCGCCGTCACCCCACCGGGAAGCGCTTGACGAAGCCGAAGTACGACAGGTCCATCGTCGGTGTCATGGCCGCCCAGGTGTCCATCACGGGCCCGTACGCCGGGGCCAACACCGGATACACGAGCCTGAGGAGCTTCGCGAGCATGTTGTGGTGGATGGCGAGCCCGTCGCCGAGCACGAGCGGCGAGGTCGCCGCTGTCCCGCCGAGCTGCATGATGCCGATCTTCGTGTTGAGCGAGAGGTTGCCGGCGAGGGCGTCGACCGAGAACGCCTGGAGGGTGAGGTCCGGCATTCCGGCGGCGATCTTGACCGGTCCGGCGGCGGCGACGTTCACACCCTGCCCGCTCGTAAGCCCGTAGCCGCCGACGACCGTGTCGCGGACGGCGCCCGAGACGGTCCGGGTATGCGAGCCCGACACCGACTCCGTGAGGGGGCCGCCGACGGAGATGGTCGTGCCGTTGGCGTTGACCGTGCGCACGAAGGCCGTCCTGGCTATCCGTTCCGTGAAGTCGCCGCCGACGGTCAGCTCGCAGTCGCCGTCGACGTCCCGGGTGTCCGACCCGCCGATCTCCTCCGTGCGTTTGCCGCCCAGGTCGAGGCTCGTGTCGCCGTCGATCTGCTCCGAGAGCGAGCCCTTGTTGAGCGTGCGCTCGTTGCTCATGATCCGGTCCAGGCCCTCTTCGCTCAGGATGAGCCGGTTCCCTGTGCGGTCGTGGATCTCGATGCGCTCGTTGCCCTGCCGGTCGTCGAGCACGATGTGATGCCCAGTGGCCGACTTGAGGATGCGCACCTTCGGCGTCGCGCTCTCGCGCGGGTACTCGTGCTGCGGCACCTCGGGCGTGCGCTCGGACGAATCGTTCCGCACGGGTGGTGCCCCCGCCCGGGCGGTGCTGTCCGGCCCGCCGACGTCGCCTCCACCCGGCGACCCCCACCACATGCCGCTGTAGATGGGCTTGGACAGGTCGCCTTCCTCGAATTCCATCCACACGCCCGTGCCGGGTTCGGGGACCGCGAAGAAGCCCTGGTCCGGGCCCGCGTACGGCGCCGCCGGCATCGCCCACCCGGTCGGGGTCGAGTCACCGAGCAAGCGAGGCACGATCGCCCGGATGCGGCCGCGGTTCTCCGGGTCGTCGACCGCGTGCACGTAGCCGCGGTACTTGCCGTAGTACCGCTGGTCGAGCCGCTCCAAGAGCTGCGCCACGAGGTCCTCGATCGCTCCGTCGCTCATCGGAACCCCCGTTCCGGCTCCTCGACCGTCGGCCGCACGCCCGAGACGTCACCGAGCGCGAGCACGATGTCTGCCAGCCCGTCCGGCCGCGCCAGGCGGATCGCGTCCTCCTCGATGTCCACGACGGACCCCACATAAACGTGGCCGAGCGTCGTGAAGACCAGCAGCTGGGCCTCGGCCGGGAAGTTCTCCAGCTGCGCCCGCAGCTTCACGTGACGAGCCCTTCGCGCACGCGATCGAGCACGAAGCGGCGGGCCGCGAGCTCGTCGGTGTCCAGCCGGACCCGCTCCCCGCGCAGCCTGCGGCGGGCCGCCTGCACGAGCTCGGCGAGGCTTTGCTGCTGCGGCGGCTCGGGCAGGATCGTCAGGCGGACCCGCGCTCCGTCGGCGATCCGCAGCAGCGTGTCCACCCGGTCGAGGCTCGCGACGAGGATCGGCACCGGGTCGTGAGCCGTGTCGGCCTCGTCGTCGCGCGCCGGGGGCACGACGGCGTGCGCAAGGTGACCAGCGGTGAGGCTGGTGGGTGGCGGCATGGCGGGCTCCCTGGGTCGTCGGGGTGGGTCAGAGGTTGTTCTCGATGGCCTGCGCGGCGTCGTGGACGTGGACGCCGGCCGTCGTGACGTTGCCGGTCGCGGCGACGCGGCTGCCGCCGACGACGACCATCGAGTGCCGGCGCGGGTCCGGCGGCGGTGGCGGGACGGCGATGATCGGCGGCCCGACCGGCGTGAACTTGCGGTTGCGCAGCAGCATCGCGAGCAGGTTCTCCACGGGGTGCGCCCGCTCGACGCGCTCGGTGACCGTGGGCCCGACGTCGACGACGCCGGTGATGACCGCGAGCCCCCCGGCGAGCGCGGCGGTCTGGTCGCCGCCGGCGCGGGCCAGCTGCGTCTGCACGAGCGCCCGCGCCTGGTGCGCGGGCAGCCCGGCGCTGACCGCCATCCCGTAGAGCTTCGCCGAGCCGGGCAGCTCCCTGTTCTCCAGGATCGTGTTGGAGACGACGAAGGCTCTCTCGACGTCGGCGTCCGGCGGTGCGGCCGTCACCGCGGGCTCGGTGTCCCCGGCGTCGCCGCTCTCCTCGGCCGACCGCGCGGCCGGTCCACCCGTGACGACCGGCCCGGCAACCGTTGGGCGCTCCAGGACCGGACCCGCCGTTCCCCGCTCGAATCGGAAGATCTTGTCCCGCGCGCCGAACGTGAGCACGTTCGCGACGCCCGGCCCCGTGACGAGCTTCTGCTGCTTGGCGAAGAGGTTGAACGTCGCCTCGGCGTCCTCGCTGACGTCGCGGTACGACGTCTCGACGGTGGTGTCCAGGGCGTTGAGGACGGCCTGCTCGTCGAGCTTGAGGTTCATCGTCGCCTGCGGGCCGACCTTCACCTGGAGCACCAGATCGCTGAACTTCCCCAGCTCTGGGTGCACCGGGATGAACGGCGGCGGCGGCGGTGCCGGAGGTTCCGCACCGGCGGCGACGTTGCCCTGCACGCCGACTAGGGACTTTCCTGCACGTAGGACGACGACGTTCGTCAGTCCCAGGCACTCGCAGCGGTTCGACGCGAAGACCGTCGTGTCCACGCCCCGCAGGTAGACGGCACCGGTGGGTGCGGTCGACTCCAGCTCATTGCCGACGACGGTCGCGGACACGATCGCGCCCTGGGCCAGCAGGAGCAGCGCCGGACCGGCCGCGACGACGTCGTTGCCGGCCACGTGCACGGCGCGCCGCACGAGTGGCACCGGCAGCACGAACGGCGGCGGGAGGCGCAGCAGGAACTCCACCAGCGGCTCGAACCGCGCGGTCGGGGCGGTGGCCACCCACTCGTCGGCGCGGTTCTGCGGCAGGTCCACCGACGGCGGGGGCGGTGGCGGCATCGTCGTGACGGTGACCTCCGGCCGCGTCGAGCGGGTGGCGAGTCGGAAAGCTCCCACCCCGAAGGTGCCACCGCCCGCGAAGGCACCGGCGCTCGCACCCAGCCCGGCCGCGAGGAGCTCGTCCGCCTGGGAGAGCACGCCCGCGCCCGGGGTGAACACGCCGCCGCCCGGCTGCGGGAACGGCTTGTTCACCGGCAGCGGCTCGACGTCGAGCGCCGGCCGCCGCGCCAGGCCGTGCAGCACGCTCGGCGTGACCTCGTCGACGAGCACCGCCAGGCCCGCGCCGCCAGCGTCGCCGCCGGCGTGCCGGACGAGGTTGCCGCGCACGGTGACGTCCCCGCGCCAGTCGAGCAGTAGCTCGTGCACGGGGCCGCCGGAGCGGCGATTCCCGTTACCGTGCAGGCGGTTGTCGGCGACGAGCAGCGAGCCCTGCCCGGTGACCCGGACGACTGCCTGGCCGAGGTCGGCGCCGGACGTCGGCGCGGTGCCCGCGCACGCGGTCGCCTCGTTGCCGATGACCGACAGGGCACCCGTGCCGTCGGGTGCCAGCTCGAGCGCCGCGACAACGCCACCCGTCACCGTGTTGCCCTCGACCGCGAGCGTCGCGGCGGCAGCGCCGAGCGGCGCGAGCGGGTGTGCGGGCGGCGCGGTGACCGTGACGCCCGTGCGCGCGTCGTGGAACGCGTTGCCGCGCACGGTGAGCGCGCGCGCCACGCCCGCGCCGAACAGGCCGTCGGCCGCGTGCGCCTCGATCCGCACGCGCTGTAGCGGCGGCCGGACGGTCGGCCCGATGTCGAGGTAGCGCCGCAGGCCGCCCCGGACGGCGGCCAGCGTGCCGCGCAGCCGCGTCTCCCGCAGCACCTCGCTCACGGTCGACGGCGAGAGCACCGCCTCGTTCCCGGTGATCCATCGCGACACCGCGACCAGGCGGGTCTCCTCGTCGGCGCTCGGATCCAGCGCCCGGGTGACCGTCCCCGACAGCGCATACACGGCGCGCGCGTCGGGCACCGAGTTCGCGGCCTGCGCGGCGTGCAGGGACACCCGCTCCAGCGCATCCGACAGCACGTGGAGCGCCGCGGCGACCGCGTCCGGTCCCGGACGGGACGTGATCGTGGCCAGCGCAGGTCCGAGGGTCGCGAGCATCGACTCGCGCTCGCTCCCACGGATGCCCGCAGCGTCGATCTGCCGCCGCAACCCCTCGTCGAACAGCCGGGTGCCCTCCTCGCGGACGGCGTCGTCGGTCGTGTCCCGCAGCTGCAGCAGCAGCTCGGTGAGCGCGGCGAGCTGCTTGGCGTCCACGCCGTCGGTGGGCGTCGTCGCCGCGACGTCGGCCGGCTTGGTCACGGAGATCCCGGCCTTACGCGACTGGACCTCCTGCAGGTCACGCAGGTGCTGGCGGGCACGCGCGGTGTGCTCGGAACGCCGCTCGACGTCGGTGACCGCCTGCGCGATCGCCTGCCGGGCCTGGCGCGCCGGGCCCGCGAGTTCCGGGTCGGTGCCGACGAGGTTCACCAGCTGCCCCGCGCTCTGGCCGAGCAGCCGCAGGTTCCGCGTGGCGGCGGACTCTGTGTCGAGCGCGAGCCCCTGCACCCGGCGCTCCAACCCGTCCGCGGTGAGCGTGACGAGCTCGGCCTGGAACCGGGCCTGCTGCGCGGCGACGTCCTCCGTGCGCACCTGCACCCCGCCCGGCGTCCCGGCCGCGACCGCCCGCGCGGCGTCGAGGGTGCCGAGGAAGCGCTGAACGGACTGCCGGTCCGGCCGCCCGCCTGCCTGCCGCAGCAGGCGGAAGTCGTGGCGTACGCGGTCGGCCAGCGGCGGGTGGGCGCCCCGCAGGACGTCGGCCAGCGCCGTGGCGCCGCGTTCCAGGCTCGCGATCGTCTGCTCGTTGAGTTCCGCAGGATCGGGGACGTCGAGCGCCTCGATGCTGAGCCGCACGATGCCCTCGGCGACGTTGCGGTCGCTGCCCGACAGCACGCCGCCCGCCGCGGCGCGCTCGATCGACAGCCGCTGCCCCCGCCCCTCGGCGGTCGTGCCCAGGGCGGCGGCGAGCTGGAGGCGTGCCGCCGTCCGCGCCTGCTCGCTGCCGCTGCCAACGATCACGGCCTGCGCCTTGCCGGCGAGGTCGAGCTCGAGGGTCTCCAGGCCCTGCGTCAGCTCGGCGGCGCC
Organism: Micromonospora sp. LZ34; assembly: GCF_052981855.1. NCBI lineage: Bacteria > Bacillati > Actinomycetota > Actinomycetes > Micromonosporales > Micromonosporaceae > Micromonospora > Micromonospora sp. LZ34. Next base: position 25,107 of record NZ_JBRIQN010000024.1, read on the forward strand.
CTCGAGCACGTCGGTCGCGGCGGACAGAATCCCCTCGGGGCTGCCGAGCACGGCGCCGTCGAAGCGCGCGGCGATGTCCCAGGCGCGCGCCGTCTCCTCGTCGGCCGCACCGAGCGCGGCCACCTTCGACAGCGTGGCGCGGACGTGGGTGGCGGCACGAGTGTGGTCGGCGGTGCCCTGCGCCTCCTGCATCTCGCCGATGCCGCCGGAAAGTTCCAGCGCCAGCCGGCGGCCCTCCGGCCCGGTTGCCTCGAGTGCCTGCGCGAGCGACTCCATCGCGGTGTAGATGCGGCCGCCGACGCGCTGGCGGACGGACCGGTCCCCGGCGGCGTAGTCCATGACCGACCGCCGCAGCGCGACGGCCGCGCCGTAGGTGTCGATGCCTTGCGCCCGGGTCGTCGCCAGGCCCATCGACCGCAGCACGTCGAAGATCGGCGGGCGTCCGGGTGCCGGCCCGGGCGGCACGTCGACGATCACCTGGACCGGCGCGAGGACGCGCCGCACGCGGTTGCTCTCCACGACGAGGTCACGGCCGCCGCAGGCCACGACGCCCGCGGTGCGGATACCCGCGCCGGGGCCGGCGAACCCGGGCGGCAGGGTGGGCGTCCCGACGTCCGCGACGCGGTTGCCGCGCACCTCGCTCTCTTCGACGAGGCTGAGCACGATGCCGCCGCGCAGGGTGGCGCGCTCGAGCCACCGCAGCACGTCGTCGATCGGGGCCTCCACGTCGCCGGGCGCCGCGAGCAGCGCGCTGAGGGCGTCCCGCGGCGAGGCCGTCGCGGGCAGGGCCAGGCCGCTGCGCGCCGACAGGTCGGCGACCGCGTCGGCCCCCCATGATAGGTAGCCGCGGGCGGTGGCCTCGACGTCGTTGTCCTCGATCCGCAGGCCGCCGACGGAGCCGCCGTACCCCCACGCGCGCACGCCGGCGTCGCCGAGGTCGCGCAGAGTGTTGCCGCGCACCCGGACGTCGAAGACCGGCTGGGCGCCGCCGACCAGGATGCCGGTGGCGAGCGAGCCCTGCCCCTCGACGCGGTTGCCGTTGACCTCGACGTCGTGCACCGGGCGGGGCACAGCATGGGCCTTGCCCGGCGCGGTGTGCTGGGCGACGATGCCGCTGCCGACGACGATGCCCGCCTGCAGGGCGAAGGCCACCGCGGGGCTGGGGCCGGGCAGCTCGACCCAGCAGTCCCTGATCCGGCCGGCGCTGCCGGTCACCTGGATCCCGGCGGTGAGCCCGTCCAGCGGGCGGTCCGGCGCGGCGACGCGGACCTCGTTGGCGGCGACGTCCACGCCGTCACCGGCGACGGAGATGCCGACGTCCCGGCAGCCGGTGACGACGTTGCCCGCGACGACGGAGGAGTCGGCGGCCTCCCCGGCCCGCGTCTCGGCGCGGTCCTGCAGCGAGATGCCGCGCGCGAAGCCGTCGATCCGGTTGCCCTCGACGACGAGCCCGTCGACGACGCCGTCGGCGACGCATACCCCGTCGGATGCCGAGCCGGAGGCGCGGATGTCGTTGTCGCTGATCTCCAGGCCGTGCAGGAACAGGCCCGACCGCGGCCACAGCACGAGGGACTCGGGGCGGAAGGACGTGCCGTACGGGGCGGCGACGACGCCCGAGGGCGCCTGCAGGCGGCAGCCGGTCACGCTCACGCCCTCGCACGCCCCGGCGACGAGCACCGCCGCGTTGACGACGCCGGGCAGCCCGGCCTCACGCGAGGTCACCGTCAGTCCCTCCAGGCGCACGTGCCGGCAGTCAGCGACCGTGACGACCCCGTGCGGCAGCGACCGCAGGACGGCGAGCTCGTCGGGCGCGACCTCCTCCAGCGGGCGGCCGGGTCGCTGCCGCTGGAGCCGCCGCAGCTGGGCGACCGTGGCGACGACGGCCTCGGCGCCGCGACCCTCGAACGGACGGATCTGCTTAAGCCGCGTCGCGAAGCCGGCGAGCAGGTCGACGGCAATGCCCGCGCCAGGCAGAAGATCCGACGGCTGCAGCGGACGTGCCGTCGTGTCGCCGCCGGGCGCGCCAGGCACGTGCGGCGCGAGCGTGTCGACGCCAACGGGCACGAGCGGCGCGGACGACTCCACGAGGTTCAGCCGTTCGAGCGACACCTCGCCGTCGAAGCCGCACCAGTCGAGGAAGAACGCGCCGCCGGCGCCGGTGATCTCCACGCGGGTGGCGTCGCCGTCCCCGAGGATGCGCACCCGGCTGCGGCCGCGCACGAGCACCGGGTGCTCCAGGCGGTACGTTCCGGCGCGCAGGTAGACCGTGCCGCCGTCGACGCCGAGCCGGTCGAGCGCGGCCTGCAGCGCCTCGTCGCCGGTCACGCCCTCGACGAGATTTTGATCGATGTCGCCGAAGGTACGGTTGCCGTCGCCGACGACGACCGTGAATGCCCCCGGCGACAGCTTGTGACGGCCGAGCTCGACGAGCCGGTCCCGGACCTCGTGTAGCGGCAGGAACCGGGTCCGCAGGTCCTCGAAGGCGCGCCCGGTCGGCGTCCAGGTGATCCGCGAGAGGGGCGCCCGCTCGTGCCGCGGCCCGTGGACCGGCGCATGGACGAGGGTCTCCACCACGCCGCGCGCCGCCCCGTCGGGGCTCGTGACGCGCGCGGTGAAGCTCCAGTACTCGCCGAGGCGGAAGTCCGACCCGGCGAGGGCGAACGTGATTCCGTCAGCGAGGTTGTAGCGGATGCCGTCGAGCAGCCAGTCCGCACCGTCCCAGCGCCGGACGGCGGCCGCGTCGGCGAGCACGAACGCGCGATCCAGGCCGCCGCCCGCGACGAGCGGCTCGGGGTCGGTGCTGACCGCGTGTCCGGCAGCCTCCAGCTCCAGCTCGCCGGTCGCGGCATCGACCGCCGCCAGCCGCCGAAGCACCGCGCGGTGAGACGCCCGGCCGCCGTCCAGGCGGCTGCGCTCGTCCTCAACGACGACGACGTCGCCGGCGACGAGGAGCTTGGCGTCCGCTGGGTCGACGAACACGGCGGCGGCTCCGGCGACGGCGTCCCGCACGAGGGGCGCGACGAGGGAGGCGTTCTCCCGCGACCAGCCGACGACGGGCCGCGCTAGGTGTGTGGCGAGCACCTCCACACGGACGTGGACGTTCTGCGAGCCCGTGTAGCCCTCGCCGATCGCGGCGTTCTCCGTGAACAGGCACCGGTCGCGGCACGGGTCGGGCGCCTCGGGCGGGAAGCGATCCGGCAGCTCGCCGGAGGGCACGTTGGTGGTGAGACGGCCGTCGCCGGTCGGGGTAGGCAGCGTCTCCGAGCCGCCCGGCCCGACGGGCAGCGCGCGCACCTGCGTCACCTTGCGGCTGCGGAACGCTGTCTCCTCGCCGGGCAGTGCGTCCTCGGCGAGGAACCGGTCCTGGAACCGGTGCCACGACCGCTCCCAGACGTCGACATAGACGACGTGGTGCCCGGCGGGTGCGCCGTCCGGTCCGGCCGGCGGCCGCTGCAGCGGCTCGGGATCGGGCAGGTCCGGCTGCAGGCTGTACCGCCAGTCGTGCTCGATGAAGGTCCGCAGGCCGCCGACGTAGAGGCGCCCGGCACCCATGAGCGTGCCGTTGCCGCCCCGGACGGCGACGTCGCCGCCGCCGAGGGCGGCGTCCTGCGCGAGCAGCGCGTCTATGTCGGTCTCCGCACGCGGCGGCAGGCCGCCCAGGCCCCAGCCGGTCAGGACGAGCGTCTGGCGGCCGTCGACGTCGCGCACGAGGGGCGCCAGCTCGGACCGTGCGATCCGCACGGTGATCCAGCCGGGTGCGGGCTCGCCGAGGCTGGCGACGGCGTGCTCGGTACCGTCCGCGTCCACGACGACGACACGCACGTCGACGATCTCGTCGTCCGTCGGCGGGCGCTCGAACCGCAGGTTCACGACGAGGGCGGAGGCCGCGTACGTGGCGCCGGCCGGGTGCAGCGGCACCGGCAGGCGCGCGAGGTCGATCGGCACCGGCAGCGTCCGCCGGACGGCGACGTGCCCGCGGGTGCGCAGCACGTGCGGCAACGTCTCCGGCTCGCGGCGGGCGAGGGTGAGCCGACGCGGGATGATGCGCTCGTCGTCGAGCGGCAGCCCCTCGGCGCTCCACCCGGCGAGCGTCGTGATCGGGTCGACCAGGTGGGTGTCGCCGATGGCGAAACCGTCGTCCGGCGAGCCCTCGGCAACGTCGCCGCTGCGGCGTCGCGCATCCGTGCGAGCCAGCACCACCTGCTCGTTGGTCTCGGAGTCCAGCCGCACCTGCCCCATGCGCTCGCGCACGCCGGTGAACCGGCGCCGCTCGTCGAAGCGCTCGCGGGATGTGTAGGCCTTCACGGCGCCCTCCTGGTCTCGTGCAGGGTGGTCATGGGGTGCCCTCCAGGCCCATCCGGGCAAGGTCGGCCTCGGCCGCGTCGACGTGGTGCGGGACCAGCGACAACGGCAGAAAGTCGTCGGTGCGCTCGATCACCTCGCGCAGTCGGGCGGCGAGGCCGGAGTGCGCGCCGGGCGTGCGCCCGCCCTCGCCCGCGGCGAGCACGAGAGGGGGGTTGTTCGGGGCGAGCGCCAGGTGCAGCGGGTTCATGGGGTCCAGCGAGCACAGCGACGCGTGGTGCCGCTCGCTGCGGTAGGCCAACGGCGGCCGGCCCTTGCCGGTGTGGACGCTGTGCCGCAGCCAGCCCGCGTCCGGCCGGTCACAGGTCACGGCGCCGAGCAGCACGCACGACGACGCGGCGATCCGTCCGGTTTGGACCTGCCCGTGGATCGTGCACTGGGTCAGCCGCACGTCGGCACCGCCGGCCGCGATGGCCACACCGTCGCGCGACCCGGCGTCGAACGTGCAGCCACTCGCCTCCAACAACACCCACGGCGGCAGCTCGACGCGCCCGAGGCGGCACCCGGTCAGCCGCACGCGCACGGTGACGGGCGGGAGCGTGAGCCGTAGCAGCGGCGCGGCGTGGCCCGCGCCGGCCACGCGCAGGGCCACCTCGCCGGGCGTCCCGAGCGTGCACCAGCCGAGGTCGAGGTCGCCTCCGGCGACGGCGAGCTCGACCGATCCCGCGGTTTCCAGGCCGGTGATGGCCCAGGACGGGCCGGCGTCCGGGTCGTCGTCGATGTTTCCCGCGGCGGCTTCGTGCAGGGTCAGCGAGACGCCGTCGTCCGCGAGCACGTACGGCACGCCGCCGGTGTCGGCGGGCCGCACCGACACTCGCTGCCGCTGCTCCGCCGCGAGGGTCTGTGCGGGCAGACGCGGCGAGCCCAGGACGCCGAGCCGCGCGTCGCCGCCGCGCGCCCGGGCGAGCCCGGCGGCCAGATCGGGCTCGATCGGGACGCCGTCGGCGGCGGGCACGCCCGCGCGCTCCGGCGACACCCACGACGTCGGGCTCTGCCGGCCGGGCGGCGCGAACCCGGCGCCGATGGGCGCGGCGCGGGCGACGCGGTAGGACGCGGTGACGGGGCCGTCGGCGAGCGCGGCGGGCACGAGCAGGCGGCCGAGCCGGGGGTCGAGGCCGACATGGGCGTCGAGTTCGTGCGCGCCGTCCTGGGCCAGCGGCGTGTCCCAGCGCCCGAGGCTCACCTGGCGCAGCCGCAGCGGCGCCCACGCGAGGCGGCCGGGCACGCCGAGGCGCTCGGCCGGCGCGGTGCGCCGGTCGGTTGGCGCGGCCCGCCCGGCGCCCAGCCGCAGCGACGGCTCCGCGACCTCGCCGGGCAGGTGGCGGCGGGCGGTCGAGCCGTCGTCGCGCACGGCGTGGACGGCGACGGCGTCCGCCGCGGGCAGGTCCAGGGCGGGCAAGAACGCGATGCGGCCGCGGCCGGCCAGACGGAACGTCACCTCGCTGGGCGGCAGCGGCGGCGGCCCCACCACCGTCAATTCGTCGCCGACGAACAGCGCCTCCCCCTCCGCGGCCGGGTTGGGCGCGTCGAGTTCCGGATCGCCGCTGGTCCACCGGTCACGCGTCGCGTCGTAGTGCAGGACGGCGGGCGCGGTGCTGTCGGCCCATGCGACGGCCTCGATCACGTCGCCGTCGACGCGGGCCCACAGCACGCCAGGACGCCCCGCCGGGACAGGCAGGTCCGCCAGCGGCTCCCAGGACGGGCGCGCGCGGGTCAGGTCGACGCGCCGGACGGTGACGTCGAGCGAGCCGGGTACCGACGCCCCGCCGAGAAGCACGAGGCCGCCGGGCGTCGACAGCAGCCGCCCGCCCGTGCGCCGCGGGCGGTTCCGCGCGACGTGCGGCGTCCACCGGCCCGCGTCGGGACCGGACGTGGCGATGGACCACAGGTCCTCCAGCACGCGGTTCCCGCCCGTTCCGGCGAAGACGAGCACCCGCCCGCCGTGCAGGCACACCGACGGTGCCAGGCGGGCGGCGGGGCGGCGCCCGGGCGGGGTGTCGAGACGCTCGAGCGCCGGTTTGGTGCTCGACGGGTCGGGGATCCGCCACGCCGCGAGCCCGTCCCCCGACGCGAGGGTGCCGACCGCCACGATCGAGCCGTTACCGAGCCCGACCAGGGACACCTGGGGGCCCTCGATCCCCCCGTTCGCGGCGGCGGGACGCTCGGCGGTGGGCACCCCGGCGAGGTTCAGCACGCGCGCGGTCCACCGTGACGCGGGTACGTCGGGCCGCCAGCTTGCCAGCGACAGGCCACCGGCCGCGCGGTGCTCCAGCCGTACGACGAGCCGCGTTCCCGCGACATCGATCAGCGCGACGTCGCTGGCCGGTGCCGCGCGGCGCTCGCCTATCGTGAAGGGCTGCCAGCCGCCCGCACGCCGCCGGTGTCCCGTCGCGGTCCCGGTCCGCTGCAGGCGCAGCGACACCGTTGCACCCCCGCGCGGTATCTGGGCCGCGGGCTGCTCCTGGACGGCGTCCCGCGCACCCCGGCGCGCGACCGCCCGCAGCAGCGCCGGGTTCGCGGCGAAAACGTCGCCCGAGGGCTCCGCGGCGAACACGTCCGCCGGGAGGGTCGCCGGATCCCCCACCGCGACGAGGTGGAGGATCCAGTCCTCCCCCGGCCCAGGCCGTCCCGTGTCCGACAGGCGCAGGACGGGCGACGGGCCGACCGGCTGCACGGCGAGGTCGTCGCCCGCGGCGGGCTCGGGGTCGGCTCCGACGACGCGCACGCCGTCGACGAAGACCGTGAGGCTGTCGGCACGCTCCACCGCGTCGGGGTCCTGGGCCAGCGCCGTGGGCGTCAGCATCCGCGCGCGGCCGGCGTCCGGCGGCGGCGGGGGCGCGGGCTCGTGCAGGTCGGTGAGCGCGGCGAACGCGTCCGGCGGCGCGAGTGGCAGGCGCCCCGCGAGCGGCCCGTCGCGGCCGCCCGGGTCGAGCACGACGCCGGCGAACGCGACGTCCGCCTCGCCGCGGCGCACGACCTCGCGGCGGGCACCGGCCTCGACCTGTTCCAGCTCGGCCACGTCGACCCGGCTGGTGGCGACGACGGCGCGCTCGGGCCGGGCCCAGCCGAGGAAGTCGACCGTCCGCGGCGATGTTGCGGACCGGCCGGCGTCGACGCGGCCGAGCCGGGCGAGCGCCTCGTCGACGTCCTCGCCGCGGCGCCGGGCCAGATGCTCGGGGTCGGCGCCCGAGGTGCGGCGCGACAGGGGGTCCGCCACAGCGATCGGGTCGGCGAGGTCGAGCACCCGCCCGCGCCACGGCGCCGGGAACGCGAGATCCTGCGTCTGTTGCAGGGACCGGAAGGCCTCGTCGACCTCGGCGTCCCAGCCGCCGGTGACCCGCAGCACCTCCTCGAGCGTCGCCTGGGTGCCCTTGCGGCGGCGCCAGTGCGCCGTGCGCGCGACGACGCCCCGGTTGGTCCGCGCGTCGTCGCCGAGCAGCCGGGCACCCACGAGGTCGGCGAGCAGCGGCAGGGCCTCGGGGGCGGCGCGCTCGACGAAGTGGTCGTCGCGCAGGCGGTCGATGGCGGCGTCGAGCTCGGCGAGCGGCGCGGCGAGAACCTCGAGCAGCACGTGCAGCGGCTGGCCGTCGACGGTCGCGTCGCGCGAGAGGTACACGCCGGGCAGCAGGGCGGCCAGCGCGCGTGCGGCGGGGCTGAGTGTGCTCACAGGTCGCGCGCCTCCTCCCACACCACGTCGAGCGGCTGGTCCGCCGCCCAGAGCGCGAGCTCGGCCGGGCCGACGGCGACAACGTCGTGACGAGCCGGCGGGGTGCCCTCGCGGTACAGCAGGTCGACCAGCACCGAGGCCAGGTACGGCACGCCGTCGAGTGCCCGGTACGCGTCGGAGGCGTGGACCGGCCGGCCCAGCTGCGCGACGTCCGGCTGCAGCAGACCGGGCGCGGCGCCGTCCTCGGAGTCGGCGCCGAGCCGCAGGCGCACCTCGCGCACGACCGCGAGCGGGTCACGGCCCGGCTCGACCCGCACGACGACGCGCATCCGCACCGGCACGACGCCGCGCGCCACCACTGTGACGGCGGTCCCCGGCGGCGTGCGGGCCAGCAGGAACGCGCGCAGGCGCGCGGCGTCGGCGTCGGCGAGCGCCGCGCCGCCCTCGCCGGAGACGACGACGGTCAGGTGGTCCCGGCGCCGCACGGCGTCCCGCAGCACCGCCGCCTGGCGCACACCGCCGAACGCGAGCGCCAGGGCACGCAGGTCGTCCGCGGAGACGGCGCGCTGCAGCGCGTGCGTGCCGGCGCGGGCCCGGTTGCGCGACGTGTCGGCGTCCTCGGGATCGACGCCCCCGGTGACCGGCAGCGGGTTGAACGTCTCGGCCACGGCGGGGTCCGCACTGGCGAGCGCCTTGACGGCGAGCGCCGGCCGGTTGCCCGCGACGCCCGTGCCGGTCCGGTACGTGATGGTGACGGGCGTGCCGTCGGCGAGCGCGGGGGCGGCACCGCCCTCGGCCAGCCGCAGCCGGCTGGTCGCGTCGGGCGCGACCTCGACGGCGAACGTGGCAGTCCCCGCCCGGCCGCGCAGATCGCCGGCCCGCTCCCACGCGCGCCCGGCCACCTCCAGCGACACCTGCGGCAGGCGGCCGTCGGTCGCATCCGGGCTCGCCGAGCGCAGCCACGTGAGGGGCCCCGCGGCCAGGTCGAGGTGCACCTGGTCGCCCGCCCAGACCGGGTGGTCGCTCGTGGTCGTGCCGTGGGTGATCTCCGCGACGTTGCCGAGGAGCACGGTCCGGTCCAGCCGGTACCGGCGCACGAGCGGCGGCGTGAAGGTGACGCGGACGGCCGTCTCGGTGTCGCCCGCCGGCACCTCGCGGCGCAGGCGCACCACCTGGACCGCCTCCCGATACTCCCGGGCCGTCGCTTCGGTGCCGTCGGGCACCGGCACGTCCTCGGCGACCACGAGCCAGTCACCCGGGCGCAGCAGCTCCGCGGCGGCGTCGAAGTAGAGCGCGTCGGTGCCGGGCGCCGCGACGCCGCGCCCACCGCGGCGGCTCGGCAGCGTGAACGATGCGACCGGCGACGCTCCGCTCACCGCACGGTCGGCGGCCTCCAGTGCACGCGGCCCGTGCAGCCGCACGACCTGGTCACGGGCCTCCTGCAACAGCGCGGTGACCAGCGCGTCGAGGAACGTGGCGATGCGGTCCAGGCGGCCCGACCACGCCGCGTCCGCCTCACCGGGCTGCCGGGCGAGCGCGTCCTGCAGCGCCTGCACCGCCGCCGGCTGCCGGGTGCTCATACCGCGCATGAGGGACAGCAGCAGCTCCTGCGACTCCGACAGCGGGCCGGGCAGCGGGTCGTAGCCGGCCTCGTTGGCCAGGCTCTGCGCCTGGCAGAGGTCGTCGCAGAGTTGCTCGAAGAGGTCCGGGCACGCCTCCGGGCCGCCCGCCGCCTTCAACTGCGAGACGACGTCGGCCAGGGCCAGTGCCTTCTGCCGGGCGCGGACGGCGTTGCGCTGCGCGAGGTTGCCCGCGCGGGCCGCGGCGAACCGGTCGCCGAGCTCGTCGGTCAGCGCGACCGCGCCGGCCACCTCGGGCGGCGGGACGGACACCTCGGGCTGGAGCAGCTCGACGGCGTACGCGACCGCGCCCGTTGTGGGCGGCGACGGCGGCCCGAGCGGCAGGAACGGCCGCAGCTCGTTGAGCTGCGGCCAGAGCCGGATCGCGCGGATGGTCTCGAACACCGCGGCGGGCTGCCCGCCGCCGGCGTCCGCGCGCACCCGGAAGCCCGGCGGCAGGGTCGTGGTCGCACCCTCCCGGCACCGGAAATGCTGCAGGCCCGCCGCGGCGAAGCCGGGGTCGCCGGCGTACCCGACGAGTTCGAGCAGCCGGCGCACGGACGCGGGGATCCGGGCCGTGGCGAGGAAGCCCTCGTCCGCCCAGGCCTCCTGATACACCCACAGGACGTGCAGGCCGACGGCGAGGGCGTCGAGCAGGCCGCGGCCGTGGTCGGCCAGATCGGGCGAGTCCGGCTGCGCGGCCGAGCGCACGGGATCCCAGGGCCGAGGCAGGATCCGGCCGCGGCGGCGGCCGTCCCGCGCCATGGCGTCGAGCAGCGCGCGGTGGTCGCGGGCCCGGTGGGCGGGCAGGGCGGGCCTCACGACGTCCCCCCGCAGATCTCGACGGTGAGCACCCCGTGCGGGTACGCCGGGCCGTACGGGTGGCGCAGGATCGCGACCTCGTCGCCGGCGACGGCCAGCACACCCGCCGCCACCCGCTCCGGTGCCCCGGGCTCGAGGCGGCGCAAGCGCCGCACTCGAACCGCGACGACGCCCGGGACGCCGAGCACGCGCCGGTGCAGCGCGTCGACGTGTACGTCGCCGCCGAGCCCGGAGGTGTCGGGATCCAGCGCGCCGCCGGGCCCGCCGAGCGCCGCGGTGACGGCGTTGCGCACGGTCTCGCCGAGGGCCCAGGGCGCGATGTCGACGACGAGGTCCAGGTCGAGCGGCACGAAGCGCGGCGGCACGAGCTCGACGTCGAATCCCAGCAGGCGCACGGACTCCAGCCGCTCGCGGGCCAGCGCCCACCGGCGCAGCCGCTCGGCCTCCCCCGCCTCGCCGGCAGCGGCCAGCGCGTCCTCGTCGCGCAGCAACAGCGTGACCGAGACGGCGGGGCGCTGCCCGATGGTCCGCACGCGGGCCCGCGCGGCGGCGACCTCGGGCAGCTCCTCCAGCAGCCGCTCGTAGTCCTCTCCGACGACGGCCGACCGTAGGTCACGCACGCCGAGGGGCGCCGCGTACCGGATGTGCTCCAGCGGCTCCGGGTCCCGGCCACCGGTCGCCGCGACGGGGTTGGACAGGCGCAGGTGCTTGTGCAGCAGGTCCACCCGCTGGGCGTCGCCCTCCCCGCGCAGGAGGTCGGCGTCCCCGCCCTCGCCGAGCGCGAGCAGGCGGGTGAGCGTCCCGGCCGCGACGTTGGCCACGGTACCGAGCCCGATGCGCACCGCGAACTCGACGGAGACCTCGCGCGCCGGCAGGGCCGCGCCGTTCACGCCGTCGCCGAAGACCGCCGCGACGCCGCCCGCCCGGCCGGGACGCAGCACGTAGCTCTCGTCGGCGGGGCCCAGCGTGGCGAGGTCGTCGGCCAGCGTCCAGGGCTCGCCGTCGACGCTCACGGCCATCTGCGATACGCCGCAGCGCGCCGGGTGTCCTGGCCACGGCCAGCCGGGCGCGTGCACGCTGACCGGCGCCCAGGGCAGCTCGACCTCCCGCGACGGGCCGCCCGGATCGCTGACGGTCAGGCGCTCGCGCCACGGGCGCAGCAGGTCGTCGCCCTCAATGCCCTCGAGGACCGCGGCCGCTCCCTGCGCCGACAGCGGCGTCAGCGGCAGCCCGTGGTGCGCGGGGACGACGTTGCCGAGGACCGTGGCCGCGTCCGGCAGGTAGCGCGCGGGCGAGGGCCGGCGCGGATCCCAGGAAACGTGCGTGGTGTCGGTGCCCAGCTCGACCCGGGTGACCCGCACGACGTGCGGCGGCGTGTCCGGGTCGGTCAGCGCCGGGTTCTCCGGGTCGGTCTCCAGGATCACCAGCCAGCGGTCGCGAGCCAACGTCGTGTGGTCGCCAGCGAGCACCGCCGAGGTCGCGCCCGGCTCGATCGGCTCGGCGAGCCGGCACGTGTCGAGCGCGCGGTCGACGGCGAGGTGGGACTCCGTCGCGAAGACGACGAACCGGTCGTTGGCGTCGGGGTTGACCACGAGCGTCCCGGCGGGAATCACCAGGCTGCCGGTCGCGGCGAGGTGCCCGGCCAGGCCGAGCGCCGCGACACCGTCGTCGTCGAGCTCGACCCGGATCATGGTGGTCGCGGACAGTCCGGGATCAGCGTGGTGGTCGACGAGCCGCGCGTGGTCCTCCACCGAGCGCCGCGCCTGCGCGGTGCCCAGGTAGCCCTCGGCGACGGCGACCTCCTGCCGGTACGCCAGCGCGTCCAGGCGTGCGGCGAGCAGCTCCAGCCACATCGTCGTGTGGTCGGCGGGGCCGGTCGGCGCCCAGCCCGGCATGGTGCGGCGGGCGCGGTCGGTCATGAGCGCGAGCAGGCTCCGCGCGTCGCGGGCGCGGTAGTCGACGGGCGGACCGGGCACCGGCGGCGGATCGACCGGCGGGGGCGGTGGCGGTTCGGGGTCGCGCAGCGCGCACCGCCCGGGCTGCGCCGGCGGGTGGGCGCCGAGGACGGTGGGCGTGCCCTCGGCGTCGCCCGGGACGCGGACGGCGACGTCATGCGCCCGCAGGTCGGACAGGCGCAGGTCCACGGCGGCGGCGGGCGCGAGGTTGCCGGCTAGCACCGAGGGTGGGATGCCCGCGGGCCCGGGCACCGTGTACGGCAGGGGGTCGGGGGCCGGGCGGAACGGCGGCGGTGCCGCGGCCGCGAAGGTCACTAGGACGTCGGCGAGGTCCGTCTCCGGGCCGGTCATCACCGCGGGGCCGCTGACCACGCCGGTGAGCAGGGCGTCCACGGTGGACAACGTGCAGGGCCCGAACTCCAGCCCGGTGTGCATGCGATGCCACGTCGCCTGGGCCAGCAGCACCCGCTCACCCCGCACGGACCCGCCGCGCACCGCCGTCCACGCCTCGACGCCGCGGATCTCGACGTCCCGCAGCTCGGCCTCGATCTGCAGGGCCGTGCCGCTGACGCGCCGCAGCGCGGACGCCGCGACGGTGACCGCGCCGGCGTCCCCGCCGTCCGCGCTGGCCGTCCCGTCGGTCAGGAACGGCTCGATGTCCTCGACCGGAGCGCACACGTGCAGGCCGGTGACCTCGTCGACGTGCGCCGGGTCGGCGGTCGGGAACGGAGACGGCGGGCCGGCGTCGGCGCCGTCCGCGATCCACGGCCGCAGCCGCTCCAGCCAGGCGCGCCAGGTGGGCGACGGTTCGGCAGACGGCCCGACGCCGGGCGCTCGGACGGCCTCGACGTGGACGTCGCGGACCGTCACGGCCGAGCGCGAGGGCAGGCAGAGCAGGCGCACGCCCGCTGCGCCACGGGCCGTGCCGCGCACGTCCTTCACGGTGCCGCCGAGCCAGTCGAGCTCGCCTCCGGCGACGGCCAGGACGCCGATCGCGTCCGCGGCCTCCAGTGCCGCCACGGTGAGGCCGCGCATCGCCACGTCGCCGCTGCAGAAGGCCACGAGCGCCTTGGCGGCTTCCGTGCCGCGGATGGTACGCAGGGCGACGTCCAGCAGCGACAGCTCCCGGTGTGTCCCGGACGGGCCGACGACACGCACCTGGGCGCCCTCGGCGGTACCGCCGGTGACGCCCTCGATGTGCAGCGACGCCACGTCGGCACGCACGGATGCGGTGAGGCCGATGCCGGTCGCGGCCGGGCCGTTCACCTGGGTGACCGCGACGCGGGAGAGCCGCACCTGCTCGCCGGTCGCGGCGACGCCCACGGCGAGGGTCGTGGCTGCCGCTCCGGCGGCGCGGACCGCCCGTACCCGCACGCCCGTGAGGGACACCCGCGGCGCACCGATCTCCACCGCGACGGCGCTGTCGCCGCGTGCCTCGGCCACCTCGACGCCCCGCAGTGCCGCCTGCGACGTCCCGGTCACGCGAAGGCCCACGAGCGCGCCGGTGGCGCGGGCGCGCAGCACCAGGTCGCGCACCTCGACGCGGCCGCCGCTGATCTCGAGGGCGACGAGGTCACCGGCCACCGCGGCGGCGTCGCCGACGACGAGGCGCGTCTCGAGGCCGGGCGTCGTCGTTCCCGCCACCACCAGGTGGCGTCCGGCGGCGCCGAGCTGCAGGCCGGCGTCGAGCGCGAACGCACCGGGCGGTAGGTTCCAGGTCTCGGATGTGCCGGCGGGCGCGGCGGCGAGCCGGGCCTGCGCGGCCTGCAACCAGGCCGCGAGGTCGTCGCCGTCGGCGACGGGCGCATCGCGGTGGGCGACCAAACGCTCGACGCGCACCCCGGCGGCGACCTGGACGACGGCGTCGACCCCGCCGGGCGCGGTGGCGGTGAGCCCGGTGACCGTGACGTCCGCGAGCAGGCCCCGGTCGGCGTCGGCGGCTACCCCGCGCGCCTGCGGGCCGCGCACGCCCTCGACCCGCACCCCGCGGGCGGCGATGTCGTCCGCGCTGACCTGGACGCCGGTCGCCAGGCCGTCGGATGCCACGACCTCGGCCGCCGCGCAGCCCGACACCTCGACCCGCGGGGCGGTCACGCGCAGACCGGTCGCCGTTCGGGCGTGGACGCCGCGCACCGCGACGTTCCGCGCGGCGGCGCGGTCGGTGCCCTCGATCCGGATGCCGACCAGGTCGGCGGCGACGGGCGGGCACTCCACGGTGACGCCCTCGAGCACCACCGCGCGGCCCCGCACGAGCAGCGCCGCGACCTCGGCCGTACCCGCGGCCGCGGCAGCGGCAGCGGCAGCGGGTACGACGGTGAGCACGGTGTGCTCGCCGCGCACCGTGAGCGCGACGCCGTCCGCGCCCAGCTCAAGAACGCCGTCGAGGGTGTGCGTGCCGGGCGGCAGCTGCCAGATCTGATCGCCCGCCCGGCCGTCCGCGGCAGCGACCGCGAGCTCCTCCTGGGCGGCCTCCAGCGCGGCGCCCAGGCCCACCGCGCCGAATGTGCGGTTCACCACGGCGGACGGCCCACCGGTCCGCGGTGTGCGAAGGGTCGAGGCGGTCACGGCGCCACCTCCAGCGGCTGCGCGACCGTCGCGACGAACTCTTCGCCCGTGTCCCGCAGCGTGTAGAGGACGTCGACGAGCAGCAGCGTGTCCTCGACGGTCACGCGCACCGCGTCGACGGTGACCAGCGCGCCCAGGTAGCGCTGCACTGCGGCGGACACGACGTACTCCGCGGCCGCGGCGACCTCCGGGCTGGCGCCCCCGAACACCAGGCGCTGCACGCCACAGCCGAAGTCGGGCCGGTTGACGCGCTCGCCGGGAACGGTCAGCAGCAGCTGCTCGATCGACTCGTGGATCGAGCGCGCCCGCGGGGAGAGCTGCACCACGCCCCGGTCGCCGGCGCGGAAGGGAAACGCCATCGACCTGGCCATCGAGGTCGTCAGCGGGGATCGGATGCTGTCGCCCATTTGCCCTCCCTCAGCCCATGCCGCCGAGCGCGTTGCGTACGAGGGTCACGTCGGCCTCGTAGCGGCGCATGGACGGCTCGGTCTCCGGGTCGGTCGGGTCGACGCCCCAGCGGTGCCGGACGGCCTGGACGTACCAGGACCCGTCGAGCAGGTGGCCGGCGCCGGATACGGTGATCGGCCGGCGGGAGCGCACGATCGACGGGTACCGCTCGCACATGACCGTGCCGTTGCCGACGGCGAACCAGTCCACGAGCCGCAGCTGCGCCCGGGCGAGCGCGTCGAGCTCGGCGTCGGAGTGCGGGACGTCCGTGGTCTGCAGGTCGGCCGACTGGGTCGGGTTCTGGGAGGTCGCCACGCGCACCGGGCGGATCGCCCCGAGGCGCTCGGCCAGCACGTCGGCGCGGCTGTGCGTGCCCATCCGTCGGTAGCCGGGGTCGTCGACGTCCGTGCGGCGCAGGCGGCGGCTCTGCTCGTCGATGTGCCAGCCGAGGACGCGCGTCGGCTGGTGGCTGTCGTAGCGGGCACGGAACGCGATCAGCGACGGCGCGTCGCGCGGGAACAGCTCCAGCGGCGGCTGTTCCGGGGGCTCGACGTTGGGCGAGCGGAAGTGCCCGGTGAGGGTGTCGCCGGGGTGTGGCCCCTCGCTGACCGGTCCCTGGCCAGGTTCGACGTACGCCTCGAACCCGTTGCGACGCGCCAGCATGCGCAGGAACTCGGCGTCGGTCGCGCGCTGCACGAGGACGCCGCGTCCGAGCGGGCGGTCCAGGCCGCCGTCCTCCACCGACGTGCCGCCGCCGGCCGCGCCGGGCCCGGTCACCGCGAAGCCGTACTTCGTGTAGATCTCCGTGGCGATCTGCGCGTCGGTGATGTCCGCCCAGGTACGGGTGACCGTCTCGAAGTGCATGAGGCACGACGCATCCAGCCCGGTGAGCTCCAGCCGCGAGTCCGGCACGCGAGACTCCCCGAACACCGGCTCCACCGCCGTCACGTAGCCGTCGAACACGACGCCCGTGATCGGCTGGTCGTCCGGGACGTCGCTGGCGAGCGAGAACTCGACGGTGACCCGCCGGAGGAGGCGGAAGTCGGGGATCCGTAGATCCTCCGCGAAGCTCGCGTGCTCCAGCACGTCCCAGTCGCCGGCGCCGCGGTCGCCCGCGATCGGACTCATGTCCACGACGAGCCGCAGCGACGACGCCTCGTCGCAGCGCTCCTCGACCTCCAGCTGCAGCACCCAGTCCCCCGGCCGCTCGACCGGGCGGCCGTCGAGCCACAGCCGCAGCCCGGGCCGGCGCTGGCGCCGCGGGGGTGTCACCGCGACCGCCCGGGGATGCCGAGCGTGCCACCCGGTTCGGTGAGGGCGTCGAGGTCGGCGTCCGGGTTGGCATCGGCGATGCGCCAGAAGGCGTGCGGGTCGTCGAGGTAGCGGTACGCCAACAGGTCGAGCCGGTCGGCGCCTGTCACCAGGTGCTGCCGGGTCGCGGCGGGGCACGTGCGCAGGCGCGGCGCGAACAGCTCGGCGTCGTCCGGGCCGCCGGGGACCGGGCGGCGGTAGGTCGGCAGATCGGCGTGGCGCGAGGAACGGTCGGTCATGCCGTCACCTGCTTCGGCGCCTGGAACGGATTGCGGGTGAGTTCGCGGTCGATCGCGGAGACGACGGCGTCCTCGGCGGCGGCGGCGCTGGACAGCGTCGCGCGGCCGGACAGCAGCCGCGCGTACGCGGTCGAGATGGTGCCGCTGTACGCCGACTCGTCCGGCTCCAGCACGGTGAACTTCAGGTCGGCGTCGGCGCGCAGCGGCACGAGCGTCGGCAGGAACTTGCTCTCGGTGATCGTCATGCTCGTGAGCACGACGGGGAACAGACGGCGCCGGCCGAGGACGAGCAGCAGCTCGTCGGGGCGCACCGGCTGCACTGTCTCGCGATCCTGGTTGGCGGCGTTGCCCTCCTTGCCCGTGGAGAGCACCTCGAGGAACGCGAGCTGCGGGAGGACGCCGTCGGTGCGCTCGGCGTCGATGCGCCGGGCCAGCAAGGCCTCGGTGGCGTCGAAGACGACCTTGAGCGAGATCGTCTCGGACTCGGCGAGCAGCGCGGACGACCCCTGCCCCGAGCGCTGGCGCACGGCCTGCGGGGTCTCGACGGTCAGGCCGCGGCGCTTCTTGCGGGGCTCCCACTTGCCCGTGCGGGTCCGGCTGATGGTCTCGGGGTTGTACTGGAAGTACAGGACCTTCCCGCTGAGCGCGGGCGAGGCCTGGGACGCCGGCGATCCGGCCGGCGACGAGCCGCCGCTCCGGCCACCGCTCGCCGACGACGCGGTACCGGCCGGGTCCAGGCGCATGATGGCGCCGCGCTCGAGCTGGGCGTCGAACGCCACGAGCCGGGGGTCAAGGTTGAGTGCCATCGCCGTCCCGCCGTCAGGAGCCGTCGGGCAGGTCGGTGCGCGCGGTTTCGGCGGCGTGCGCGGCCAGCGCGGCGTTGTTGCGGTCGATGAGCGTGACGACGAGGTCGCCGATGAACTCCGGCAGCTTCGCCGGGTCCTGCGGGCGGCGTCGCATGAGCCAGGACAGCTGGTACTCCAGCTGGTGTCGCGTCAGTCCGTGGTGCGGCACCTCATGCATCGCGCGGTCCCCCTTTCAGGTCAGCGGGCGGCCCTCGAGCTGCCGGCGGAGCAGCTCCAGGTAGCGCCAGCGGCGGGGCCGGGGTAGTGCGAGGATCGCGTCCTCGGCCCAGCCGTAGTGGAAGGCCAGACAGTGCACCTCGGCGAGCAGTCGCTCGGCGCCGAGCGCCAGCTCCCGGGCCAGCAGCTGGAACGGGTCGAGCTCGAGCTCCAGCAGCGCGCCGCACGCGGGGCAGGCGGACACGAACAGCAGGTCCGGCAGGGTGCCGCTGGCGGCGAGGGTGCGGGCAAGCAACTGCTGGGTCACGGGGTCCAGGTCCGTCCACACCGCCGGCGGGTCGCCGACGTCGAGCAGGCGGTCCCACAGCACGGCGGCGCGCTGTGCCGCGTCACCGCGCAGGTCCGCGCACACCTCGTCATCGGCGCCCGTGGGCGCGCGCACGTGCAGCATGCCGTCGGGGGTATCCACGGCCCAGCACTGCGGCTCGGGGTCGGGCTCAGTGGTGCCGCCGTCGCCGAGGAGCGAGCTCACCCGCAGCTCCAGGTCGGCCAGCTCGCCGCAAACGGCGCTCGGGCAGGACAGCGTGAGCACGAGGGGGTCGCCCAGCGCGATCCCGCGCAGCGCGAGGACCAGCCGCTGGCGGTCGCCCCGCGTGAGGGCCGCAGCGTGCTCGGCCGTGACGCGCCGATAGCCGCCGAGGCGCTCGATGCAGGCGGCGAGCACCTCGTGCACCGTACGTTCGTCGGGCGCGCCGCCGTCGAGGGACACCGCCTCGGCGAGTGCCGCCTCCTCGTGGCCGCCGAGCGGGCGCAGCGAGACGCGGCGATGACGGGCGCCCGTGGCATCGACGAGACCGCGGTGCAGGAGCAGCTCGCTGGGCATCAGGCGATGTCCAGCCGCTCGAATCCCTCGTGCGTCAGCTCCAGCGTCTCCATGATCGTGTCCTGGCCGTCGCCGGCCAGCTCGGACATGGCCGTGTATTTGGAAACCCACGCGCGGTGCAGGACGTACTTGCGCACGAGCGTCGTGTTGTCGATGTCGTAGACGTGGATCTCGACCTCGCGCCGGAAGTTCGGCTCCCGGGTGGCCGTCGGGCGCTCGTCCATCTGCACGAGCTGGTTGGCCCAGGCCTCGAACGTGCGGTCGTTGGTGACACCGCCCTCGAACGTGACCGGCTGATACTCCGTGCGGCCGGGCAGCATCTCGTCCACCGTGGACTTGCTGTTGCCGGCACGGAACTTCGTGCTGTTGACCGTGACCTCGAGCGCCGACATCTTGCGGCATGCCGCGACCTCGATCCCGCCCATGACGATGCGAAAGTTGAAGTTGCGGAAGGGATCGCGGCGGTCGGACTCTTCGAACCTGGGCATACGGTTCGCTCCGTTCGTTCAGGCCGTTTCGTTCCGGCTGTTCGTTCGGGCCGTGGTGACGGCCGGTGCGGTGGCGGACGGCTGGTCAGCGTGCCAGCCCTCGTGCGTCAGCTCGACCGACAGGAGTGCTACCTCGTCGGCCAGGGCGTCGAGCTGCGGAATGGCGCGGAACTTGCTCACCCAGGCGTTGACGACGACGTAGCGGCGCAGGCGCTGGTCGACCGAGGCTCCATTCGTGGCCTCCGCGGGCTCCCGCCCACGCGAGAGGTCGAAGCCGTGCAGGCGGGTGTCCCATACGTCGATGACGACGTTGCGCTTTACCGGCTCGCCGGGCTCGACTCGACCGGTGCGCAGGAACCTCAGGACCGCCGCCGCCCAGCGCTCGAGCGTGTCGTCGATCGCGAGCCCCTGTTCCAGCGTGATCGGGTCCCACGTGGCCCTGTCCGGGTTGGCGTAGCGGTGCAGCGCGTTGCCACCCTCCCACGTCTCGTGCGCCGAGACCGTCAGATTCAGCCCGGACACCCGCTGCACGCCCGCGACGTACCCCTGCAGGTCCCGCGCGGGCTGCGGTGAAGTCTCGCGCGAGGGTCCGACGGGCGGACCGAGGAAGGTCCGTCCGCCGGACGGGTCCGCGGGCGGCGGGAGGATCCCGACGCGGAACTGGTACGTCCGCAACGGGTACCATGGCGTCAGTGGGGGCTGGTTCGGCATGCGTCACACCGCCAGAAGGCTCTTCTGGCTGATCTGGATGACGACGAACTCCGCGGGCTTGAGCGGTGCGAACGCCACCTGGGCGGTGACGATCCCGGCGTCCACGAACTCCTGCGGGTTCGTCTCGCGGTCGCACTTGACCGCGAACGCCTCGTCCGGCGTCGCGCCCTGGAACGCGCCCTGGCGGAACAGGCCGAGCATGAAGGCCGAGATATTGATCCTGATTCGATCCCACAGCTCGTCGTCGTTCGGCTCGAACACCGCCCACTGTAGGCCGCGTCGCAGCGACTCCTTGAGGAAGAGCGCGGTCCGCCGCACGGGCACGTACCGCCACTGCGGGTCCGACGACAGCGTGCGCGAGCCCCACGAGACGATCCCGGCCCCGGGGAACTGCCGGATGCAGTTGACCCCGATGACGTTGAGCAGGTCCTGGTCGGCGTTGACGAGCCGGTGCTGCACGTCGACGGCGCCGCTGACGACGGCCTCGATGCCGGCGGGGGCCTTCCACACGCCGCGCGTGGCGTCGGTCCGTGCGAAGACGCCGGCGACGTGGCCGGACGGCGGCACCATCCGCCGCGGGGCGCGGCCGACGCCGACAGGGTCCTGCACCTCGATCCACGGGTAGAACAGCGCCGCGTTGTTGGAGCGGGCCGGCAGGCCCTCGACGAGGCGGCGGACCTCGTCGGCGGAGATCTCGAACTCCTGGTCGATGCTGCCCACGCCGTCGGCGACCAGGAAGACGTCCTCGTTGTCGCAATACGCCATCGCCGCCGACAGCAGGTCCGGCGAGTTGCGGCCGGGCATGACCAGCAGGTTCACGTCGACGGTGTCAAAGGCGTGCAGCCCGGTACGGCCGGCCTCGGTGACGGCGCCGGTGTACTGGAAGACGCCCACCTCACCGGTGCCGTCGCTGCCACCGAGGAGCCGCAGCGGCGTGTCCTCGGTCGCCGCGGGCCGCAGGAGCGGGTTGCCCGCGTCGTTTTCCACCAGGCCGTTCGCGCGCACGGACGCGAAGAGCGTCGAGAGCGCGCGCCCGACGCCGAGCTGGATGATCTCCCCCACCGTGACCTCCACCGCGCTCAGATCGTCGACCACCATGCCGGCGGCGCCGCCCGCGCGGCGGGGCGCCGGCCACGGCGCGGCCGCGCCCACGGCCTCGATGACGATGGTCACGCCGTCGGTGGCCGCAGGTGCGGTGAGCACGACGAAGCGTCCGGCGCTGTCGACCTCCAGCCCGTACGGGTTGCCCGCGGCCGCGTCCTCGATCGCCTCCGCGATGCGCTCGGCGAGTTGGGCGGGCGACAGCTCGTCGGTCTCCGGGTCGGTGGTGTCGACCTCGTAGACCTGCTCGGCGTCGCCGTTGGCCTGGGCCACCCGGACCCGCACGGCGTTCACCGGCGTGAGGTCGAAGCTGTCCTCGTCCGGCTGCGGGGTGATCGCGAGGTAGGCGCGCGAGGCGACGGCGGGCTCGACCCGCACAACCTCGCCGTCGCCCGGCCGCGAGACGCGGAAGTCGTCGCCCAGCGCCGCCGCGAGGATGCCGCGCAGTCGCTCGGGCGTGAGGAGACCGACGCCGTTCTCGACGCTGCCGCCGGCGCCCTCGACGGTCGCCTCGGTGAACGTGACCGACGGCGGGGCCGAGGCGTCGGTGCCGAGGCCCGAGACGGCGTCGCGCCAGGCGAAGGTGAGCCGCGCGCCGACGGGAATCCGGTGCTCGTCGCCCGCGGGAGCCCGGGTGGTGACCGCGGGCAGCTCCTCGGGCAGCGGCGGGACCGTACGCTCGGGTTGGTCGAGGGCCTGCTGGTAGAGATCGGTGACGCGCAGGTACTGCGAGGTCTCGTTGACCAGGCGCGGGCCGTAGTCCTCGGACTCCGGGTCGGTGCTCAGGTTGTCGAACAGCTCGACGGTGCGGGACCGGCCGCCCTCGACCCACTCCACGCGCAGGCGGTACGCGCGGTCGGTGAACGACGTCGAGGGCTCCACGTGCAAGCGCAGCTGGTCGGACCAGGCGCCGTTGCCGCGGGCGTCGAATCGCAGGACGTCGCGCGTGACGCCCCACACGTCGCCGGCGCGCGCGGCGATCGGGCCGACGAAGCCCGCCGTCGCGTCGGCGGGAAGTACGCGCACGACGTAGGCGCGCCGGCCACCGGCCGCGAAGAACGCCTCAACACCGGCCGCGAGGAACCCCGCCTCGCCCCGCCGGTGGCCACCGAAGCGGCGTTCGAAGTCCCGGAATCCCGACACGAACTCGGCGCGGTCGGGGATGCCGCGCGCCGCCTCGCCGATGAAACCGGCGGTCGACGTGCCGACGCCCTGGATCGGTCGGACGCCGCCGCCGACCTCCTCGACGTACACGCCGGGCGTGAGCCGTTCAGCCATGAGGAGCCTCCGACAGTGCGATGTCCGCTGTTGTGGTCGCTGGTGTGGTGAGCGGTGCGGCCGAACCGGTCACGAGCACGGCACGCGTGCCGGGATGGCCGTGGGCGGGCCTTGCGGCCCGCGAGAGGTCGGTGAGCTCGATCCGCGGCGTCTCCACCAGTGGCGCGCTGACCGATGGGAAGCGCTCGTCGAGGAAGGTGGATATGCGGTACTCGGCGCAGATCCGGTAGAGCCGGTTCATGAGGTCGTCCTGCCGCCGGAGCTGCCGCTGGGAGAAGAACAGCGGGCGCGCGAACACCAGCGACGCCGCCCGCGGGAACGAGCCGACGACCGGCCGGTCGAGGGTCAGCTCGTCGCCGTCGACCGCCACGACCGTGGCCGCGAAGACGTCGCCGGACGTCGTGACACCGTCCTCGGTGCGCCCGAGCGAGACGGGCTCGCCCGGCGCCCACGCCGCCGCGGGCGCGACGCCGGCCCGCGAGCGCGGGTCGGGCGGGCCGAGGGGACGGCCTTGCACGTGTACGTGACCCACGGTCACCGCCGGGGTCACGCCGGCGGGGCCGCCCAGGCGCAGGGTCAGCCCGGGGCCGCCCGCGGGCGTTCCGGGGGTAGGGTCGCCGTCCGGCGTCCCGACCGGCGCGCCGTCGAGGAACATGGTGACCGCGCCGGTCGCGGCGTCGGCGACGACATGGAGCTCCACGCCGGCGACCAGCCGTGCGGCCTCGACGGTGGCCACGGCGGCCGCGAGCGGCGTGCCGTCGTCGCGGCGTGCCTCGGCGCGGATCCGAGCCTGCGGCCCTCCGCCGTTGGTACCCGCCACGTGCTCGACCTCGACGGACAGCAAGGGCGCGGCCGCCTGCTCCAGCGCCAGCACGGGCGCGGTGTCGCCGACCGCGGCACCGACGTCGAACCGCAGTCCGGCGGTCACCGCGTACCCGCCGACCGCCGGGTGCTCGTGCAGCCACGGCAGCGGTACCGGCGGGGCGTCGAAGAACGTGCACTCCGCCCATGCCGAGCCGTCCAGCCGGATGCCGTCGGCGGCGGCGGTCGCGCCGTCCAGTACGGGGGCGCGGCCCGCACGGCGGTCGGTCAGGCCGCTCGCCCCGCCACCCGGCGGTTCGAGCTGCAGCAGGGTCCACCGGGTGCCGGGGTCTCCCTGCGGCTGGAGCCGGACCGTCGTCGCGCCGTGGGCGACGTCCGCGGCCAGCAGCGCGGGCCGCTCCAGAAGCTGCCCACGCGTCGGGGTGACCCGGATCCACGTGTCCAGCGCGTCCGCGAGCTCGAGCTGCGAACCGGCCCACAGGTCCACGCGCACGTCGACCGCGACCGCGGTCGGCATCGGCCGCCGATGCCGCACGAGGCGGCCGGGCGTGCCGGTAACCCCGGAGAGCCCCAGCGCGGTCGCCACGGTACCCGCCGGTGCGGGGACGGCGACGCCGCTCGGCCGACCGTCGGGCTCGGCCACCGGACGCGTGCCGCGCCGTCCCGATGAAATCACGAAGCGGCGTCCGGTGGCGTCCCAGCGCACGGTGAGAGCCGCCAGCTCCGCCACGCGTTCCGGGTCCGTGACGGGCACACCGCCGCTTCGGGCGGCGCCGGCGTGGACGGCGGCCCGGAGTGCGTTCTCCACGGCGCCGGCGACGGCGACTGCGACGCCCTCCGAGGTGAGCGGCTGCCCGGCCAGGGCGCCGGCGTCCACCGTGGCCGTGACCTGCACGTCGCCGTCGAGCATGAGAGTAAGCGGGCCGGGGGCGGGCGCGGTGTTCGCCGCCGTGCGCGGCGTGCCCGCGACGTGACCGGGGGTCTGCACCCATAGGTGCGTCGCGCGTGGCGGGTCGCGCTCGGGCTCAAGCTCGACGTTGAGCGGGCCGACCACCGAGACGTACGGCAACCGCGGTGGCCGGTACGCCGGGTCCGCCATGCCGTGCCCCGCAAAGCAGGGCATCCGCTCCGTGCGGATGCCCGCCCGGGCGCGCCAGAGGAGGCTGGCCATGACGTCACCCGAGCCCACGGCCGCCCGCCTCCTTCCGGAGGATCGCCTCGTGCACGGTGGCGCGCAGGCTGCTGAGGGAGAGCTCGCCGAGGCTGCGCGCATACGGGCGGAGCTCGCAGATCCAACCCGAACGGGCATCCGCCGAGAGATTGAGCACCACCACGTCGGGGTGCGCGAGCAGCAAGTCGCACGTCGGGTGGTCATCCCCGCCTTCGGTGCCGATGATGACGACGTCGGGGCCGGCCCGGCGGATCGCGGCGGACACGTCGCCATCGGCGGAGCGGAGCACTTCGACGGACACGTCGGGCTCGGCCACGAACGCCTCGCGGACGACCTCCACGAGCATTTCCGGCAGGTGCGAGACGGCGAGGCGGATAGGCACGCTTATGAGGGTGGCCCGGCGCGGCGTTGCGCGTAAGGAACCAAGGATGCAGACCCCGCCCCGTATCCCAGAGCAAACCGTCAGCTGGTCCTTACCTGGTACCCGACTGGTACCTGCCGGCGGAAGGCGGCCACCGCCTCCCCCCGCCGCCGAGCGCCGACCTTCTCGAGGATGTTGTGCACGTGGTTTTTCACCGTCCGCACCGTGATCCCAAGCCGCTCCGAGATCTCCTGGTTCGAAAGGCCCAGGTCGAGCAGCCGCAGGACATCGTCCTCGCGAGCCGTCAGGGTGGGCGCCCGTGGACCGCGAACCCGCTGCCCAGCGAGGGCCTGCACCCGCCGTAGCAGCATTGCCGATGTCCGCGGTGAGCAGAGGCTTTCGCCCGCGACCACTGACCGCACGACCGAGAGCAGATGGTCCAACGGTTCTGTGCGCAACAGGTATCCAGCGACGCCAGCCTCGGCGCAGGCTATGACGTCGTCCTCGGCCTCCGAGACCCCCAGCGCGACGATGGCTACCTCCGGCCGCCGGGCGCGCACCGCATGCAGCGGGGCGTGGTTACCGCCGGCCACGTTGACGAGAATGACATCAGGGTCGTGGTGGTCTAGGAGGGTGATGGCGGACGCAGCATCATTCGCCGTCAGGACCTCGTGGACGCCGGACTCCCGCGCCATGATAGCGGCCAGGCCCTCGCGGTAAAGGCGGACGTCATCGACGATTAGGAGGTGCAGGGCCACCGGGTCGGCGAGAGCCATGGGAACCCCTTCCACGGTTCGGTACACGGAAGATGCCCACGAGATGAGTCGAAACCCTGCCAGCATCATCCGCCAAGGCCCGATGCCTTTTGCGACAGCGCTTATGAACTATGTGCGGCTATCGTTTGCGTGGCAGGCTAACCGACGAAACATGGTCAAGAAAGACACCGTCGGTTTAGTTACACATCGAATTGCCGGCTGCCCAGGGTGATGTTGGAGCCGACCGGGCCGGCTCGGCGTCCCTCGGGGATTGGGTGCGTATCGCGCGTCTCTGTGTCGATCAAGAAACACCGAGAACGAAGTACGCCATGAAGCTAGATCAGTTGCTCTGCGTGTCCCGCGGCAGGTTCGCGTCATCGTGTCGGTCAGGATTGGGCGTCGACTGGCCGCCCGAGTCTTCGCCCTCGCCGTGATCGGAGTGAACGCCGCGGGTGCACCTGCCGGGGCTGCCCGACCGCGTGATCCCCTTCAACTCCTCTATCGCTGACACGCGAGTGTCTGCGGCGTCGGTGACCACCTCTGCGGGTGTCGCCTTCAACGTCAATAGCGCCCGGCGGAAGTACTGCCGGACCGCGCCGGCGTCGCGGCGGGCCGAGACGAGCATGTCGATGACCTGCCCGTACTGATCCAATGGTCAGTGATCCTGGAGGTGGAGAACGAGATCCTGCGTCGGGCCGCGGCCTACTTCGCGCGGGAGAACGTCCTCCCAAAATGAGGGCTTTTCATCGTGATGGGCCTGCTCACGATGGGCGCGGCGGAGCATGTGTCGACATAGGACGAGTAAGACAGCAGTCGACCAAGATCCGATGCCCCAACCGGGAGCCTCGCTGTGCTGTCTTACCCGTCAACGGTCGCGCTGTCCAGCCGCACCCTGAACCACCTGGCCGACCTCATCCGCGCCGAACGCACCCGCCGCCGCGGCCGATGGCGACGTCTCGATGCCGGCCAGCAGGCACTGCTCGCATTGGCCCATCTGCGTAACGGGGACACCATCGCCCGTCCGGCCTGCGGCTTCGCGGTCAGCGTCACGACGGCCTGGCGGTACGCCCGAGAAGCCATCAACCTACTCGCCGCGCACGCCGAGGACCTGAACGCGACCATACGGCGCATCGCCCGGCTCGCCTACGCGATCCTCGACGGCACCCTGATCCCCATCGACCGGGTCGCGAACCAGAGGCCGTACTACTCTGGAAAGCACAAGCGCCACGGGGTCAACGTGCAGGTCATCGCGGACTGCAAAGGACGCCTCATCTGGGCCTCACCCGCCCTGCCCGGCACCGTGCACGACCTGACCGCCGCCCGCACCCACGGCCTGATCGACGCGCTGAGCAGCGTCAACGTGATGACCTTCGCCGACAAGGCGTACCAGGGCGCTGGCGGCAGCATCCGCACGCCCTTCAAGCGCCGCCGTCACCGACCGCGACTGTCCCGCCGGCAGAAGACCGTCAACCGGCACCACGCCAAGATCCGCGCCGTCGGCGAACGCGCCGTCGCCACCCTCAAGGGCTGGAAGATCCTGGCCAAGCTCCGCTGCTGCCCCCGACGTGCCACCACGATCGTCCAGACCATCCTCGTCCTACATCACGTCCAGACCAACCGAAACCCACGAGAAAAGCGCTCAATGATCTACCCGGTCGTCGCCGATCTCGCCGACGGCGGGATCGCGGTGGCGGTGGCGTGCCGGGTCCTCGGGGTGTCGACCTCGGGCTACTACGACTGGCGCGAGCGGCCTGTGTCGCGGCGACAGGCCGCTGATCAGGCGCTCGGTCAGCTGATCGGAGAGATCCATCAGATGTCGCGGTGCACCTACGGCTCGCCGCGGGTGCACGCCGAACTCCGGCTGGCCGCCGGGGTGCGGTGCGGCCGCAAACGCGTTGAGCGGCTCATGCGGCATGCCGGCCTGCAGGGCGTCTACCGGCGCCGGTGACGTGGCTGCACCGCGCGCGATCCGCAGGCGAGGCCGTCGACGGATCTGGTCAACCGGCGGTTCGTCCCGACCGGCCGGACGCGTTGTGGGTCACCGACATCACCCAGCACCGCACCCAGGGCGGCTGGGTGTACTGCGCGGTCGTCCTGGACGTGTCGCCCGCCGGGTCGTGGGCTGGTCGATCGCCGGCCACCTTCGCACCGAGCTGGTGATCGATGCCCTGGACATGGCCCGCTTGCGACGCCGCCCGACCGAAGGGCAGACCGTGGTGCACTCCGACCACGGCACCCAATACACGTCCTGGGCCTTCGGGCAGCGGCTGCGCTCCACCGGGCTGCTCGGCTCGATGGGCTCCGTCGGCGACTGCTACGACAATTCGCTGGTCGAGTCGTTCTTCGGGTCCATGCAGCTAGAGATACTCGACCGCCAACTGTGGGCGACCCGCCAGGAACTGGCCAACGCCATCTTCGAGTGGAGCCTGGTACAACCCACGCCGACGCCACTCAAGCCCTGGCAACCTGTCCCCGATCGACTACGAACGACACCACACCCCGGCCGCAGCCGCGGCCTGACCGTCACAGGCAAGCCGTCCGGGAAACCGGGGGAAGCTCACGCCGCGCCGCTGCGACGCCCTCCACGCGATGCTCCGCGACAGCATTCCTCACCGGCCCCGCCCTGCGACACCGATCGCAGCTTGACAGACCCCATAGGGACGCCCCCAGCCTGGTCCACAGCGCCGGCTCGCGATCGGGCAGGACGATACGACCGTTACCTCTGTCCGTTCAGGGCGGCTGCCAGCGCCTCGGCGTATGCCGTGTCCACGGCGGTCCCGCTCACCCCGAGCCGCCAGGTTCCCCCGGGGAGGTCGCCGACCGGCAACGACCGTCCGCCGGGCTGCCATAGTGGCTGCCATCCGATGGATCCGCTGGCACGGTGGAACCACCGGTTGTCCTCGCTCCAGGCCGAGCCGGCGCGGTAGGCGGCCACCAACGTGGTCGTGTCGTCGGTGGCGAGCGTCCAACGGGAGAAGTCTGCGGCGTCGCCGTCACGGCCCTGCTGGTTGGGGTCGCCGAGCCGCGGCAGTGCGGAGTCCAGGTTCCAGGCGGCTTCCCAGACTGGCGCGTTGGTCGGGCCGGTCACGTGCCAGACGAAGCTGAGGTCCGTGGTGGTTGTATCGAACCGGAACCGCCAGTCGACGGTCACGGGCTCGTCGCCGAGGGGGATGCCGGTAAGGCTCATGTCGGTGCCGTCGGCAGAGACGGTCACGTTGGTGGCGGCGCCCGCCACGTCCGTCGGTCCGAAAGCTCCGACTGCAAGGTAGGGCGCCGTGGAGCGGAAGGACGAATCCGTGACGGGTTTGTACTCACCGCGTCCGGCGGGATCCGCGTTGTAGGAGACCAGTCGGGCCTGGGGTGTTGTCTGGATGACCGCCTGGTAGTAGGGGGTGGTGACGATGCGGCCTGCGATCACCACCGGCGTATGCCAGTGCAGCGGGGCCAGCCAGAGCCCGCCCTGACCCCAGCCGGCGCCGGTGACGTACCACTGGCCGTCGCCAGAGTCGTCCTTGACCACCTCGGCGGCGTGCGCGTTGATCTGTCCGGCGAGTTGGTCGATCGTGAAGTGGAAGGGGTCGGCGCTGCGGTAGACGCGGGTGTCCTGGTATCCGCTTTCGCAGCAGACGAAGAGATACCAGAAGCCGTCATGGCGTATGACGAACGGCGATTCGGTCGGTCCGCCGAAGGTGCCGGAGACCGGATGCTCGAAGGCCGTCTGTCGGTCGCTCCAGTGCACGAGGTCTCGGCTGGTGCGGTACGCGACGATGTGGTGGCCGCCGGCCGGGCTGCTGTTGGCCGTGTAGTACATCACCCACTGGTCCCCGATGCGGGTCACCATCGGGTCTCGGCCGTCGAAGCCGTCGGTGAACAGCGGGTTGTCCGGATGCCGAGTCCAGGTCACGAGGTCCTTCGACGTGGCGAGGTGCATGCGGTACGCCTCGTGGTCCGCGGTGCCGCCGGCGTAGAACATGTAGTACGTGCCGGCGTGGAACATGACGTGCGGCGCCCAGATGTGGCTCTCACCGGCGCTCGGATCGGCTGCCAACGCAAACGGCTGCTTTGTCCAGGGGCCGTGAGGTGAGGGCGCGGTGGCGTGGCCGAAGAACCGCTCGTCTAGCGGCTGGGCCGGCTCGGCGTGGGTAATCGCGAAGACGTGCCACTGTCCGGTCTCGCGGTTACGCACCAGGGTGTGGTCGTTGTAGTACCAGCGCTCGTTCTCGCCGACGCTGGGGTCGTAGACGTTCGCGAACTCGCCGGCGCTGACCTGGATCGAGCGGTTCTCGTACGGCTGGTTGTCCACCTCGGCAGCGGCAGCCTGGGCCGGTGCCGGGGCCGCGACCAGACTCACGGCGAGGGCGAGCAGCGCGAAGAGCAGACCGGCGCGGGAAGTTGGGCGGGACATCGCGTTCCTCCAGGGCTTCGGGCGGGATGGCGGTGGTGGTTCCCGTGGGTTCGTGGTGCGGGTCCGCCGCCGGGCAACGGCGGCGGACCCGGCTCCGGCTGCTACTGCTTGCCGCCGAGCGTGGTGTAGGCCTGGGCGGCGTTTTCCTTGGTGATCTGCATGGTGCCGAGGGTGGTGGTCTTCGGTACGTCCGTCGCGCAGTCGACGAGGATCTTCTTGGCCAGATCGATCGCCTCGCGCCCACCGGTCGGGTACTGGAAGGTGGCCTGCAGGCGGCCCTGTTCGACGGCCTTGATGCCGCCGGACGGGACCGGCAGGGCGTCGATGCCGGTGAACTTGATCGTGGTTTCCTTGCCAGCGGCCTTCGCCGCCAGGTAGGCGCCCTCTGCCATCGGGTCGTTGTGCGCGTACACGGCGTTGATGTCCGGGTGGGCCTTGAGCATGGCGTCCATGACGCTCTGCCCCTTCTCCCGCAGCCACTCGGCGGTTTGGGTGGCCACGATCTGGATCTTCGGGTTGCTCGCGATGCCCTCTCGGAAGCCCTGGGCGCGTTCGGCGGCCGGGGTGGAGCCGGGCAGACCGGAGATCTCGACGACCTTGCCGCCCTGCGGCAGCAGCGTCTTCGCGTAGTACTCCCCCGCCGCCTTGCCGATGGCCACGTTGTCGCCGCCGATGAAGGCGGTGTAGGCGTCGCCCTCGACCTTGCGGTCCAGCACGATCACCGGGATTTTCTGGTCGTACGCCTTCTGGACTACCGCGGTGAGCGGCTTCGCCTCGTTCGGGGAGATGATCAGCAGGTTGATGCGCTGGGAGAGGAAGTTCTCCACGTCGGCGACCTGCTTGCTGTTGTCCTGGGCGGCGTCGGAGACGACCACCTTGAACCCGGGCACGGCCTTGGCCGCGTTCGTCACGTCGTCGTTCATGACCTGGCGGTACGGCTCGGCGTTGTTGGCCTGGGACATGCCGATCAGGAAGTCTTTGCCACTACCGCACGTGGCCGAGGCGTCGGTGCTGCCGCCGCCGGCGCCGTCCTTCTCGATGCTGCACGCCGAGGTGGTGGCGAGCACGGTCAGGGCCAGGATGGCAACGGCTCTTCGGGTGTGACGCATGGTGTCCTCCGTTGGTGGTGGGGGTCAGGCGATGCGAGGGCGGAGCTTCTGCAACGCGGCGGCAGCCACGATGACCAGTCCCTTGACGACCAGCTGCACGTTCGCGTCGATGTTGTTGAGGGCGAGGATGTTGTTCAGGATCCCGAGCAGCAGTGCGCCGGCGATGGTGCCGCCCATGGATCCGCTGCCACCGGCGAGGCTCGTGCCGCCGATGACCACGGCCGCGATCGCGTCGAGTTCGTAGCCGGCGCCGTCGTTGGGGCTGCCCTGGTTGAGCTGGCCGGCGTGGATGATGCCGGCCAGCGCGGCGAGCAGGCCGGCTATGGCGAAGACGGTGACCCGGACCCGCCGTACTGGCACGCCGGAGAGCCGGGCGGCCTTCTCGTTGCCGCCGATGGCGTAGACGTGCCGGGCGAAGGCGGTGTTGCGCAGTACCAGAAGCGCGCCGATGCCGATGGCGAGGAACAGCAGGGCCGGCACCGGCAGCACGCCGTTGATCGAGCCACTCAGCAGCGAGAATGCCTCGGGCGCCTCCTGCGGTCCGTCGCCGTAGGCGATGGGGATGCCGAGGCCGCCGGACCACATCCGGGCGATGCCGCGGGCCACCTGCAGGCCGGCGAGGGTGACGATGAACGACTGGATGCCGAGCCGGGCGACGATGAGTCCCTGCGTGGCGCCGAAGGCAGTGCCGATGAAGAGCACGATCAGGACGGTGGGCAGGATACCCAGACCGCTGTCGACCATCAGCGTGGCCGAGCCGACCGCGGCGAGCCCGAGCACCGCCCCGACGGAGAGGTCGATGCCGCCGATCAGGATGACGAAGGTCATCCCGACCGCGATGATGCCGATCTCCGAGACGGCTCGGACGATGTTGGCCAGGTTTCCGGAGCTGAGGAAGACGTTCTCGCCGTTGCGGGTGGGCGACACGATGATCGCGATCAGGAAGACGGCGACCAGCCCGAAGATGCTCTGAAACCGGAAGAAGGTCTCGACGATCGTGTGCCGGTCGGTGGGCAGCCGGAGCGGCCGGCGGCCGGGCGGGGTGGCCGGGGGCGATTCGGCGAGGGTGGTGGGATTGGGCGCGTTCATCGTGGCTCCTTGACGTTGTCCCCGTTGGCCGCGGCGAGAATGGCTTGTTGGGTGGCGGAGGCACGGGGCAGTACGGCCACGGTGCGCCCGCGGTGCAGGACCACCACCCGGTCGCAGAGGCTTACCAGCTCCGGCAGCTCCGACGAGGCGAGCAGGATCGCCATGCCGGTGTCGGCGAGCCGGTGCAGCAGCCGGTAGATCTCGGCCTTGGCCCCGATGTCCACGCCCCGGGTCGGCTCGTCGAGCAGGAGCAGCCGCGGGCGCATCAGCAGCTGCTTGGCGAACACGATCTTCTGCTGGTTCCCGCCAGAGAGGGTGGCGGCGGCGACCGCCGGTGAGGCCGCCTTCACCGCGAGGGCGGCGAGCTGTTCGGCCACCGTCTGGCGCACCAGGGGGCGGCGGACCAGCCCGAGTGTGGTTAGTGACGACAGCGCGGAGAGCACGATGTTGTCGGTCACCGAGTGCTCCAGCATGAGCCCGGCGCCGCGTCGGTCCTCGGGGACGAACGCCACTCCGTGCGCGAGGGCGGATCGCGGGCCGCGCGGGCGGTACGGGCGGTCGTCGAGGGTCACCTGGCCGCTGTGGCGGCCGGGGCCGCCGGCGCCGAACAGCGTTTCGAGCAGTTCGGTGCGTCCGGCGCCCATCAGTCCGGCGAGCCCGACGATCTCGCCGGAGCGCACGGTGAGGTCCACGCCGGCCGGTTCGGTTCGCCCGGGGGTCGGCCGGCGGGGCGTCACGGCGAGTCCGCGTATGTCGAGCAGCACGTCGCCGGGCTCGTTGCGGGCCTCGCCGAACAGCGCGTCGACGGACCGGCCGACCATGAGCTGGATGATGTCGTCGCGGGAGGCGATCTTCGGGTCGACGGTGCCGGCGACGCTTCCGTTGCGCAGCACGGTGACCCGGTCCGCGATGACCTCGATTTCGGCCATGCGGTGGGAGATGTAGACGATGCCGACGCCGGCCCGGCGCAGCTCGGTGATCGTCGTGAACAGGCGCTCGACCTCGGCGTCGGCCAGGGCGGCGGTCGGTTCGTCCATGATCAGGACTCGGGCCTGCAGGGAGAGCGCCCGGCCGATCTCGACGAGTTGCTGCTCGCCGACGCGCAGCGACCCCACCAGTCGGCGTGGGTCCAGGTCGGCGCCGAGCGTGCGTAGGTGTGCTGCGGCCTGCTGGTGCATCGCCCGGATGTCGACGGTGCCCAGGCGGGTACGCGGTTCGCGCCCGAGGAACATGTTCTCCGCGATGGACAGGCCGGCCACCAGGTCGAGTTCCTGGTGAATGGTCGCGATCCCGGCGCGCTGGGCGTCAGCTGGGCCGGCGAAGCTCACCGGTTGACCGTCGACCTCGATGGCGCCGTCGTACTCGGTGATCACCCCGGAGAGCACGTTGATCAGTGTGGACTTGCCAGCGCCGTTCTCTCCGAGCAGCGCGTGCACCTCACCGGCGGTGACGGTGAGGTCGATGTCGCGGCAGGCGTGCACGCCGCCGAACCGCTTGCCGATGCCGGTCATTCGGACCAGCGGCCGATCTGTCATGCGGCACCTCGCGGCTTGTCTGCGGGATCTGCGGGTTGACCGGAGCCGGAGGCCCATCGGGCGGGCCTCCGGCTCCGGTCCGGTCACGAGGTGAGGCTCGCCTCGAGATAGTCGAGGCCGGCCAGGTATCCGCTCGACGCGGCGGCCTTGCCGGTCACGGTGAGGGTGAGGGTGTGCTGGCCCGCCGTCAGTTCCCGCTGGCCGTAGTCCAGTGGATCGCTGATGATCACCTCTGGCGAGTGGTAGGCGTCGAAGGCGTCTCCGATCCGGGTTCCGTCGATCGCCACCGTGTTGATGCCGTAGTCCCGGGCCAGTGTCTGCACCAGGCGCAGGGCGTAGGTGCCGGTGGTTGGCACGGTGAAGGCGACGGTGACGCTCTGGTTCGGCCCGGTCGGCCGGAACCACAGCTGCGCGCTCTGCGACCAGTGGACGCCGCAGCAGTCGCCCTGCACGTCCGCGGGTGCGTCGGTGGTGACCGCGGGCAGCAGCGATTCGCCTTCGATCCGCAGCGTGTTGCCGGTGGT
The DNA here is from genome assembly GCF_052981855.1 of Micromonospora sp. LZ34. Taxonomy (NCBI): domain Bacteria; kingdom Bacillati; phylum Actinomycetota; class Actinomycetes; order Micromonosporales; family Micromonosporaceae; genus Micromonospora; species Micromonospora sp. LZ34. Next base: position 59,348 of record NZ_JBRIQN010000024.1, read on the forward strand.
GGCGGAGGCTTGCGCGGAGTACGGGCCGCTGTTGCCGGCGTCGTCCACCGCGCGCACCCGGTAGTACCAGACCTCGCCCAGGCCCAGCCCGGTGTGCTCAAAGCTTGACCTCGTGGTGGTGCCCACTCGGTTGCCCGGGCCGGGCGTGAATCCGGCCTGGCGGGAGGCGAACACCTCGTACCCGGGCGCGTACACGTCGTCGCGGGCCGGCTGCCAGGTCAGCGCGACCGCGTTGGTGGTGCCGCTGCTGGCGGTGAGCCCGGCGACCGGGCCCGGCCTGGACCGGTCGACGAAGGGGGTGACCAGGCTCAGTGCTGCGTACCGGGCCGCCGACCAGGCCGGGGCGCCGGCGTCGGGGGTCAGGGTGACCGTCACCGACTCCTTGCCGGCGGTCAGCTCTGCCGGCAATCGGTACTCGTCCTCGAGCCATCGGTGCGACCGGTTGGCCAGCGGCTGTGACCAGGTGCCGGCGTCGCGGCCGTCGACCTGGACCGCCACCGACTGGTATCCGGCGGACTGGTCGCCGACCCGGCGCAGCACGGCACCGGTGTTGTCCGGGTCAAGGGTGACCCGGAACTTGATCGGCGTGGTGGAGGCGCGGGTGTCGTCGGTGACCGGTCGGGGCGCACCGTCGTCGCCTTCGTAGGTCGCGGTGAGCACCTCACGTTCGCCGCCGGAGGTGTAGCCGTGGGCCGACTCGCTGGCGACGTCGCCGACGTCGACGGTGTCGGTCCAGCGCTGGGCGACGGTGTCCTGCCCGTACCAGTAGGCGGTCGACCCGTACCGGGCCGGGTCCTGATCACCGGGGCCGTGCTCGATGCCGAACCGCAGGTCGGTCGCGAATGAGACCGCCTCGGCGAGCATCAGCCGGTATGCGCCGGTGCAGTCGTACCGGCAGCCGTAGTCGCTGTTCTCGTGGGCCGGGTTGCCGTTCGTGGGCGCGGAGAACGTGCCGTGGTTGAAGTACCAGCCGCTCTGGTAGAAGTCCTCCGTCCCGGTGCCGTGGATGCTCGGGGTCTGCGCGCCATCGACGTAGACCCGCTCGTCGCCCTCGAGGTAGTTGCGCTGGTTGCCGGAGGGGATGTGGCCCTCCATGGTGTGCGTGACCCCGACGAACTTGCCGCGACCGGCGACGTCGAGGAACAGGTGGTCGGCGCCGGGGGTGGTGTCCGCGCTCGTCGCGGTGGCCCGGAAGTAGCCGGCGTCGCCGGTGGGCCGCAGCGCCGCCACCCAGCGGGCGGAGCTTGCGGTGGTCACCGTGGCCACGGACGATGTGATCGGCACGGTGGATGCGTTGCGCAGCTCGACGGTGTACTGGGACCGGTAGGGCATCGGCCACCAGGCCGACAGGGTGGCGGTCGCGGTGTCGACGCCGAACATCAGGGACCGTACCGGGTGCAGCCCGAGGCCGGTGCCGAAGAACTCGCCGAGCGGGGTGTCCACGGTGGTGATGCCGTCGAACGAGATGCGCAGCCGGGTGTCGCGGAGCACGGCGTCGGAGGCGGCGACGGCCGCCTTGCGTTCGGCGTCCGCCGGGTAGGACAGGGTGTTGCTGCCCTGCCAGGTCTGTGCGGTGATCCGGTACCCGTGGGCGGCCTCGGCGTCGAGGTGGGCCGGGCCGAGGTCGAGGGTGTCGGTGCGCCGGGCGGTGCCGGAGACGAGGCTGTCGACCCAGTAGGTGAACTCGTTGATGTCCAGGTCGGAGGAGACGAACTGGTTCCTGATGGTCAGTTTCGCCTTGCCGGCGGTGGCGGCCGCGGGCAGGTCGATGGTCTGGTCCAGCCAGGTGCCGAACGGCACCGGGTCGTTGGCCGGCCACTCGGCGACGGGCACGCCGTCCACCAGGACCTGCGCCTTCTGGTGTCCGATGTGCGGGTCCAGCCGGCGGGTCAGCCGTACGCCGGTGTTGGCCGGGTCGACCGCGACCGTGAACTCACTGCTGCCGCCCGCCCCGAAGGCGCGGCCGTCGTCGGCGATGGGCTCCGGCGCTCCGACGAGCTGCGGGATCCGCAGCCGCAGCGAGGTGATCGCGCCGGGGCCTGTCCCGCTGGCGAGGGTCGCCCGGCCGCCGGCGGGTACGGCGAAGTCCCGGTCGGCGGTCGTCGCGCCGGGTTCGGCGCGCTTCGGGTCTCGGGTACCGGCGGCCTTGAGCTGCTCGATGACGTCCAGCGCCTGGTCGGACGGGTCGAACGTGCGCACCCCGGCGGCAGTGGTGAACTTCCGGTAGGTGACGTGGTAGAAGAGCGGGTTCTTCTCGGTGGTCACCCGCATGGAACTGCGGTAGGTCATGGGGGCCTTGATGTAGACGCCCCCGGAGCTCTGTGCCGCGTTGGCGACGACCGGGTAGACGAACGGGGCACCGAGCTTGCCGTCCACGACGTCCTGCAGCTTGGCGTCGAGCACGGTCGTGCCGTCGAGGACGATCTTGATGGTGCCGGTGGCGGAGACGTTGCCGCCGTCTCGGGTGAACCAGATGGAGTCGATCTCGCCGGCGCCGGTTGCCTCGGCGATGACGCAGCCCTCGGCGATGGTGCGCAGGCACGAGTACTGGCCCGAAAAGCCGTCGTCGTTGCCGCCGCTGCGGTCGAAACTGGAGAACTGGTGGGCCCGGGGTCCGTCGGGCAGTTCGGGGAGCCGGTCGAGCCTGCGGTAGACGTCCCATCCGGTGGGACCGTTGAGGGTTGGGCTGGCCGAGGCGGGTCCGGGCGGAGCGATGAGGGTGATACCGGCGAGGAGTGTCGTCGCGGCGATGGCGGCGCGCAGCAGCCGGCGGGCGGACGTACGTGGTGCGTGGGTGGTGGGTGTCATCAGTCGCCTTCCACTTCGGTGGGTGGGGCGGGTCGTGAGCGAGGCAGTGGTAAGGAATCGATTTCTCGCTGCAATAGCGATCAGGGTAGGCAGCCTCCGCGCAGTGGTCAATCCTCGACTGTCGAAGAGTCGGACGCCCGAGCGACGCTGTTGACAGCCCCCCACAGCGCTCTTATGGTCCTCGATCAGAACCGAGCAAACGATTTCTCCATTCGCGAGCACACGCCGCGACTGCTGCGGCGCGCTGGGAGGCCCCCGTGCCCCGACTCGTCGTCCTCACCGGATTCCTCGGCGCCGGCAAGACCACGACCATGCTGGCGGCCGGGCGGCTGCTCACCCGACGCGGCCACCGCGTCGCGGTCATCACCAACGACCAGGGCAACGACCTGGTCGACACCAGACTGGCCCGAGAGGCGGTAGCCGACGTCAGCGAGGTCACCGGCGGATGCTTCTGCTGCCGCTTCGAAAATCTCGCCGACCTGGTGACCCAGCTGATCGACAACGGGCGAGCGGACACCATCCTGGCCGAGGCCGTCGGCAGCTGCACCGACCTGCAGGCGACGGTCATCCGACCGCTGCGCGCCCGCTACCGCGACCGCCTCGCCGTCGCTCCCCTGACCACCGTCGTCGATCCGGCGCGCGTCGGCGCGCTCGACGGTGACCTCGGCTACCTGTTCGACCGTCAGCTCGCCGAGGCGGACGTCATCGCGGTCAACAAGACCGACGCCGTGCCCAGCGCCGACCTCGACACTCTGCTCGACCAGCTCCGGCTCCGCCACCCCGACGCCGGCGTGGTCGCCTACAGCGCGAGCCTGGGCGAGAACCTCGACGATCTCGTCACGCGGTGGACCGCCGCGTGGCAGCGCAGCCGCGACGTCGACCTGGACGTGGACTACGACCGGTACGCCGCCGCGGAGGCGCAGCTGAGCTGGCTCAACCAGGTTTGGCAGGTCAGCGCCGACGGCGGGTTCCCAGCGCGACGGTGGGCGCACGTCGCGCTCGACTCCCTCTCCGCCGCGTGCGCCCGGCAGGGCCACGTCATCGGCCACGCCAAGCTCGCCGTCCAGTCGCCCGCCGGGCTCATCCGCATGAGCGTCGTGGCCGCGGGTGAATCGCCGCGCCACGAACCCGCCGGACCCGGGGACCCCCCGGTGGCCCGCGCCACCGTGCTGGTCAACGTCCGCGCCACCTGCCCACCGAAGGACCTCGAGTCGCTGGTCCGGGCCGCCGCATACGACGCCGACCTGGCCGCCGGCGCCGCCGCCCGACCCGGCCCGGCCAGGGCCTTCGCCCCGGCTTATCCCCGACCGGTCCACCGTCTCCCCGCCGCCCCGGCATGACCACGACAGGAGCAACCCATGGCTGACCAGTCGTACGACGAGTGCTGCCCCGGCAACGCCTGCGCCCCGAACCGCCGACAGTTCCTCGCCCTCTCCGTCGGGGTCGCCGCCGGCACCGTGCTGGCCGGATCCCGGGCCGAAGCCGCCGCCGCCCTCGGCGTACCCGAGGAACGGCTAATCGGTGTGCCCGTCGACAAGGCGTTGCCGCCGGACTGGTCCGCCGACCTGTACCGGCGGGGTGAGCCCACCAGCTACGAGGGCGCGGACCTTCGCTGGCTCGGCATGCCGGTCGGCGGCGGAGCAGCCGGCCAGCTGTACCTCGGCGGTGACGGCCGGCTCTGGTACTGGGACATCTTCAACCGGCCCGCGGCCGGCACCACCGACGCCGGATACGCGAACCCGCGGCAGCCCACCTCGCCGATCCGGAGCGGTTTCGCGCTGCGCACCCGGTCGGCCGGACGGGTACAGACCCGTGCGCTGGACGCCACCGGCTTCGACCAGGTGCGCTTCACCGGGCAGTACCCGATAGGCCGGGTCCGGTACCGCAGCGGGGACGCGCCGGTCGAGGTGACCCTGGAGGCGTTTTCCCCGTTCGTGCCGCTGTCGGTGGCGGACTCGACCCTGCCGGCCACCGTCCTGGTCTACACGCTGCGCAACACCTCGGACCGTGCGGTGGACGCCACCCTGCTCGGGTACGTGGAGAACCCGGCCTGCCTGGACACCCGGACGCAGCGCGAGATCACGCTGCGATCGACGGCGTTCGGCGACCGATCGCTGCGCGGCGTGCAGTTCTCGGCCACCGAGCAGGTGGAGACGGGTGAACGCCCCGACATCGTGTTCGAGGACTGGGAGCGGGACAGCTACGACGGCTGGACCGTCGAGGGCACCGCGTTCGGCGCCGGCCCGGTCCCGGTCTCCGAGATCCCGGACTACATGAAGCGCGGCGGGCCGCTCAACGCGACCGGGCAACGGCTCGTCACCTCGCACGACTTCCGCGGCGCCGACGGCGACATCGGCCGGGCCGACGGGCCGACCGGCAAGCTCACCAGCGCCCCGTTCGCCATCGAGCGCAAGTCGATCCGGCTGTCCATCGGCGGCGGCAACCACCCGGGGCAGACCTGCGTGAACGTGCTGGTCGACGGAGCTGTGGTGGCCACCGCGACCGGCCGCGACGCCGAGTCGATGCACACGGTGTTCCTGGACGTGGCCGCGCACGAGGGGAAGACCGCGGTCATTGAAATCATCGACGCCCACACCGGGGCCTGGGGCCACGTCAACTGCGACCGGGTGGTGTTCACCGACGTCGCGCCCCGGCCGGAGATCGTGTTCGAGGACTGGGAGCGGGACAGCTACGACGGCTGGACCGTCGAGGGCACCGCGTTCGGCGCCGGCCCGGTCCTGGCCTCCGAGGTGCCGGACTACATGAAGCGCTTCGGGGATCTCGGTGTGTCCGGGCAACGGTTCGTGACGTCGCACGACTTCCGCGCCTCCGGCGGGGACGCGGGCCGGGCCGACGCCGCGACCGGCACGCTGACCAGCCGGCCGTTCACCGTCGAGCGCCGGTACGTCAACGTGGCCGTGGGAGGTGGCAGTCACCGTGGCCGGACGTGCGTGAACCTGCTGGTCGACGGAACGGTGGTGGCGAGCGTGGCCGGACGCGACGCCGAGCCGGTGAGCATGGCGACGCTGAACGTCTCTGCCCACCAGGGCCGCACGGCGGTCATCGAGATCGTGGACGCCGACACCGGTGGCTGGGGGCACGTCAACGTCGACCGCATCGTGTTCAGCGACGTGCCGAGCGACACGCGGCCGCTGGAGCAAGTGCCCGACAACGGCACGCTGGTGCTCGCCGCGCTGGACCCGCAGGCGGTGGTACGCCCGTCGCTGGGCCGGTGGAGCAGCTTGGACGAGGTGTTCGCGACGGAGGACGGCCCGACACAGGTGGACGGCTCCCTCGGCGGGCAGGCCGGGTCGGTGGCCGTCGCGGTCCGGCTGGCCCCCGGCCAGAGCCGGACCGTACGGTTCGTGCTCGGCTGGCACTTCGGCGTGCCGGACCGGGTCTCGCTCGGGTTCCTGCGCGGCTCGGACACCCTGCGCCGCCAGTACGCCAGCCGATTCGCCGACGCCCGTGCCGTGGTGGAGCACGTCACCGGGCACCTCGACCGCCTGGAGGCCGACACCCGTAGCTGGGTGAAGACCTGGTACACCGACGCCACCCTGCCGCACTGGTTCCTGGAGCGCACTCTGGCACCCGCCTCCACGCTCGCCACCAGCACCTGCTACCTGTTCGACGACGGACGGTTCTACGGGTGGGAGGGCGTTTACTGCTGCGCGGGCACCTGCGAGCACGTGTGGAACTACGCCCAATCGATCGCCCGGCTCTTCCCGCACCTCGAGCGGGACACCCGCAGCCGGGTGGACCTTGGCATCGGCTTCCACCCGGACACGGGCCAGATCGGCAACCGCGCCGAGGCCGACATGGGCTGGGCGACCGACGGGCAGTGCGGCACCATCCTGCGCTGCTACCGGGAACACCTGACCGCCCCGGACGACACCTACCTGCGGGCGAACTGGTCGCGCCTGCGGCGCGCCCTGGAATGGATCATGGACCATGACGCGGGCCCGGACGGCACGGTCGAGGGCCCGCAGCCGAACACGCTGGACACCACCTGGTACGGCGAGATCGCCTGGATCACCGGGATGTACGTCGCGGCGTTGCAGGCCGGCGCGGCGATGGCCGACGAGATGGGTCAGGGCGAGTTCGCCGGCCGGTGCCGAGCCCTGGCCGAGTCCGGCAGCCGCTACCTGTCCGCCGAGTTGTTCAACGGCGAGTACTTCATCCAGAAGGTCGACCCGGCGCACGCCCACGTGATCAACAGCAACCGCGGCTGCCACATCGACCAGCTCTTCGGGCAGAGCCTCGCCGGTCAGCTCGGGCTGCCGCGGGTGGTGCCGACGGAACAGGCTGTCAGCGCGTTGCGAAGCCTGTACCGGTACAACTTCACGCCCGACCAGGTCGCCTACCGCGAGGGCAGCGCTATTGCCGGCGGCCGCTGGTTCGCCATGGATCACGAGTACGGGATGCTGATGACCACCTGGCCGCACGGTGGCGCCGACACCGCGGCCGGGAACCCGGCGAGCTGGGCGGCGATGTACTTCAACGAGGTGTGGACCGGGCAGGAGTACCAGGTCGCGGCGCACATGCTCCAGGAGGGCCTGGTCGAGCACGGGCTGACGCTCACCCGGGCGGTGCACGAGCGGTACGCGGCCGGCAAGCGCAACCCGTACAACGAGATCGAATGCGGTGACCACTACGCCCGGGCGATGGCCAGCCACGGCGTCTACCTGGCGGCTTGCGGCTTCGAGTACCACGGGCCGCGCGGCCACATCGGCTTCGCGCCCCGGATCAGCCCCGAGAAGTTCGCCGCCGCGTTCACCGCCGCCGAGGGGTGGGGCCTGTTCCGGCAGGACCGGCACGGCCGGCACCTCGCCGGCACGATCGAGGTGCGGTACGGCCGACTCCGGGTGAGCAGCGTGGCGCTGGCAGCGACGCAGCGCCCCGGCCGGGTGACGGTGCGCCTCGGCGATCGGGCGCTGCCGGTCCGTGACTGGTCGTACCGGGACGGGCGTATTCTCATTACCTTGGACACCGAAGTCCTGGTAGGTCGGGGTGATGCCCTCCGTGTCATTGCCGACGCCTGACCGTGCCGGCGCTCGTCTTTGACGGGTTTTCGAGTCGGATACCGACCGGGAATAGCCCGTGAGCATTCCGTCATTTCGTGCCCGTAGGATGCCGAGGTCCCGACACCGATACGGGCTCGGTTCCGGCACTCAGTTCTGGACGCAGATGATCGTTGGAGTCGACCGGATGGAGGCGAATGGCGACCATCTATGACGTGGCACGGCAGGCTCAGGTCTCGCCCGCGACGGTGTCGCGGGTGCTGAACGGACGGACCACGGTCGATCCAGCCATGGCCGCGCGGGTGCACCAGGCGATGCGGGACCTCGATTACCGGCCCAACGCCGTCGCCCGCAACCTGCGCCTGAGCCAGACCAGTCTCTGGGCGGTCATCATCTCCGATATCGGCAACCCCTTCTTCACGTCGATGGTGCGTGGAGTCGAAGACGTCGCGCAAAGCGCCGGCTATTCGGTCGTCCTGTGCAACAGCGACGAGGATCCGGAAAAGGAATCCCGGTACATCGCCGCGGCACTGGCCCAACGGATGGCGGGCGTCATCATCTCCACGTCCGGCCGACCGTCTGTCATCAACCGGCTCATCGAAGCCCGCATCCCAGTCGTGGCCATCGACCGGCAGCTGCGGGACGTCAACCTCGACACCGTCCTGGTCGACAATGTGCAGGGCGCCGAGCTGGCGACCACGCATCTGGTGGAGAACGGCTACCGACGGGTCGCCTGCATCACCGGCCCACGCCGGATCTCGACCGCCGCCCAGCGGCTACGGGGCTACCAGCGCGCGTTGCGCGCGCACGGGCGGGAGGCGACGGAGAACCTGGTCCGCTACGCGGACTTCCGCGAGGATGGTGGCTATCGGGCGATGGCCTCGCTGCTCGATTCCGACAACCCGCCGGACAGCGTCTTCGCCACGAACAACCTGATGACCGTCGGCGCCGTCGAGTGCCTGGTCGACCGCGGTATCAAGGTGCCGGTCGAGTTCGGGGTCGTCGGGTTCGACGACATTCCCTGGGCGCACCTGGTCAGGCCGTCCCTGAGCACCGTCTCCCAACCGACGTACGACCTGGGGCGGGCGGCCGCGGTGCTGCTCACGGAGCGGATCGCCAATCCAGCCAGACCCCCGTCGACGGTCACGCTCAGCACCGGTCTCCAGGTGCGCGAGAGCTCCACCCGCCCGACCTGAACCGGGCGGTGTCCCGGGGGTCGCCGCCGCCGCCGGAGCAGGTGGCCCGGCCGGGGCCGTGAGGGCCGGGAGCCCGCCACCTGTCGGGGCTCCCCGGCCCATCGCCCGGGACCGCGCGGTCCCCCGCCGGGGGCGCGGCACGACTACAGGTTGACCTCTCCGCAGAGGTGCACCCGGACGCCCAGTTCGGCGAACATCGCGGCCTTCACCCGTAGCGCCTTGTCGGCGGTCGCGGTATCCGGGGCGTAGGCGACGTTCACGTGATTGGCCTTGTGACGCGCCATCAGCTGGTTACGGTCGACGCCGTGCAGCACGGCGTGCATGATCGGCCACTGCGGATTCGTGGCGTTCAACCGGCGCTGGGTTTCCTCGGCGGGTAGCTCGACGACGGTGGCGCGGCCCAGGTCCACGTGCAGCGCGCCCTCCATGATGAACACCCGCGACCAGACAATCGCCCCCGGCTTGGACACCCCGCTCAACGTGCCGCCACCCAGCGGGAAGAACATCGGCGGTTGGCGCATGCTGTACGACTTGTCGTAGCCGCCGTTGTGGGACGCCGGAACGGATCCGGAAATCTCGAACACCCAGACGAAGTCGTCTCCGTAGTGTTCTCCCCACCGGATGTCGTGCAACGTGGTGGCGGGGTCGAGGCCCATGGCGGTCCAAATGCGGTTGGTGACGAGCGAGTCGACCGCCACCCCCTCGTCGACCTCATTGAAGTGCGGCAGTGGCGTTCCCGCGTACAGTTCCCGGCTGCCGTCGCGGCTGAGCACCGGTGGCCGCTCGACGTTGTTGAGCAGCCCCTCGGCGAGGTCACTGGCGGGAACGGTGTCCTTGAGGCCCTGCTGGTACTGGATGCCGACCGCGTCCAGGCCGTAGTCGTCGGCGATGCGCAGGGCGGCGATGTACATCTTGAACTGGCTGAGCAGTTGCGCTTCGGTGAGTTCGGTGGCGTCGTCTGTGCCGGTGTGGAAGGTCATTCCGGCGTCGTCCAGCCAGCGGCGGACCGCATGGGCTTCCTCGTCGGGTACCCGGGCCATCTCGGCGACGAGGGCGCTCTGGGACAGCCGCTCCTTGTAAATTCCGAGTGGGTTGATCAGCTCGTCGTCGAAGATCGCGTTGTACATGCCCATGCAGCCCTCGTCGAAGACGCCGATGATGGCCTTCTCCGCCGCGAGTTGGGCGGCGAGCGTCCGGCCGAGTTCGACCTCCGGGTCGTCCGGCAAGGTGGGCAGGTCACGTACGTGGCTGGTGTCGTGGCGCAGTTCGCCAGTCTCGAGCCATGTCCTGAGCCCGTTGACGGCCCACTCGTCGGTGAAGTCCTTACTCCACAGCGCGGAGTGCTTCACGCCGGCCTTGGTGAGGCTCGCGGTGAGGTTGAGCAGGCCGACCAAGCCGGGGAACTGGCCGCTCCAATTCGCCACGATGAGGATCGGGCCGCGGTGGCTGCGCAACCCGGCCAGTACGTGGTGGCTGTACTGCCAGACGGCCTCGACCACGATGAGCGGGGCGTCCAGGGGGATCGTCTTGAAGACCTCGATGCCGGCGCGCTGGCTGTCGATGAAGCCGTGGCCCTTGTCCGGGTCGAACGCGTGACCGCGCTCCACCTTCCAGCCGAGCGCGTTGACCGCCGTAGCGAGGTCGGCCTCCAGCTGCTGCTGAGTGGGCCAGCAGGTGACGTTCGCGCTGAGACGGAGATCGCCGCTGGCAACCGTGTAGACGGTGCCGGGTGCCGCGGACGGCGGGTCAGCCAGCACGGGCAGCGCATAACTGGTCATGGGGCGACTCCTTCGGTACGTGGCTCTGCGCTGGCAGCCGGGTGGGTGGCGGCCAGGAAACGGACCTGACGTGCAGCGAGCGCATGAGCGACCCGCTTGGAACTCGTGTACAGCTCGCGGTACAGCCCGTAGAGCTCGTCGTAGTCGGCGGCGAGCTCGACGCGGGGCTCCCGGATCTCCTTGACGGGATTCCAGACGTCGATCGAGACGCTCCACCCCGTCTGCGCAGCCAGGAAGGCGGCGCCGTAGCTGGCGCCGATGGCCTGCGACGGGATCACCTGGGCCCGCCCGGTGATGTCGGAGATGATCTGCGTCCAGAGTCCGCCCTGCGTGCCACCGCCGACCGCGACGATGCGCCGGATGTCACCGCCGCTCGCCTCGATGGTCTCGAGGTTGTGCCGTACCCCGAGTCCGGTCGCCTCAAGCGCGGCGCGGTACAGGTCGCCGCGGGTGTGCGAGACGGTGAGGCCGGCGATGATGCCCCGGGCCTCCGGGTCCAGGATGGGGGTGCGCTCGCCGGCGAAGTACGGCAGCATGAGCAGCCCTCTGGCGCCGGGGCCGGCGGCCTCGGCCAGCCGGAGCAACTCGGGATACTCCGGTGAGCCGAACAGCTCGCGCAGCCACGCCGTGATCGCCCCAGACGTCGCCAGGCCACCGGCGAGGTTGCGGGTGCCCGGCAGGGCACCGACCGTCCCCCACAGCGACGGGTTGGTGAGGCGCGCCGAGACCGTGTGGACCAGGAACATGGTGGTGCCGTACATCAGCATGAGGTCGCCCACGCCCTGGGCGCCGACGCTGACCGCCTCCGACCACGCGTCGATGGTTCCCGTGATCACCGGAGTGCCCGGCGGCAGGCCGGTGACCGCGGCCGCCGCCGGGGTGACGTGCCCGGCCAGGTCACCGGGCCAGCGCAGTGGAGGCAGCACCAGATCCGGCGCGATCTCGGCGGCCCAGGGCAGGTACCAGTCCTGGGTGTCGGTGTCGTAGAGCGGCGTGCACTGGCTCGCCGAGTGCTGGTCGAGCACGTACCGGTCGGTGAGCTTGAAGGCCAGCCACGAGCTGGGCATGAACAGCCGGCGGGCCCGTTGGAAGAGTTCCGGTTCGTTGTCGGCCACCCAGGCCACCTTCGCGCCAGCGGCCTGGCTGGACAGGGCCGAGCCGCACCGGCGCAGGATCTCGTCCTCGCCGAATCGCTCGGTGAGACGGGCGATCTGGCGGGTCGAGCGGGTGTCGACGCCATACAGGATGGCCGGACGCAGCGGGGTGCCCGCATCGTCGGTGAGCAGCACGCAGGGACCCATGCCGCTCACCCCCACGGCGGTGACCTCGACGTCGCCGGATGCCAGCAATTCCCGGCTAAGGGAGACGAACTCCTGCCACCAGACGTCACCGTCCATCTCGACCCAACCGGGCCGCGGTCGGCTTACCCCGTGTGCCCGGACGGCCGAGCGGATGAGGCGGCCGTCGGCGTCGACCAGGACGCCCTTGCTGCTCGATGTGCCGATATCGACGCCGAGGACGGCCGCAACCTTCATGGCGCCACTGTTCCAGCAATCGATTTCCGAATCAAGAGCGATCCGCGTAAGCCTTCCTCCGCCGTCGCTGACATCGCCGACATCCGCCCGAACCCGTCGTCACATCGCCCCGACGCCCTAGGAGAGGCCGTCAAGCAGCGGAGCGGTTCAGGCGGAAGATGCATCTTCTATCCCTGGGCAGCACCGCATCGCGCTGGCGGTACGCCCGCACCACCCGCCTCCACGGCTGCCGGCATGTGGTACCAGCGGGAAATCGTTAACCCACTCCGTCCGCCGACCGATACCACGGGGCTCCTTGTGGTCACCATCGAGCGTGGCGCATCAGAAACGGCGGTGGACTAGCCCGTTCGAGCAGCTCCCGCACAATTCGGGACTATGGCGTGCGTGACAGAGCCCGCCCAAATAAAGACGCCTACGGCTACCACGTCATCGCCGGCACATCCATCGACCGGGAGCAGGCCGTAGCAATGATCACCGGATACGCCGTCACTGCCCCGCAGGGGCCGAACACGCACGGACGCGCCGCCGATCAGTCATCGCGACGGACCCGGCAAGACCACCGAGCGCGCCGAGCCGAACAAGCGTACGATGAAGCCATCCGGGAACGACGACATCCCACACCTGAGGTGCCAGCCACGCCGGCCCTACCCCAAGGGGATGTCATGTCCATCCTGCACCGCACACCGGTAGACCCCGCCACGACAACGCCGCCGCGGGCCCAGCCGACCCGCCCACCACCTCGCCGACAAACCGAGTGCCCCGTACCCGGACGGGCGCCGCCTGGATCGGTATCTGCGCCACGGCGCTCACCTTCGTGGTGCTGATCGTCTTCATGCTGCAGAACACCCGCAGCGTCGAGGTCACTTTCCTGTGGATGCACGGCACCCTGCCGCTGGCCCTGGCACTGCTGATCGCCGGCGTCGGCGTGGCCATCCTGGCCATGGTGGTCGGCGCCGCTCGCATCACCCAACTGCGCCGCCTGACCCGTCAACGCCACTGAGCCGCGCCGCCCGGGCAACTCTCCGCCACCCCCCATGGGCTCAACTCCAACCAAGCCAGAGCCATTCTTCGAGACGCCCCCTGAGCCACCGGCTGTCCCGACTTCACCGGCTGGTCATCGGCGCCAGGTAGGACTCGGCCGGCCGCCGGGTTTTGCCTTGCCTGCGCCCCATCCCTCCCCTAGCCCGAATCCGGCGCGCGCCTCGCCGCCGGCACGAAGATCCACGATAGGAAGGACACCACCATGGCTACCACCATCGCCGACCGCATCCGCGCACTCCTGCGCAACCCGCAAAGACAACGGATGACCAGCCCAGCACCTGAGCGGCTCAACAAGCCTGACAACCAGCGTCGGCTGCGACAGCTCGCGCAACGACTCCGTCGACGCGGATAACACTCGGCGAGCCCGTCCGATAGCCAGCGTTCACCCAGCGGCGACCCGGTAACAGGCGGGGCGTCGACGGCGAGTTCGTGATGTCCGCGGCACAGATTCTGCATGAAGGCGTGTCCTCCATCACGAACTCGCCATTGACGCCCCGACGCGAGTGCCTGCGGCGTTCACCGAACTCGCCCACGTGAGCCGACCCCCGGCCGCCCCCGGGGAGGACTCTGCTGGTGTACGGCGGTCGGGGTGGCGCAGACCGGAATCCGCGTGGTGCCGTGGGCTGGTCGTGGGACCCTCGCGAGACGGGGCGGCCAACCGGGACTGACGTATACGGTTCATCGCCGCAGTGAAGGCCGCCTACCTGCTTCTCGACCGTGCCGGCTGTCCCGGAACTGCCGGGGGGTCATGCCGGTGCGGGCGCGGAAGCGACGGATGAGGTGTCGCTCGTCGCTGAATCCCAGGACGGCGGCAATGTCTCTCGTGCTCATTGACGTGTGCTCCAGCAGTTCCGCTGCGGTGTCCAGCCGGTGCCGGTTCCGGTACTGCTGCGGACCAGTGCCGGCACGAGCGCGGAAGGCTCTACGCCAGGTCTCGTACGGCATTCCGACCGCTCGGGCCACCTCCGGCATGCCAATGTGCGTTTCCAAGTCACCCTCGAGCAGTTCCACCGAGCGGGCGAACCAACCGGCCTGCACGCCTTCCCTCGGCCTGCCGGCGGCGCTGGTTGCGTCCACGATGAGCCCCAGCAGTTCCAACCCCTCGCTGTCGCCGCCCCCCGGTGACGAGGCACGGGGGCGGCGGCGGAAGTCGTCGAAGCGTGCCTGCCACAGGGCCACCGGCAACGCCGTGTGCACCGGTTGGACGGGATCGACGACGCCTGACCGGTGGGCTAGCTCGAACAACGGCCCGTCGAAGACGAGGAACGTCTCGTCCCAGGTGGCGTCGCCTGCCGTGCCGTACCAGTGCGGCAGTCCGGGGAAGACGAGGATCAGCGTGCCGGGTGCCACGGGGAGGTCATGGGTCGCGTCCCGGTACCGGCCGGCCCCCGCCGTGACGTAGGTCAGGGCGTAGGACGGATAGCTGCGCGGTGCACGGCTTGGGATCCCGGTCCCACCCTCGATCCGCCCCGCGAGTCGTATGTGCCCGAGACGCGCGACGCCGCGTCGGGACACCACCTCCGCAGCGGGTGCCATCCCAGGACGGTAGACCACAACGTACCCCTCCTGCCAGGTCGTTCCGGGAGTGGCCGTCAGCCGTCTGGTGGGCTGTCGGCACAGCATGGCACGACGAAACAGCATCACCGAGCGAAGGGAGATCCCGCCATGACCCTCACTCACCTGCCGCCGTTGACCAGCCCGTACCCGGTGTCCGCCGCAGACCTGGCGTCGTACCGGCGCGACGGTCACGTCCGGCTGCGCGGCGTCGCGACCGCCGGCGAGGTCTCCGCCTTCCGTGACGTGATCGCGGACGGCGTACGGCGGCTGAGCACCGAGGACAAGCCGATCGACGAGCGCGACACCTACCGTCGTGCGTTCCTGCAGGTCGGAAATCTATGGCGGCACGACCCGGCGGCGGCCGAGTTCAGCCTGGCCAGCCGATTCGCGGGCGTGGCCGCCGCGCTACTGGGCGTCGAGCGGGTTCGGCTCTACCACGACCAGGCGCTGTTCAAGGAGCCGCAGGGCGGTCACACGCCCTGGCACCAGGACGCCATGTACTGGCCGTTGGACGGGCATCGGTGCATCACCATGTGGATGCCGCTGGTCGACGTCAGTCCCGAGACGGGCGGCATGTGCTTCGCCAGTGGCAGTCACACCGCCGGTCCGCTCAGTGACGTCGTCATCTCCGACGCGTCCGAGGAGCACTTCGAACGGCTCGTCTCCGACCGGCAGTTCCCGATCGCGGCGCCGATCGCGATGGCGGCCGGAGACGCAACCTTCCACTCGGGCTGGACCGTGCACAAGGCGTTGCCCAACGCGTCGACGGGCATGCGGGAGGTGATGACCGTGATCTGGTTCGCCGACGGCCTGACCGTCACCCCGCCGGCCAACCCGGCGCAGGTCAACGACCTGGCCACCTGGCTGCCCGGCGCGAGGCCCGGTGACGTCGCCGCCACCGAACTGAACCCCCTCCTGCCGGCGGCCGGCTGAGCCCGGCCAGCCGCGGATCGCCGGTCATCGGCTGCGCGCCGGTGCGGGCGGGCGAGGAAGCCGCGCTTGGTTCCTCGGCACCGATCGACGGCCGCAGCATCCCCATCGAAACAAACGCCGACGTGTCTCTGCCCCATACTGTCGACCTGCAGGCCATTTCCGCAGGGGGCTATCCAGCGATGCTCAGCCGACTTCGCGCAGTTAGTCACTCACAGACGGCAAAGTACCATCACAGGCCGACTTCCCCGGCTGGTCAAGGTGCCGATCCGGCGAGAAAAACGGGGTCGCGAGGACTCGGGCGTCGGCCGTAACATCGGCGGGCCGGGGCGGCTCCCAGGTGCGCTTCCTTCTCCTTTCTTCGACTGAATGCAGCGCGCCGACTCTCCGCCCCGGCATCTGTCTGCCGGCGCGGCGCCGATCGTCGGCGTGCACCAGGTCAGAGGAGGACGCCGCTGATGGACGCGCTCGCCGCGATCCTGCTGTGCCGGGCCGGTGCGGTGGCGCTACCGGCGCCGGCCTCCGCGCCGCCCGACGACGGCGATGCCTGGGTGGCCAGCCTCGAGGTCGACCTGGCCGCCACGGGTTGGCTGCTCGACGCGGCGATCCGGCGGCGGTTCGCCCTGCTGGATCCGTTGACTCGGATGCGCTGGGCCGACTTCGTCTGCGCGGCCACCGCTGAACTGGTCGGCGCCGACCGGGAACACGTGCCGCTGTTCCGCCGCTTCCCGGGCACCCCGGCCGACCCGGACCGGCTCTACGTCGAGCGGCTCATTGCGCATCTGCTGCAGACCGGCGCGGCGCCGTGCATCCTGTGCGGGGCCGAGGGCCGGGTATACCCGCTGGATCCCTGTGGGCACCTGGTCTGCGCGGAGTGCTTCGACGCCGACGCGTACACCGCCTGCCCGATCTGCGGGCGGCGGCTGACCGCCGGCAGCTCCTACCTGCCGCTCGTGGCCGAGGCGACGCCGCCGGCATCGTCTACGGCACCGCCGGTGCGGCTGCGCCGGCTCACCCTCGACGACTCTCCCACCAGCACCGCCGTCCGGCTGCGGGACGACCTGGTGGGGCGGCCCACAGCGCTCGGCGAGGCCGACCTGGCCGACCTGCGGGCGCTCGTCGCCGCGACCGCGCCGGACCGCCTCGACTGGCTGCCGGCGGTGGTGCCCGCCCGGGAGACCCTGGCCGTGGTGATCGCGGAGGCGCTGCACCGCACGGCACTCACCGCCGCCCATGAGCGGGTGGTCGCCGAGGCCGCCGCCCGGTGGGGCACGGTCACCGACGTGGCCCGCGCCCTGTGGGTGTACTCGGGCGGGGATCCCGGCCTGGTCCTGCCGCGGCGGCGCCGCGACGACCCGCCGTCGGTGGCGTACCGGCCGGTCGACGAGCCGGCCGTGACTGTCGGCACGCCGCGGGTGCGGGCCCTGCCCCGGCTGCTGCGCCGCACGGTGCTCACCTTCATCCAGTCCCTCGATCCGGTCACGGCGGCCGAGGACATGGGACGCCACCCCACTGTCTGGAAGCGGCTCGCGGAGCGGCTGCACCCCTACGAGCGGGTCACGGCGTACCCGGACGCGGCCGTCGCGTTCGCCGCGCTGCGCGGCACCCGCGCCCCGGCCGGCGGGGCGCTGGGCACCGCGATGGTCGCCGCCGGCGAGTGCGCGCCCGAGCGGCTGATCCTTTCCTGGCACGCCGACGGCACGGTGTCGGTACGGATCCGCACCTTCGCCGGCTTGGTCGAGCGGGCGGTGGCCGACGGGGACGCGGCCGAGGCCGCCGCGCTGCTCGTCCAGCGGCCGGGCGACCTGTGGCGGCGGCTCGACCACCTGCTGCGCCTGGCCGGCGACGACCGGGACGCGCAGCGCATCGTGCTGGACGCCGCGCGGCAGGTCGCGCCCCGGGTGTCGCCGACGGTCCTCGCCGACGCGGCCGCCGCGCTGACCGGCCGCGACGCCACGGTCGCGGTCGTGGAGGCGGTGGCGGTGGCCGCCGACGCGTCGATGGCGGAGGCCGCGCAGGCCGTCGGAGCCGGGCACGTCGGCACGGTCGGGGCCGCGCTGGGGCGCGTGCTGGGGCTGCGGATACGGCGGCCGGCGAGGCCGGCGCCGGTTCGGGGCGCGGAGCCCGGCACGCCGCGGCGCACGTTCTTCCCGAAGGGTGACGTGGTGCGGGCGTGGAGCGCGCCGGAGCGGCGTCGCCCGCTGCCCGCCGACGCGATCGCCGAGATCCGGGCGGGCGTCGACGCCGAACTGGTCGACCGGGCCGGCGGGTTGGACCGGTTCGACGTGGCCGTGCTGGACGTCGCGCTGGGCCGGGCGCCCGCACCGCGACGCGAAGGCGCGGGCTCCGCGCAGCTGACCGGTTGGCCGCGGGGCAGCGTCCGCCACCTGCCCGACCTGGACGTGCTGCGGCTCTTCCTGCACTGGACCGACGGCGAGAAGTTCCGGGTTGACCTGGACCTGTCCTGCGCGTTCTACGACCGGGAGTGGACGCTGCGCGGCCACTGTGACTACACCCGGCTGCGGTTCAAGGGCCGCGCGGCGGTCCACTCCGGAGACCTGACGTCGGCACCGCCGCCGCTGGGCGCCACCGAGTTCCTCGACCTCGACCGGCCCGCGCTGCTGACGGCGGGGGTGGAGTGGGCCGTGCCCGTGGTGTTCAGCTACAACGACGTGCCGTTCGAGGCGCTCGACGCGGCGTTCGCCGGCTTCTCCCTGCCGGAGCGGGGTGGCCGGCAGTTCGACGCGGCCCGGGTCGTGCAGCGGTTCACCCTGCGCGGCGACGCCCGGTCGCTCGCGCCGCTGGTGCTCAACGTGCGCACCGGCGAGGTGATGTGGATCGACGCGAGCCTGTCGACCGTCGGCTACGGCCACAACGTCGGCGGGTACGGCGGGCGGCTCGGCCGGCTCGCCGCCGACCTGTGGGAGCACTTCAGCGCCGGCACCCGCCCGACCGTGCTGGACCTCGCCGCCTGGCACGCCGCGGCGCGGGCCGACCGGATCGTCGTCGCGCACGCCGACGGCACCACCACGCAGGTGCCGGCCGGCCGCGGCGCCGAGACCGTGGCCGCGGTCAGGGCAGCGGCGACCCGCGACGTCGGGGACGGCACCTCGCCGCGGCCCCAGGCCGCGAAGACGTTCGTCGCGACGGTGGACCAGGACCGGCTGACGGCGCTTTTCGACGGCGAGGTGGCCGACGGCTCGACCGCCCTACTGCTCGACGGGCCCGCCGGGGCGCCGTGGACGCCGGTGTCCGCTGCGGACCTGGCCGCCGGACTCGTGCCGCTGTAGCCGCCGCACCGGCCGCTGGACCCGCACCGTCGGTGAGGTGGCTACCATCACGAGAATGTCGATCACGGCCCGTACGGTGCGGCTGCTCATGCCGGTGGCCGCGCTGCTGTTCCTGGGCCTCGCACTGCTGATCCGCGTCGTTGACGACGGGGCACTGCGGCAGTACTCGGGCACCGCGCTGTACGCGTCGATGGTCTGGGCCGGGGTGCTGTTCCTGTGGCCGCGGATGGCGCCGGTGCCGGCCGGGACGGTCGCCACCGTGTTCTGCTGGGTAGTGGAGTGCGCGCAGCTGACCGGGGTGCCGGCCGAGCTGTCGGCGCGGAGCGTGGCGGCGAGGCTGGCGCTGGGTGTGCAGTTCGACCCCGTCGACCTGGCCTGGTACCCGGCCGGCGTAGCTCCCCTGATGGTGCTGCACCACCTGATCCGCGCCCCGGGCCTGCTCCACGTCGCTACCGCGCGCGACGTCGTTCCCCCACCAGCGGCCCTCCCAGTCGACACCCGCCCGTAGCTGCCATCGGAGCTGACCCGACACCGCGGCTCACCAGGAGTGTCGTCGTTTGTTCATCGCCGCGGACCAACCGACGATCGCCCTGAATACCAAGCGGTCGATAGAGTCCTGCGGGCCGGGCCGACTTCGCCGACCGTCCCCGGACAAAGTGACCGCCACGATCGGCCCTTCAGGTTGGCCATCGGATGCGCCCGGTTAAAGCGAAATCTCGGCAGGAAGGGCTCCAAGGATCCCTCGCGTGAGGTTTCTCCACCGGCACGCATGATTGTGCGTTGGCGTCAAGCCGCCGAATGCCGATCCCGTCGAAGAGATTTGACGCCGAGTAGGTGCGGAAGATCGGCTCTCCGTCGGCCGGCCAGCGATGGTCGGGGATGGTGGTCTCCATTGCCGCCAGTGCTGTCCATAGCAGATGCTGCCGATTCGCAGCGAGCGCCGGGCGGAGCGCTTCGGCGGTGACGCGAACGGTGTCGGGACCCGCTCCGCGAGCCGCGGAGCTCTCTGCCGCCAACGTACGTGCTTTTCCCCACTAGAGACAGTCAGATTGACAGTCTGCCCAGGCTCGTGACTCGGCTCGCTATCCCGATCGCCCCTCGGATTCGGTGAGGAGCGATTCCCATTCCTTCTCCAGGGATTGATTGATTCGATGGTCGCGGGCGATGGCTTCTTTGAGCCAAGCGATGGTGGCGGGCGCCATGGCCAGAATCTGGTTGTAGTTGAGGGCGGCCGGGTTCATGCCAAACACCAGCCCGGTCTTGAGAAGCGTGCCTGAGGTGGCGATGGAGTGCCCGAGCAGCAGCATGGAGGTGAGTTTGGCGTGCTCCAGCTTCCGTTGCGCTGCGGTACCGCCGGTGGCGTAGCTCTTGAGAAGCCAGTACCCGCGGATGATCGCGGACACGACGCCAGGAGTGATGCCCATTGTGAAGAAATGGCGCAGGTCGTAGCCGTTCGTATACATGTAGCGGGCGACGTCGGTCCAGGGCACGTTGACACCGGAGGGGCCCAACGCGAAGGGGGAACTAACCTGTCCGAGCTGAAGCAGGCTGAAGAACGGGGGCTGCAGGCCGGCAGGAGTGTAGACGTCCGAGAGCAGATGGCGCACCTGGGTGATAAGCGCGTGGATCAGGTCGACCGGATCGTGGTTGGTGGTGACCTGGACCAGTTTCCCTGCCTTGTCGATGTAGGTGCCGGTGCGGTGCATGAGATCTGCCACGCCGTAGAGGAAACCCAGGGCCGGATCGTGGCCGAGGCTCTGGAGCCGATGGGTAGCTGGCCGCATGCCGCTGACCAGGCCCTCGGTGGCCTTCGTGGTGGGGGCGTCAAAGGGCACTTTGGCCAGCTTCTCGAACCTCTTGAAGAATCGGGCATGGACGTCTTGAGCCCGATCCTTGTCCTGGAGCCACTTCGTGAGGGGCGATCCGGTCTGCGTCTCGCCGAGGAAGGTGGAGTCCTTGGGGATGCGGACGAGGATGACGTCAAGGAGGGTCGCGAGGGCTCCGGCAACCAGGACGACCGTCCAGTCGGTCTTGTCCCAGCTGACGTCGCCGTGTTCCTCGGCGTAGCTGCGCAGGCTGCGAGCTATCTGGCCGGAGGGAAGAACCTGCTGGAGCGGGTCCCGGGTCAGATCGATACCTAACAGATCCAACCGGGCTTCGGCAAGCCTGACGAGCTGATCGAAGTCGCCATCGGTCGGGACGATGGGCACGGCGTAACGGGGGTAGCTCGGTGTCTCGACACTCACGGTGGCCACTGCGCTCGACTGGGACTCTTGGGCTGGTACGAGGACGCCCATTGCTTGGAGACGGGCGCGCACCGCGTCGAACTCGGACTCGACCGAGTCCAGGGTGTCGCTGACGCGAAGTTCGCGTTCGAGGACATCCTTGAGGTCGAATTCCACCTGGTCGAACAGGCCCCGCAGTTCGGTCAGCGTGACGGCCTGGTAAGCCACGACCGCGGCAGCGGCCGAAAGCTGGTCACCCGACACGGAGCGGCTCCCGCCGTTCGAAGGCCTCCTGACTGGTCTGCAGATTCAGCAAAGCCGACTGAAAGGCGGCCAACTCAGCCCTGAGCGTGGCGAGTCGCTCTTCGTTGCGCGTGGTCTGGGTGAGGTAGGCCTCCATCCGGTGAGCGAGCCCGGCGATGTCGTCGGTGAGCTCGGCCATTGCCTGCTGGTGATTCTTGATGACTTGCTGAATCAGATGCTCGCGCCGATTTTCTCGTTCACGCTCGTTGGTGGCCAGCACGTAACGCGCGCCCTGATGGACCGCGACCCCGAGAATCACCACGGTGCCGATCCCGGTGGCCATCGCGCTCAGGCCCAGCAGGCCGCCGAACCCCAGGGCGGCCAGACCCGAGGTGATTCCCGCCCCGCTGAGGCCGGAGACGCTGCCAGCAAGACTGATCGCGGCGATCGGGGCACCGAACGCAGCCGCCTTGGCAGCAATGTCCTTGGTGGTGGTCTCCAACTGGCTGGTCGTGATCTTGCCGGAGGCGAAGTCCTCTTCGGTAATCACGAACCGTTCGGTCGCCTCCACGACCTTGTCGGCTGACTCGGGGAACACGAGTCCTGCGACCAGCACGATTCGCTCACGCTCGGCGTCGGCAGCATGCCTGTCAGCACGCGAAATTCGCACCAGATCGCGCACCAGCACCGTGAACACCGGCTCGCGCTGATCCTCCTCGAGGAGGTCGTGCAATTCCCTGGACAGCTCCACCGTGGCGTCGGGGACCCCTGCGTCGCTCGCTGCATCCCGTTGCGCCCCAGTGATTTCCCTGCGCAATTCCGCGCGCGCTTCGCCGTCGAGACCGATCGTCGATGCGAACAAGTACAGGTTCGCGATCTCGCGAGGATCGAGGAGGCCGTCGACCAGCGCCAAGCTCACCAACACCCGGCAATAGAGCAACTTCCCGTCCGCGCTGAGCGCGGACAAGTCGCCAGAATCGGCGGGATTGCGGGACGACCACGCCGACAGGCCGTCCTTGACATCTTCGACCTTCGCCATCACCTGCTCGGCGGACTGCTTCACTCTCTCCTGGGCATCGCCAGCAGCATCAGCGACAAGCTGCCTGGCGACGCTCGTGCTGTCGGCAACCATCCGTCCAGCGGCGTCGGCAACGCCCTTCAGCCGTCCAAGCCCAACTTCACGAAGGTCCATCGCCATCCCTTTCACGTCTTTGGCGAAAGGCTATCGGTAGCCACCGACGAGACGACGTCCTCCCAGCGGCCCTAGGTGACTGGTGTGAAACGGTGGCTGGCCGGGATGCCGGGTCAGCCACCGTTGCTGTCTGGGTTGGGTGGGGTTGCGGGCGTTCGGGGTCGTTGTGGCGTGGAAGTCGTTGCTGGAGCAGCGTTGCAGGGTGTTGTGCCTGTGTGGACGCGATGTTGGCGGGCCGGTGTTCTCCCTGCTGTTGGATCAGGTGGGGTTGAGGGTCCAGCCGCGGCCGGTGGTGTGGTGGAGGCCGAGGGTGGCGAGTCGGGTGAGGTTGACCGCGGCGGCGAGGAGGGTGAAGTCGGCGGCGACGCGGTGCCGGCCGCGCATGCGGGCGCGTCGTCCGCCGTGGCGGCGGCGCATGAGGTGGGCGATTTTGCGTTCGACCTTCGGGCGGGTGGCCCGGTAGTCGGCCTGCCAGGCGGGATCGTGCTGTCGGGTCCGGGCGGCGGTGAGGTGGGCTTCGTGGTGGCCGATGGTGATGCTGCGGCCGGTCTTGGAGTCGGTGCACTGCCCGCGCAGGGGGCAGGTGGCGCAGGCGGTGCCGAAGTCGGCTTTGCCCGCGTGGCGGGCGTGGCCTCTGACTGGCCGGATCGGGATGGTGTTGCCGTTGGGGCAGGTCACCGTTGCCTGGCTGAGGTTGATGTCGAAGTGGTCCTTGGTGAACTTCCCGGCCGGGGCGACGGGTGGCTGGACCTTGGTCTTGGCGTCGATCCCGGCGCCGGCGAGCCGATCGAGGACCTCGCCGGCACCGTAGGCCGCGTCGCCGTAGACCGCAGCGGTGTCGTCGGCGGGGTCGGTGGCGGCGGCCGGGTCGGTGAGGTCGGCGATGAGCCCGGCGACCGGTTCGACGTCCCCGGTGTTGCCTGCGGTGACCGCGGTCGCGGTGATGACCTCGACGTCCGGGTCAACGGCGATGTGGCCCTTGTAGCCGTCGAAGCCGCGGTGGCTGGTCTTGTGCCCGTGCCGGGCCTCGGGATCGACGGTGGAGATCACCCGGTCCGGGGCGACCTTCCGGGCGATCCGCAGCGTTGCGTCGTCGCCGGCTTCCAGGTCCTGACCCAGGACGGTGGCCAGCAGTTGCATCGCCTGGGCGACCGGCTCGGGCAGGTCGGTGAGCCCGTCGAGGACGGCGAGCAGGGCGTAACCGTCCCGGGCACGGGAATCGACGAGGGCGTCGCGGGCGGTCTTGTCGTCCCAGTCGATCACCGGCTTGCCGGTCGTGGTGTAGTCATCACCGCTGGCCAGGACGGCCCGCAGCCGCCCAGCCAGGTCGCCGTCGGCGGCGACGAGCAGACTCCGGACCGCCGAGCGGATCAGCGTGATCGTGTCCATCGTCGCGACCGCGTCGTACAACGGTGTGGAATCAAGGACCCGCCGCCGGCCCAGCAGCCCAGCCGCCCGGGCGGCGGCCAACGCCACCTCGAAGATGCGGTCCGGGCGGTCCGAGCGACGCAGTCGTTCGCGCATGTCGACCAGCACCGTGTGGGCGAACCCGACCCGACCCGCGCCGTCCCAGCCGCCCACCCCCGCGGCGTAACGCCAACGGGCATCGAACGTGAACCGGTCCACCGCCTCCCGGTCCGACAACCCTTCCAGCCGTTGCAGCACCATCACCGTGGCCACCACCGACGGCGGCACCGACCGGCGACCGACCACCGCGAACAGGTCGGTGAACAACCCGTCCGGGAACAGAGTCTCCCGATGCTGGTGCAGGAACGTGAAGATCGAGCTGGCCGGTAACGCCTCGTCGCAGAACCGGCTCACCGGATCCAGCAGGTCCAGCTGCTGTGAAGCCACACCCAACGCCACACCAGCAAACTACCTGAAATAGATAGAAAACGATGGCCGCCACGCCGGTGGCAGCCATCGTTTAACACCAGTCACCTAGCGCATGTCCTCATCGGCCAAATTTCGATGCCCTACGGCTTTGGCGCCGCCAGCCTCGCCGAGCGCCTCTATGCCTGGCGAGCCACCCGGAGCCCGGCCGCCGCCGCGCGGCTCGTCTGCACCACGGCTTCTGACAGCGAGGGCATCCTCGGCGGGCTCGTCGCGCTCAGTGAGCTGTCGCGCTTGGCCGGCGTCGTCACCTCGGCACATCCGCACCGTGGACAGCTTGTCGACCTTGCGGCTGACACCGCGACGGCTCTCCAACCGCAGTGACGGCAGCGGCCGCAGCACGTCACGCTCCACGGCCAGGCGATCATCGGCGATCGCCTGGGTCTCGCTGTGCTTCTTCGCGTTGATCTCGGCGCACCACGCGACCGCGGCGGCATTGGCCACGCTCAGGTCGCCGCCGAAGTCGTCAGCGGGCACGACCAGGTCCGACTTCGCCAGGCGCACTGCGGCCTCGACCGCGCCCTTGGACTCCGGGTCCTTGGCCTCACAGAAGTCAGGCCGGAACCCGTAATGCGCCACGAAGCGCACGTACTGCGCCTGACGACCAGCGCCGCGATGATCGGCGGACGGTACACCATCGACGTGCGCCAGACGGTCGCCAGGCTCCAACAGGCCGACGCAGACGCGCTGCGCGAGCGGATCGAGCAGGCGGTCCGGGCGGGCGAGCTGCCCCGGTCGACGTCCGTCGCAGCCCTGACCGCGTACGTCCAGTGCATTTGGCACGGACTCTCGGCCATGTCGAACGCCGGCGCCCCACGCGCGCAGCTGCTCGACGTCGTTGACGAGGCGATGCGGGCCTGGCCGCCCGGCCCGCGCTGACCTTGGCACGCGTCTTGCAGGGGCACCAAGGAGATCCGGCCATCGCCGCGGCGATCAACCGGTGGCTCCTGGTGCTCCGCGAGCGTCCCGACGTCAAGTAGCGGGAGCACCCGGCTACCCGGCCGGGCGCAGGATCGGGTGACGGCACATCTGGCGCGACTGGTCACGCCTCGGGGATCCGTAGGCCGGGTGCCAACTCGGAGAGGAGATCGAACACGGCGCGCAGGTCTTCGGCCGGCAGGCGTGGCTGGGCCATGCTGGCACCGATCGTGATGAGGTGGGGAACGAGGGCAGCGATGTGCACCCGCCGCTCATCACGGAGAATCCGGGCCCACGTGCGGTGCAGGAACTCGAGCCGTGTGCCGTCCAGTCGTTCCTGTACGGCGCGGGCTGCCGGATCGGTGACCGCCCAACTGCGTACCGCCCGTTCAAGGTCGGCATCAAACAGGCCGGTCAGGCGGTCGGTCAAGGCGCCGAGAGCGGCATCGGCCGGGACCTGTTCCAGTTCCGCGGCGAGGCGGTCAAGTAGCGCCAGCTGGTCCTGCTCGTGCCGCTCCAGCAGCGCCCGGCGATAGTCCTCCACCCCGGCAAAGTGATGGTGGAAAGACCCTTTCGTCAGTTTGAGGCGGGCCGCGATGCGGTCGGCGCGGACACCCGACGCACCGTCGGCCGCCAGCGCATCAAGGCCTGCGGTGAGCCACCGTTCGCGCGTCGACATAAGATCAACATACCATACGGTATGGTACGTTGGTTTGATGTCAGCCCTCCCTGACCCGATCTGGCCCGTAATCCTTCTTGCGGTGATCTCGGTCGGCGACGCTCTGTTGTGCCTGCGTCCGGTGGCGTTCATCGCGAGATGTTTGGAGGACGTTCACTGGCCCCGCCGCTACTGGTGGGTCATTTCCCCAGTCAAGTTCGCAGCGGCTGCCAGCCTCATCGCCGGCATCTGGGTGCCGTACCTCGGGCTCATCACGTCGGCCGCGCTGGTGCTGTACTTCATCGTGGCGATCGCGATGCACATTCGTGCCCGCGACTTCGGCCGTAACCTCTTCGTCAACGCGACCGGCATGCTGGTTGTCTGCGTCTTCACCCTCGTCGTGAGCTTCTAACGTGGACTGGAGGGCACACCCTCACGGGCCAGTCCGCTTTGACCAATGTTTCCGGCCCGTCGTACGGCGGCTCCTGGTAGCCCTCGATGACCCCGAGACCGTAGTCAGGGCCTCAATCGGATGACCTGCTTGGTTCGCGCCGCAGTGGCGCGGGCTTCGCCCAGGCGCCGCCGTCGGCTCCGCGAGGCATCAGGGACGTCCCCAGGTCAGCTGCCGCTCGGACGCAACGCCGCTGCGCCGCTTCATGCTGTCGCAGTGCAGGCAGCCGTAGCCGACCGTCGGCAGGCCGCGCCGGCCCACCTCGAATCGGACCAACGTGCGCGAGCAGCGACCGCAGTCATCGCCAAGTTGCCCGCTGCCTGGTGCCATGCCGGGCCGCCTCCGCTGTGCCCTTCGGACCGCGTCGGCGAAAGCCGCGTGCCGAGTCCGTAGCACCACGCCGGGCTCGGGGCCGAGTAGCGACCCGGTCGACGTCCACACCACGTCGTCGATGACGGCGCTGGATTCGAGGATCGGCACGCAGGGGCGGATGTTAAGCCCGCCCCGCTGGGCCTCCATCGCCTCGGCCGAGAGGTAGCCGTCCGGGTCCGGTTCCACCCAGATCGTCACCGGTTCGGTCTCGACGTCCTGCTCGGCGATCAGCTTGAGCGCTGGGATCAACGACCGCAGCCCGACCAGCGGCGCCCGGGGCAACCACATCTCCACGGTCCCGGCGCCCACCAGGTCGTGACGGAGAAGTTCCGTGACGGGACCGTTCACCCGTTGGGTCACCGCCGGGTAGGCGAGCGCCGTCTCCCACGGGACCACCTGGCCCCGATCGAGCAGCTTCGCGAAGAACCGCCACACCGCGTCCCTGGTGGTGCGACGCCGGTGCAACTGGTCCAAGGCGGCGACCACCACAAGGTGGTCGCGGGCGCGGCTCGCCGCCACGTTCAACAGCCGGGCACCGTCACCGCCGGACTCGCCCTCGGTGAACCAGCGGTGCAGCGGGCGTACGCCAATGCCGCTGTCGACGCTGTCGTAGACGACGATGTCCCGCTCGCCGCCCTGGAACCGGTGCACGGTCGAGGCGGCCCAGCCCTCCAGCTCCGATTCCGGAAGGAGCGACTCCAGCAAACGGGCCTGCGCGGCGAAGGGTGCGATGACGCCGAGGCTGGACACGTTACCGCCTGAGTCGGCGAGGAGCCCGGCAACGAGTTGCGCGTGCATCAGGTTGTAGCGGGAGGACATGCCCTGCTTCCGCGCGGTCCGCGCGCCCAGCCGGGAGGTGTCGAGCAGGACGAGTTCTCCGTCGGCCCAGTCCGCCCTGCTGTTTCGCGGCCTGTTGGGAACCGTCGCAGCGGTGACGAGCGGGCTTTCGGGATAGAACGCCTCGCTCACGACGTGGTTGATGTCGCGCCGCATGCGGTACTGCTCGGTGAGCGCCGCGAGCCGGTCCGGTGGTGCTTTCCTGCCCACCGCGAGGTCCACGGCGGCCTTCTCGAACGGGCTTTTCAGCAGCCATTCCTGTGCGGACGGCGTATCGGCGACGACGACTGGCGGCAGCTGCCGAAAGTCGCCGGCGACGATGGTGTGGCCGCTGCCCGCGCCCGCCACGATCATCGCCAGCGCCGTGGTGGTCATGCTGGCCTCGTCGAGGATCACCACGTCGAAGGTGAGCTCGCGCAGCGTCCTCAGCACCACCTGGTGCGAGGTCGCGGCGACCACCTCTGCCTCCCGGCAGACCTGCCGGCGGACGTAGTGCAGGGACTCGTCGAGTTCCCGGACCAGGGCGCTGGCGTCGGCCAGGTCCCGCTCCAGGGTCAGCCGCAGTTCCTGCTCCTCGTCGGTGAGGCTGGCGTGTCGCCGTTCCATGGGTTTGAGCCGCTCCCGCAGGCTGCGGGTCCGTTGTCCCTCACGGACCCGCAGCTGAGCCAGGGCCTCGCCGCGCTTCGCGGCGATCTCGTCGATCAGGACGTGCCCGTCGGCGCGGCCGATGAGGGAGGTGTCGGAGGGCTGGCCGAGTCGGACCAGGCCACCACCGGCGAGCTCGGGTATCTGCTTCAGTACCGCGCCGACCGCGACGTCGACGGCGGCGTTGGTGGGAGCGGTAAGCAGTACCCGCAGTCCGCGTACGCAGAGTTCGGCCACGAGGGTGCCGATGGTGGTGGTCTTTCCCGTTCCCGGCGGGCCCCAAAGCCAGGTGACACCACGGGTGAGCGCGAGCTGGACGGCGTACCGCTGGCCGTGGTTGAGGTGCTCGGCTGCGACGGTCGGCAGCTCATGTGGCGCGACGGCCCGCCCGCCGGTCAACAGGGCCGCGGCGGCGTCGGCGTTGAAGCCCGGCCCACCATTGACCAACTCGCGCAGGCGCTTGCTCTGCGCGGAGAGCAGCCAGGAGAGGTCGCAGCGCAGCACGGCCTCTTCGGGCACGGTAGCCCCCGGTGGCACCGACAGCGTCACCACGTTGCCGAAGACCGACACCACCTCGACGTCGATCGGTGTGCCATCGACGACGAGCGTCGCCTGGGTGCCCTCGGACACCCCGAGATCGCCCTCGGCCTCGAACCGCATCAGCTTCCGGGACGTCGTCTCCGCGACCACGAAGCCACCGCTGACCGGCACATCCTGCAGGGTGCGCTTGTCGGTGACGGCTCGGAGTTCCTCCTGCAGCGCCCTTGCGGCCTGCTCGGCGATCTGCGGCCAGGCGGCGGGCACCGGCCCGACAGGTGGGGTCGGCTCGTCCAGGGGAATGCCGATCGAGGAGGCGAGCCGACGTACCTCGGCGGCCGCCCGCCGGGCAGCAGGCGGTTCCGGTAGGCGCCGGTTGGGAGGAGCGGGTGCCGTCTCGGTTACCGGGGCGGCCCAGCCTCGCGGTATCCAGCTATCGCCCTTCAGGTCGGCGAGACCGTGCGTCGCGCAGGCGATGTAGAGATCTGTGCTGTCGGTACGCACGCCTGCCTGCCGGAGCGCCGCGAGCAGCGCCTCCTGCGACATCGGCCCCCGCGACAGCGCGTGTTGCACGACCTTGATGAGCTTGCGTTCGGCTCCCATTCCCACACTCACCCCCGTCACCCGCGGCGCCGGCGGCGGCCGCGCGCCGCGGTAGCACCGCTCCCTGCGCATGACCTGCGCAGGTGCCGGCCGGTGCTGTGCGGACCAGGCTAGGAGCGGAGGTGCCGCGGGCGGCTGGCCCGACCGGACAAGATCGCTTGCCCGGTCCGCAGGTCAGCGTCAGCCCTTCGTGATCATCTTTGGCCCGTCCGGTCGATGAAATGGCCAGTCCCGCTTCCGGTCTCCACATCAACACCTGATCTTGGATGTCGTACCTGCACGGCACGATGTGCGCCATGACGACGCACCACCCGACCACCCGCCGCCTGGTCTATGGCCACGCGCAGCTGCACGACTGCCTCGCCTTCGCCGACGCGAACACCGCCGTCGAGGAGGCCTCGGAGATCAAGGCGCTCGCCGCTGCCCGTACCTGGGGAGAAGCGCGCCAGGTCCGGATGATTCACTTGTCGAATCCTGCCGGCGCGGATGACTACTTCCCCGACGAGGATCCCGCCGACAACGAGCCCTTCGAGATCAATGAGCTGAACTCGGTCGCTGAGGGGGACTGGCCCCCGATGGTCACGGAGCGGGCCTTCAAGCTGCTCCCCGAGGACCTGCAGGACCAGTTCGGCGAGCGCCGATTCACCGCGCTCAACGGGGACTACCTGGAGATCCCGCTCGACCGCGAGGGCGAGCTGGTGGCGGAGCTGCGCGAGCGCGGCTACGAGGTCACCCGCGACGACGAGCTCATCAACGTGCTCGACGGCCGCAGCTTCAGCCCGCTCGGCTGAGCGTCTCCCTCGGATTCCCCCGGCGGCGTCGCTGGTTCGGCGGCGCCGCCGGGGGAATCCGGAAGGAACCGGAGGACTCAGGTGATGGCGAGGGCTGCGGTCAGTGCGGGAAGGTCGTACGGAGCGACCAGACGCAGCGGCTTCTCCTTGCTGTTCCCGTTCTGAGTGATGATGAGCGCCGCGCTCAACTGCCCGCCCTGCCTGCCTCGGCTGAGCTTGTCGATCGCATCCACCACCGTGATCGTCCTGGGAACCAGGAGGGCGTCCTCCCCCGGCTCGGCGAACGCGAGCACCTGCGAGACCGGCTCTTCCTCCGCGATCCCGGTGTTCCTGGTCAGCTGGTCGGCGAGCCACCGAGCGATGGCGTTGGTGGTCAGGACGCCGCGATAGCCGTCGCCGTCGTACACCGGCAGTTGCGAGTACCCGAAGGTGCGGACGTGGTCCAGTGCGGCGCTGATCGGGTCGTCCGGCTGCACCACGCAGACCTTGCCGGAACCGAGGACGGTCAGCGCCAGCGGTGGCTCGAGGATCTGCTGCCGGAGCCGCTCGATCTCCAGCACGACAGCCTCTACCGGCTCAGCGATCGGCCGACCGCCGTAGTAGGTACCGTGGCTGATCGCGTTCCGGAGCGCAGCAAACGCCACCAGGGCGCTCTTGTGGTGATTCGGCAGCCGCTTCTTGTCGGCGTACTCCCGGACCAACTGCGCGAACCCGACGCTGACGTCCACGCGCAGGCTCGATCGGATGTGTTTCTCGATGTCGTTGAACGCCGCGAGGAACCGCGCACCTGCCGTCGTGATGGACACGGACGGAGACACTGTCACCTCGTCGGAACGACACAACCGCAGCCGAGGGTCGTGTTCAGTAGCTCACATCTCTTGATCATTCTGAGGGGCAGGAAGCTGTCGTACGGCGCGTTCAAGGACATTCCCGGTCCGACGGGCTGACCAGGCAGCGCCTACCCCCCGAAGCGATCGGTGACGTCTCGGCTGTCGGTCAGGACATCCGCAAGCCGGATCTGAACAGTGGCAACGACAACCTCCGTGCCCGCCCCGAAGGATGCCGGCATCCGCCAGGTCCGCCAAACCCTGAGCGGTATCGCCGCCTCCCGCTTCTGCCGCTTGAGGATGGCTTCGGCGGCGATGACGTCGGCATGACGGCCCTCGAGGACCTCCACCAGTTCCGCGCCCGCTCTCAGGTGCTCGCGAACTCGGGGCGCACCGCCGACTCCGAACTTCAGCAGTCCGCGATGCCGGACCAGATACAGCAGGTATGAGGTATCACGCAGCGCTGCGAACGACCGACTCCCCAGCTCCGACGGGCACTCTGGACAGGCCCGGTCGCGAAGCCTTTGCCATGACCCGCAGGGGACGTGGACACCCCAGGTCCCGTGAGTCGAGGTTCCTCGCCGTTTGCCGAACCACGGAAGCCCGTGGACGTCCCCGGTCAGATCAGTCCAGCCGTCGCGGCGGTGCCGGTCGAGTTCCTCACCGAGCGCGATCGCGGCCCGAAACTCAGCGGCGGCGCGCACCGGGATGGCGTCCGTGTTGGTCAGGCCGGCGAACCGGCGTAGCTGATCCGCGAGGGCGGGTGCGTTCGGCAGCTGAGACAGCAGCTGCTGGCCGGCGGCCAGGGCCAGGCCAGAGGAGCGCTCGTCCAGGCACACATGACACCGGGTCCGCCATCCTGTGCGACAGACCCGGTGGACGCCACAGTGTCGGCACCGGTGGATGTCGGCACCACTATCTGTTGGAAGGAGGTTGAGCGGTTCCATCTGATCCGCGATCAGGGCGGCGCACGGATGGCAGTGGACGAACCAGGCAATGTCCGGGCCGCGACGGCGCGAGTTCGCCGGGCCGTGGACGGCCTCGCCGCAGTTGATGCAGGCGCGCTCCGCAGAGTCCGTGGTGCTTCCCACTCGACTACGTCATCCTGCCGACTCGGCATCATCACGGGCACCGGGCCGGTCGGCACCGGCCGCGATCGCCTGCGGCGTGCCGCGTCGACCGCCCTCCTCCCACGACACCTGGCTGTATTCGTCCCAGCGCTTGTCGAGCTGGGCCGGCACAGCCCGCTCGTCGGGGCTGACGGTGAAGTCGCAGCCGATGGCGTTCATCTGCGCCCAGATGGCGTTGACGATGTCCGCGTAGCGCGCTGGACTCACGCCATCGACGTGAATCGTAATTCTGCGCATCTTGGTCGCTCTCCAATAGTGATCGTCCGAAGTCACGGCAGCTGCGGCATGAGTAACCGCAGCGGCCTTCGGCTCGTCTGCCGGGTTCGGCTGCACGTCACTCACGGGCGAACGTTAGCCGATTGTCAGTCAAGGTGGGGCGGAGGCGGCCCGGCCCAGATACTGCGTCGACGGTGGGGCAGGGTCAGCGGCGCAGCCGGCGGGAGCACTCGCCGTCGTGGTCGGCGCGCAGCAGGCAGCGCCGCCCACCAGGCAGCAGCAGGTCGCAAAAGACGCGATGGCGGAGGAACTGCTGGTCCTCCTCGGAAATGGTCATCTCCCCCGGATCCATCATCGGCAGTACCGTCAGCCAGCGACCGACGACCCGCGCCAGGCGCTGCGCGGCGGCCAGGTCAGCGGCGACGACGGGCAGGTGGATGACGTACCGCTGGGTCATCGGCGGCCGTCCTTGGCAACGGTGCGGGCCTGCGCGGACTGCCAGCGACGCAGCGCATCCTTGATTCGCATGGTTTCTCGGCGGCTTTCGCCGAGAGCTGCGTAGAGGGCGGCCATGTCGGTGGCGACCTGGTCGAGGAAGGCGTACACGTCGTCGGGATTCAGGCCGCGCCTTCCGAGCCCGGTCGGTTGGAAACGGCGATCGCGCACTTTGCCACGGCAGCAGGCTGGTGTAGGCCGCGGAACGGTAAGTCGCCTCATCGCTTGCCGGGACCGGTCTCTGGTTTCGGAGGCTCATGGCGGCATTCCTTCCTCGTCGTGGATGGGGTGGGCCCGCCCGCCCCGCACGGGCGGGCTCACCCCGCCCTGACACCGCGGCTTTCCCCAGCGGCACGGAACCAGGGCTGCTCATCGGGGCTTTGTCATGACGGCGGCGGCCGGTCACGGGGGTTACCCGGCCGCCGCCTTGTGGCCATCGTGAGACAGCTCAATGCGTATGCGCAACGTTCCGCGACAGAATTCTTGGCAGACTGGTGAGCTTTCTTTATTGGAACTTGCAGACGTTGCAGAAACGAATCACAGGATGTTGCACGAGGGAACAGCAGGACCGAATTGGCAGGGCACGGGTTAGGTACGCGTCGACTATTCGGCCAGCTGGCACGACAGTTCGCGCCGACGGCGTCCAAACGCGACCCGGCG
Source organism: Micromonospora sp. LZ34 (assembly GCF_052981855.1). NCBI lineage: Bacteria > Bacillati > Actinomycetota > Actinomycetes > Micromonosporales > Micromonosporaceae > Micromonospora > Micromonospora sp. LZ34. Next base: position 93,197 of record NZ_JBRIQN010000024.1, read on the forward strand.
CAACGAATCCGAGCTTCCGTTCAGTCCATGCGGCCGCTGCCGAAGCATTCGCGAGCTGCACAAGGTGTCACCGGAGATGGCCGAGGCGATGCGCGGGAGACTGGCGCGGGAGCCACGTCGAGGGCTGGCAGCACGATCACACCGAGTCGAGCATCTCGAGCCTCTACGTCGGCATACTGCGGGCACCTCGGTCCTGGCGCGGCTCCAGTAGCTGCCGCGCGCCGTGTAGTCGGTTGCGCTGGCGACTTGACGATCTCATCGGAGAGAGCAACTCCACGTGCGTCTTTTGGGATCGGGCAGGCACTCCATCGTCACCTCGGCTCGACCAACACTCCATGACTCGCTCAAATTCTCACACGCACTCATGAAGATCGTGCGCTAATGGACCCTGCCATAACCGTCTTGTATGGTCAGAGGCGCAATCGCAACGATTTATAGTTGCCTCTCAACTGACCACCGGTCAACGTTTCTGTGTTTCAAGCATGGCGTGCGGGTGTAACAAAAAGCAACACGGAAGGAGTCGAGAGCGGATGGCCGACGACATGGGGTCGACAGTCCCGAGGCGGCAGCTCGGGCGGGCGCTGCGAGAGCTGCGCACCGAGGCGCGGATGACGCTGGACGGTGCGGCGGAGGCGCTGCAGTGCAGCCGGCAGAAGATGTGGCGTATCGAGAGCGGCCTGGGCCCCGTGCGCAGCATCGACGTCAAGGCCATGTGCGAGCTGTACGGCGCGACGCCCGAGCTGACTGGTGCGCTTATCGGCCTCGCGAGCGAGACCAAGGCCAAAGGATGGTGGCATGCCTACGGCCTAGCGATCCCGGACTGGTTCGAGATGTACGTCGGCCTGGAGTCCGCCGCCTCGCGCCTTCGCGGCTATGACGAGTCACTGGTGCCCGGTCTGCTACAGGTCCCCGCATACACCCGGGGCGTCTACCAGAACCGGCTGGACATGAGCGAGGAGGAATTCGAGCAGGTGCTCGAGGTGCGGCGGCAGAGGCAGGGCCTTCTGACCCGGAAGTTGCCCAAGGCTCCGCGTCTGGAGTCGGTGCTGTCCGAGGCAGTACTGCTCCGCCGTGTGGGTGGACGTGCTGCAATGGCGGCTCAGTTGGATCACCTGCTCGACATTGCCGGGTTGCCCAACGTCTCGATTCGAGTGCTGCCTCTGGCCGCTGGAGCGCAGTACGGAGCACTTGCCGGTACCTTCATGATGCTTGACTTCCCGCCGGGTAACCGGACAACCCCGGAGCCGTCGGTCGTGTACTGCGAGTCCCTGACGGGCGCGCTCTATCTCGATCGTGCGGAGGAGCTTGGGACCTACGAGAGGGTGTGGTCGAGCCTCGATGCGCTGGCCCTCGATGAGGGAGAATCTAGGCAGCTCATCAATAAGATCATCGGGGAGGTCCACCATGGCTGATCTGGCCTGCGCCAAGTGGCGTAAGAGCACGCGCAGCGGAGACAACAACGGTGCCTGCGTCGAGGTCGCCGACAACCTGCCCGGCATCGTGGCGGTACGCGACAGCAAGGACTCGGTCGGACCTGTGCTGATCTTCTCCCCCGCCGCGTGGGCCGCGTTCATGCAACTCGTCAGGTCGACGGACTGAGGTTCAGGCCGCACGGCGAGAGCGCGCCTGGCAATGCGTTTAGCCACGTGCTTCGGTCTGTTTTCGTAGGCGGCGGCATCCGAGAGCTAGCGGATGATGGTCGGCCTTGCGGTCCCGGTTGACTCGCCCAACTCGAGCTGGCAAGCCATCGCCTGTTCGCGGCACTCTTCGGCAAGGTCGTGGTCGTCTTCCGACTGCTCCAGGTCCCGAGCCAGCGCCTCGAACGCCTGACGGGCCTGCCGGAAGTCACCTGCGAGCATGTACAGGTTGGCAAGGTCCAGTCGTAGAGCGAGGATCTCCGCAGCGAGCGGGTCATGATCATCGGGCACTGACCGGAGGGCCCGCTGCAGCAGCTCCGCCGCTTGCACGAAGCGCTCGTTCTCCGCCAGCTCCTGTGCTTGTGCCCGCAACTCGGCGAGGGCCTGCTGGGATCGTTGAGGCGGCACGGAGATGGCAGCAGACGGCGGAGCAACGGCGTTCGGTGTGTCCGCCCAGGTGGCTGCCGTCCCAAGGCGGCCGCTGCTGTGGAGGAACGGGGCGAGAAGCTGCTGAACCTCGGCAGCCGATGCCGGCCTTTCCGTCGGCTGTTTGGCCAAAAGACAGTAGACGACATGCGCTAGGTCGTCGGGTGCGTCCGAGCGGTACTCGGTGATGATGGGGATCGGCGAGTGCAGGTGCTGACGCAGCATGTCGGGGGCGTTCGCCGCATCGTACGGAGGTTTCCCGGCGAGCATTTCGAAGATGATGCATCCCAGGGCGTAGAGGTCGGCTGCTGGTCCAACTTGGTTGCCTTGGGCCTGTTCGGGCGCGATGTAGGCGGGTGTGCCGAGGGCGCGTCCGGTGGCGGTGAGGCGCGACGCTTCGGCCGGGCCGAGCAGTGCCGCGACGCCGAAGTCGAGCACCTTGACCACACCGGAGGGCGTGATCATGAGGTTCTGGGGCTTGAGGTCGCGGTGCACGAGGGATGCGGCGTGGGCGGCGGCGAGCACGGAACAGATCTGCGCGGCGATGGATGCCGCCTCGCTGACAGGTAGTTGTTCCTGCTCGGCGATGTGGTCGGCGAGGACGATCCCGGGCACGAGTTGCATGACGAGGTAGAGGTCTTCGCCGTGAACGCCGAGGTCGTGGACGGCTGGCACACCGGGGTGATCGAGGCGGGCGGTGGCTCGCGCCTCGCGCCGGAACCGTTTAACCGCGATCTCACGCTCATCCTCCGGTACCTCTAGCTGTCGGAGGAATTTGATCGCCACGGGCCGGTCGAGTCGCTCGTCGAAGCCGGCCCAGACCTGGCCCATTCCGCCGCGTCCGACCGGATACGTCAGCTCGTACCGGTCTCCGATGCGGTCCCCCGCCTGCACTCCTAGCCTCCTGCTCTCCGCCACGGCCCCCTGCGACTGCGGGGCCGGTGCTCACGGTAGCTGTCGCTGGACAAGCCGACTGGTGAGGAAGGGGCTGGGCGTGCCGTGCCAGAACACCGCGAGCTCGTCGCGGGGACGGGTGGCGGCGACGAAGAGCAGCGACCGGTCGCGCTGGCGTTCACGCTGGTAGCGCTTGGGGTCGCTGTCTCGGTACCGGTTGATCATCTGCCGGGGTACGAGCCCGTCGCTGACTCCGGCGATGATCATGCGCTGGTACTCGAGCCCCTTGAACCGGTGCATGGTGCCGACGTGGACGCCGTCGGGTTGCTTCGGACCGTCGGGTCCGATCTCCACCGCCGGCAAGCCGTCGGCTTCCAGCCGGCTGATCACCTCCGCCGCGAGGTCCTTGGTCGGTACGCAGATGGCCACCGAGCCGTCGGTCGGGTTTCCCCACTGCCGCAGCTGCTCGGCGATCAGGTCTCGCTCCTGCGCCCAGGTCGGTGCTCCGCGGAAGATCGGTTGACCACCACGCAGCAGCGAGCGGTAGCCAGCGAGGTTCTCCTCGCCGCCATCGAGGTCGTCGTACACCTCGCCGGTCATGATCTGCAGAGCGTCGGCCAGGATCTGTCGGGTGGTGCGGTAGCTCAGGGTGAGCCGGGAAGAGCGGCCACGGATGTTGATGCCCAGGCTGCTGAGCGTCACGTGGTTGTCGTAGATCCGCTGGTGCGTGTCGCCGGTGAGGAACATGTCATCCGGGCCGGGCGCGACCATGGCGCGCAGCATCTTCCAGTGGGCGGCGCTGAGGTCCTGCGCCTCGTCGACGACGACGTGCCGGTAGCGCGGCCGGTGGAAGCCGCCGGAGGATTCGCCGGAAGCGCCGTCGCCGGCGGCAGCGCGGTCCATCTCGAGGCGAGCCGCGCGCTGGGCCACCTGGCGCCAGGTCCAGACACCGCGTCCCTCGAGCCAGGTGGTGAATCGCTCGGTCAGTTGCCAGATCTGGTCGCGCTCGACGCGTGTCAGGCTGCGGCCGCGGTTGGGGCGACGGGCCTTGAAGTAGTCCGTACGCGAGTTGAGCACTTGGCCGAGGATGACGTGGGTCCACTCGGCCGCCAGGAATTCCGAGTCCCAGCCGGCCTCGCCGGTTTCGATGAGGAACTCGCTCCACAGCTCGGCGACGCGGTTGTCGTCGACGACCCGCCGGCTCCCGCCCGCCTTGGCCTCGGTCACCACCCGGCTGGCCAGCCGGTCGATGTTGACGATGTCGACGCGCGCCACCAACTCCTGGCCGCCGAGGGCCAACAGCCGGGTGCGCAGGTCGGCGGCGAGGTTCCGGTTGAAGGTGGTGAGCAGGATGGGCTTGTCCGTGCCGGGCGGCAACTGCCTGGCGAGGTGGGCTACCCGGTGCAGGGCGACGATGGTCTTGCCGGTGCCCGGCCCGCCGCCGACCCGTGCCGGGCCGTTGTACTTGCGCTCCACCAGCTTGCGCTGCGTCGGGTGCAGGAAGATCTGCCACCGCTCGAACGCCTCGCCCAGCATCGCCTGCAACGCCTCGTCATCGGAGGTCACCTGCGTGGCGGGGCGTTCCACCGCGGCCTCGTAGTCCTCGGGGTCGACCGGTTCGTCGGCGCGGACCGGGTCGGTGACCTGCTTGAGCACCTCGTCGTACGGGGTGCCGTCGAAGAGCGCGAAGAGCACGTCGGTGGTGAGCTGCGGTGCCCGGTCGAGCAGTTCGAGGAGCTCGGCCTCGGTAGTGAGCTCCCGGATCTGCGGCAGCAGCGGCTCGGATACGCCGAGTTCCAGGAGCTGGGCATCGGTGTACGCGTCGAAGAGCGGCTTCTGCGCGGGCTTCGGATCGGCGTCCGGTGGCACGACCCGGCCGACGATGCTGTCGCCGACTGGCGCTAGGTCGACGACCTCGATGCCGCCGGTAACCCGGTTGATCCGGTACGCGTACCGGGAAAGGTCGTCGTACACCTCGCCACGGTGCTTGACCGCGACGAGCAGGTAGTCACGGTCGGCGATGTGGAGAAGGAGCGCTCGGTAGTCCTTGTTGACCCGCGCGGACATCAGCCGGGAGTCACTGTTGAGCGACTTGAGGTTGAGTCCCGGGTTCTCCGGGTTGTGCCGGAACTTGTGCATGAACTCGTAGACCGCTCCGATGTCGGCGCGGGTGAGCTTCATGACCTCCTTGTCGGCGCGGTCCAGCATCCGCAGCGTCGCTTCGGTGTTCATCAGCTTTCTCCCCCATTCGCCGCAAGCTGTGCCGCCAACTCCTCAACGGACCATTCCCGCGCGGTCCTCGCGTGCCAGCCGGCCTCGGCGTACGCCCGGTCCCGGTCTTCGGTCTCGGGGTCATCCGGCGGACCGGTGAGCACGATAGCGATCCGCTGTTCCGGCCAGGCGAGCTCGGCGGGCCACGCCTGGTCGCCCAGCTCGTAACCGACCACCGGCGCAGGCACGTTCTGCTGCGCAAGCTGCTGCGCAAGGAGCTCCAGCGTGGTCTCGTCGCGATCCAGGTACTGCAGGACCTCGCGCCAGGGCGACTCGTCGTCGACCGGCTCCCGCTGGGCGGGTACTGGCTGAGGCGCGACGCCGAGCCAGGTGGCGGTCTCCTCGTCGAGCGGCAGCGCGCGTTGGGTGAACACCAGTCCGGTTCCTTCGGTGACCGCCATGGAGGCCAGATCGAAGGCGTCCATGGTGGAGACCGCGAGCTGGCCGGCGTCCCCGCCACCGTTGGTGAGGAACTGGATAACGTTGCCCCAGGTGAGCCAGGCTGCCCAGCGTTGCTTGTGTCCCTCGCCTGCAACCGCGGCCGGCAGGTCGTCGACGACGGTGAGTGCGGACCACGTCGGCAGCGGCTTGCTGCGGCCGTCGACGATCACGGTCACCGCACAGTCGGCGTTGTCGTGAGCGCGGCCCACGATGATGTGGCGCTGCGCGGAGGGCCCGGGTAGGGGTTCGCCGCGCAGCGAGGCGAGGAGCCGATCCGCGACGCCAGCGGAGTCGGTGTGGCTGTTGTCGCGGGCCTGCTTGAGCATGCCCGCCAGCGTCGCCTCGGCCCTGCGCTGCCACCGGGTGAGATCGGGGTCGGCAAGGAAGCGCATCAGCTGCTCGATCGGGTTGACCCAGGTGGTCTCCTCGAGTTCATCCGGGTCCGCGCCGGGCAGGAACTGCCGATACCGCTCCCGTGCCGCCTGCTTGCAGACGCCGCCGTAGGGCGTCCACCGCCCCTGTCCCTCGGCGTTCCCCCAGGTCTTGACGTCGTCCCAGGTGGCGGCGAAGACGAGGTAGCCGTGGGCGCGCAGCCGGGCTCGCTTTTCGGCGTCGTCGGCCAGGCGGTTGTACTGCGGTGTGGCGTGGTACTTGAAGCCGTCGAGGTAGACCGCCACCTCCGGGGACGGCGCGTCGAGGCGTTTGAAGTGCACGTCGGGTCGGGTGCCCTTGACCGTGTTCTGCAGCTTCATCTGCCAGTGCGTGACGCTCTGTCCGCCGTCCCTGATGAACCGCAGGTCGGCGATCCGGGCGCCGTCGTGGTCCCGTCGCCGGTCGATGCGCAGCCCGGAGTTCGGCGTCTCGCCGAGGGCCAGCAGCTTGGTCAGGAACTGCAGCTCCAGTTCGCTCTCCACCTGGTGGATCAGCGAGATCTCATCGGTGCGCGTGCCTTCCTCGACGTCCCAGCTGTCGAGGAGCTTGTCGAGCATGCCCAGCGCCTCGTCGCGGCTCATCAGCGCGAAGTGCTCGTTGCGGGCGTAGCGAAGGAGGCATCGGTGGCATACCGGCTTCGCTTCGTGCCGGCAGTCGCAGTCGGCGATGCGCTGGCGGGCCAGTTCCAGGACGGCGCGGAACTCTTCCGGTTTGGCGAGGCGGTGAAGGTAACCGGTGCCCTGCGGCTGGGTGTCGTAGACGACCACGAAGTTGCGGTTGCCGTCGCTCTGGCCGTCGGGCATGGTGGCCGGGACGGCCTGCAGGTGGGCGGGCTCACCGCCGTACTGGGCGGCGATGCCGAGGCGGATCGCGGCGGCGAAGGACAGCAGTCGCTCCTGCACCATGGCGGTCGCCGCCGGGATGAGGATCCGCAGCGCCTCGGTCTCCAACTGGTGGGCCAGGATGAGGTCGACGTGGGTGTCGGGCGTCGCCGCCGAGCGCCGGTAGGGGCACCAGGGCAGGTGATGCTCCGCGCCCGGCACGACGGTCGCGCCCGAGGCCTGCGCGGCCAACTGCTGGCTGGCCGCCGGGAGGCCGTCCACGGTGGTGCCGCCGCAGGAGATGCAGGTGTGGAACCGGTTGATTCGCACCTCGTCGCCGGCGAAGAGTTCGGCGGCCCGATCGTAGCGTTGCGCGCCGAGGTTGAAGTGGCGGATCATGGCGTGCCGGCTGTAGTCGACGCCGAAGGTGTCGCGGGCGTGCCGCCAGGACGCCTCGACCTTGGCCGGATCGATGTCGACCGCGACCGTGGTGGCGTAGAAGCGGCGGTCGCGGTCGTCGCTGTCGTCGCGGATCCGGGCGTCGTCGCGCTTGTCGCGGCTGTAGACGCGGGTCGGCCGGATCACCTGGAAGAGCCGGCCGTGGTCGGCGATGCCCCGGTCCTCGCAGCGCGGGCAGGCGCTGGTGTCCTCCTTGGCCAGGTGGGTGCGCACGTAGCCGCACTGAGCGCAGATCCGCCACTGCTCGTACGCGGGCCGGTCGGGCGGGCCGACGTCGAGTCCGGAGATCTCGTGCTTGTAGCCGCGCACGTAGTAGCTGTTGCCGGGGGCGATCTCGACGAGCGCTGGGCGGGCCGGGCGGGCGTACTCGCGCAGTTCGCTGTGGAACCGCCGGTCGCCGTCGGTCTGCTCCTCCCAGGTCAGGGTGGCTTCCAGGTCGGTGCGGCTGTCGATGAGGGCGTAGTTGGGCAGCAGCCCGAACTCGACCAGGGTGCCGTGCGCCGCGGCGGCGCTGACCTCCCGAAGGCGCCGCCGGACGGCGGCCTCCTCCGCCTTGAGCATCCTGATCTCGCGGGCGTGGTCCGGGTCGCTCTGCACGAGCGTGCCCCGGGCGGTGGCGATCTCCTGAAGCCGGCGCCGCAGATCGGCCAGCCGCTCCTCCCAGGCCTCATCGGCCTCCTTCACCCGGTGGACGATCCCGTCGACGGCGAATTCCCGCAGCTGGTCGGCGGCGGCCCGCAGGACCCTGTCCCCGAAAAGCGCCAGGAAGTCCTCGACCAGCCGGGCGCCGTCGCGGCGGCCGGCTTCGGCGAGGTTGGTGAGCCAGCCGCTCGGGCCGAACAGGACGTGTGCCCGCCGCGGCATCGGCAGCACGCCGGGCAGCCGGCCACGGGCGGCCAGGTCGATCAGATGCGCCAGGTACTGCCGGCGCAGGATCTCCACAGCGGAAAGGAAGCAGCCAGGTGGCACGATCTGCCCGGCGATCATGTCCCTGGGCTCGGTCAGGTAGTAGCGGTCCCGCTCGCTGCGGCCGACCAGGGTCAGCACAAGAGCGTTGCCGCTCTTGCGGCCGGCGCGACCGGCCCGCTGCACGTAGTTGGCCGGCCCGTGCGGGAGGGACGCCAACACGACCGCAGAGAGCGCGCCAATGTCGATGCCCATCTCCAGGGTGGGCGTGCAGGAGAGCACGTTCGGGTCGGTGTACCGCTGGCCTTCGCGGAACTCCTTCTCCACGGTCTCCCGCTGGGCGCGGGTCAGCATGCCGGTGTGCTCGCCGGTAACCACTCGGAAGACCGAGCTCTCCAGGTAGAGCCGCCGGTAGTAGTCGTCCGGCGCGGTGTCGTCGTGGGCGGCCTGGAGCCGGCCCCGGCAGCGGTACTGCCGGCACGGCTGGCCGACCCAGTCGGCGACCCGGTCGGGGTGCTCGGTCTGCTGCCAGTGGCAGGTGTCGCAGCCGACGCCCGCCAGCACGGCAGCGGTGTCGTCGAGGCGGGTGACCCGCAGGTGGCCAGGCATCAGCCCGTACACGGTGTTGCCGTCCTCGGTGTCGCCGGCGGCGACGATGCCGGCGGCGGCCAGGGCCGGCAGCAGGCGGGTGAGGTAGGTGCCGGTCTCGCCGAGGTCCATGCCGAGGCACCGCGACGTCCAGTCCTGGTACCAGTTGCCGCGGGCCGTGACCGCGTCGAACTCGGAGCGAGACTTCGGCGTCGCGAGCAGGAAGGCCGGCGCCGACAGACCCTTCGGAAAGGCGGGCATACCGGCCGGGCGGCCACCCCAGACCTGCCACCGAGTACCGCCCCGCTTCAGGTACGGCACCAGCCACTCGTGGTAGACCGCGCCCCGGGTCCGCAGCCGTTCCAACAGACCCCGAAGGAACGCGAGATAGCGGGCGTCGTCCGGCGGCGCGGCGCCGAGCTGGCCCGGGCCGGTGAGGTGGACGTCTCCGCAGATCGCGGCGGCCTTCGCGGGGGCGTCGAGGGCGACCTCGACGGCGACGCTGCGGGTCAGCTCCAGGGTGCGACCCTGCCGGGAGCGCAGCCCGGTCTCCATGACGGTGGCGAAGACGAGCCGCTCGCTGATCAGCGACCAGGTCTCCCGGCTGCCGGTGTGTTCCCCGGCGAGCAGGCTGTCGACCCCCGGCTGGTCGTGCAGGTCGGGCGGGACGACGGTGGAAAGGATCTCCGGCTGCGCCGCCTCCTTGACCATCCTCGCGACCAGGTCGTCCAGCCCGACGGGTTCGCCCGGCGACAGCTGATCGGCCAGCAGAGAGCGCAGCGAGAAGGCGTACGAACGGTTGGCGACGAAACCGGCGCGGTGTGCAGCGTCCTGGACCGAGTCGTTGAACAGCAGCGTCTTCTTCTCGCGCTCGTCCAGCTCACCGCCGGTGAAGAGCTGCGTGATCGCCACCGAGGCGAGCGTGGCCAGGCCGGCACCGAGGAAGCGGATGCCGTGATCCATCTGGCAGGAGGGGCAGCGGTCCTTCTCCGCCGCGTCGATCGCGGAAAGGTCACCGAGCACGACGATCCCGTCGTCGCTGGGTTCCCGGTCCCGCTGCGGGTCGAAGGGGCGCACCCGGCGGCCGTACTCCAGGACCAGCAAACCGCCCGGTCGCTGGCGGATCTCATCCTCGGTGGCGGCGACCAACGCGCGGACCCGGCGCTTGTCCCGGCCCACGCTGGCCCGGTAGATCTTGTCCGGGTCGGTCTCCAACTCCTCCGGGTCCTTCTCCGGCGACAGCGCCATCCAGCCGGAGCGGCCGCAGTGCCGGCAGTAGATGGCCGGCAGCCGCGGGTAGCGGTTGCCGGCCACGACCACGTCGGCGTCGGGGGCGTACGGGTCCAGCTCCCGGGGCGCTTCCCCGTACCAGCCGAACGCGGGCTGGTGGGAGGTGCCACGCAGCAGCCGCGAGACGGCGCGAACCCACAGGTGGGTCTCGATGTTCAGCAGCGGACGGCCCGGCGCGTCCGGATTCTGCGCCATGGACAACAGGCCGACGAAGCGGGCCAGTGCCTTCGCGGTGACCTCGGGGCGGGTCTTCATGGCGCTGCCCCAGCCCGTGGCGTTCTTGCGGGGCAGCACATCGATGATCTCGTCGAGCGTGCCCGGCCGCGCCTGCAGCGAGTCGAGCACCGCCTTGGTCAACGGGTGCTGGCGCAGCAGCTCACCGAGCCGGGTGGGATTGTCGAGGCAGGCCTCGCCGAGCACCAGTTGGGCAACCTCGGCCATCATCCGCTCGGAGTCGCGGTCGTCGACGGCGGCGAGCTGCTCCGGACTGGGCAGCGGCAGGCTGAAGTCCTGCCGAGCGATGAACTCGCCCGGCTCGTACCGATCCTCCCCCACCAGCGACCCGGCGTCGAAGGCGACGCCGAAGACCTGCTCGGCGACCTCCCGGATCGCGGTACGACCGTCCCGGCCGCCGCCCTCGCCCAGGGTGGCGGACGTGGCCACCGGGCAGATCGGCCCGAGCGGGCGGTCCGGCTCGTCGAGGCCGAGCGCGGCGGCGAGCCGCCGCAGCAGCATCGCCACGTCGGTGCCCTGCGCGCCGTCGTAGGTGTGGAACTCGTCCAGGACCACGTACGCCGGCTCGGCCCCCTCCCAGAGCGGGAGATCGTCGGCGCGCTGGAGCAGCAGGTCCAGCATCTTGTAGTTGGTGATCAGGATGTCCGGCGGGGTGCGGCGCATCTCCGACCGCTTGGTGAACACATGCGGGTACTCGATGGCGGCAACGTCGCCGATGTAGAGGCCGGCGGTGACCCCGGCCAGCGCCGGGTCGGCGAGCAGTTCGTTGATGCGCTGCGTCTGGTCGGTCGCGAGGGCGTTCATCGGGTACAGCAGGATCGCCTTGATGCCGGCTTTCCCCTGCTGCCGCTGGCGCCGGCAGTGGTCGAGCACCGGGATCAGGAACGACTCGGTCTTGCCGGAGCCGGTGCCGGTGGTGATCAGCGTCGGTTCCGCCGACTTCCCCTTGGTCGACAGCCGGGCGAAGGCCTTCGCCTGGTGCAGGTAGGGGATGAAGTCGGCCGGCGCCCAGTCCAGGCACGCCCGCCACTCCCCCTCCGCCGGGCGGAAGGGGGTGCGAATCCGCAGGTACGGGCCGCGGAAGATGCCCTGCTCCGGGTGGGAGAGGAAGCCCTCCAAGCCCTGGCGTACGCCCTCCTCGGTCAGGCCGAAGGTGGTCGTCAGGTACTGCGTGAGGGTCCGGCGCAGGGTGTCGGCGGCGATGGTCGGCCTCATGAGCGGATCACCGCCGCATGCTACTTCACTCCTTACCGGCGCTGACCTGGACGACAAGCCACGATCGCAGGCCGAGTCGGATTCGCGACACCGTCAGGAGCGACAGCCAGCAAGGCTCGCGGCGTGCCCGGACCCAGGCGTCGGGCCGGTACGATGCCCGCATGAGCTCAGAGGCGGTTGGCAGGCACATGCCCACGGTCGTGACGCTCGATGACCTCACCGCGATGATGGCCGCGGACGAACACCACCGGTACGAGATCAGCCCCGAGGGAGTCCTCTCGATCATGCCGCCACCGGGATACGCCCACGCCATCATCGCGACCCGGCTCATGGTGTGGCTCGCCCAGGGCGGTGTGCCGGCAGACCGGATCGCCCAGGCGGTCGGGCTGCGCATCCCGGGTCGGCACGGCGGCGTCGGCGGCCGCATCCCCGACCTGGTCGTCTGGAGCAAGGCCCAGGCCGACGGCGTCTGGCTTCCGGTCGCCGATGTGCTGCTCGCCGTCGAGATCATCTCGCCCGGCTCCGAGGGCGTGGACACGGTGACCAAGCGCAACGAGTACGCCGCCGCCGGCATCCCGCAGTACTGGGTGGTCGACCAGGACCAGGCCCAGACCGTCACCATGCAGCACCTGGACGGCGACCACTACGTCGTCCGCGCGACCATGCCGCTCGCCTGGATCCTCAACACCAGCCCGGTGGAGCACGACCTGGCCTGACAGCGAGCGGCACAGCACCTCGCGGGGAACCCGGCCCCAGTCCGCGAAACCCGGCCCAAGCGCGGGGATGAGTCGGGTTCGCGACAACCTCTCGTGTCGATCACCGTCTAGGCTGCCGACGACCTGCAGCCGAGGGAAAGCGCAGCGGGCGATGATCCACACGTTCAGGCTGAACGGCCAGACGTACCACTTCGACGCCGACACGGTCCGGACCCGGTTGACGGACCTGATCCGGGAGGACATCCGCGATCACTGGGTCGAGGTCGACGATGCGCGATGGCCAGTGAAGCAGGTGTTCGAGGCCGCGTTGCGCGTACCCCGGCACAAGTTCACCTCGCACACGGCCCTGCGGCACCTCCGGGCGCTGGGCTTCACGACAAGCCGGATGCCCGCCGAAGTCAGGCAGCCCGAGACGAGGGCTCCGGTCCCGGCGGCGGACACCGGGGTGGATCCGGCGGAGGCGTTCGCGACGCTGCTCACCTTCATCGGCTCGGCCGACCTGACCCGACGGATCGCCGACCTGGAAACGCGGATGGACGGTGCCGACCAGCCGGCGGCGGCCGAACTGGCCAAGGACTCCGGGATGAGCCTCGACCTCCTGCTCGCCGCGCTGCTGGTGCGCAAGCACGCCGGCCGGCTGAGCGACATCATCCACGCCGCTGTGATCACGCAGGTCGCACCGCTGATCCTCGAAGATGGCGAGCGGGTGCTGCGCCGGCCGTCGCTGGCGGCCGGCAACGACCCCAGCCGCCCGTACGACCTGGAGACCGACCGCAGGATCGCCGAGTTCAAGGTGTCGGTCTGGAAGGGCGCCGACGCGATGCGCCAGCGCGGCGCGTTCGCCGACCTGGTGCATCTCGCGCTGGACCAGTCCGGCCGACGGGCCCAACTCTTCGTCGCCGGGCCGCCGGCGATCCACTTTCTGCGCACCGCGAAAGGCTCGGCGGCCTGGGCTCTGAACCGGTCCTCCCCGGTGCTGCGGCGGCGGTTCGAGGAGCGGTTCGGCTCACTGGACGTGCCGATCCGCGACTTCACCGCCGGCCCGGCGGGCCACGTCGAGCTGATCGACCTGACCCAGCTGCTGCCAGCAATCGCCAAGCAACTCGGATGACCGCCGGCGACGGCTCTCGTCCCTCCACACAATCGGGGAACTCATGTCCGCGCTGACAGCCGAGGTGAAGAACCCTCAGAGCCCGGTGGCCAAGTGGCTGCGGTCGACGTTTCCGCACCATCAGGACGTACAGGCCGACTACCGGGAGGCGGCCGGCATCGCCCGGGTGCTGCCGTCCCCGGCGGTCGCGCTGGGAACCCAGGGCGCGGCCATCGATTGGTGGTTGCGGTTCGTGGTCGACCCGGCCCCCTCGGTCGGTCTCGCCGCAGCCGGGCTCCGCGCACGACGCATCCCGTGCCGGCAGGCGGGCCTCGAACTACTGCACGACCTGGGCGCCATCGACGACGAGGGCAGGGTCGTCGAGCAGATCCACCCTGCCCGATTCGCTGATCGCTCCGACGAGTGGTGGGCGCGACTGTCGTACGCCCTGGCGCTGCTGGTGGAGTTGTACCGGTCACCCCGAATCGACGGCTCCCGGCTGATGCGGCTCGGCCCGGAGAGCAAAGCGGCGGACCTGCTCGCGCTGGCCAACGCCGACGAGGTCGCCGATCTGATCGCCATGCGGGACCTCGCGGTCGAACGGCTGTTGCCGGCCCTGCCGTCCGGTCCGGTGGTAACCGGGACGACGTTCGACGGCAGCGCCGACCTCAACGCCGACGCCGACCTCATCGTCGGTGGCGTGTTGGCGGACTTCAAGGCCGGCCAGGGAGGCAGGCCGCGGGCGGACGGCAGCCGGGCCGCCAAGCTGGCCCGGGAGGAGCTGGACCAACTGCTGGGGTACGTGCTGCTGGACTACTCCGACAGGTTCTCGCTGCACGCCGTGGGCGTCTACGCGGTGCGCTTCGGGCACTACATGTCCTGGCCGCTGGTGGAGCTGTGCACCCGCCTGGCGGGACGCCCGGTCGACATCGCCGCGCTGCGACGGGAGTTCGCCAGCGTGGTGCGTACGGAGCTTCCGGCCTACCGGAGGGAGTGGATCGCCGCGCGGGTGCGGCGCCGTGCGCTCACCTCTTAGCGATTGATGCCCCCACCCATCGCATTGACATTGTGCAATCCCTCGAACACGCTTTGTGCTTGGGTTCATGTGCTACGTCAAGACCGGGGGTGGTCGTGAACTTCGAGCCGCTCGTACGCTCCCTCGGCCGCGAGTCGGTGCTCGCGGTCGAGTCCTCCGAGCAGGTCGTCGCCGAGGTGCTCCGGTATGCCAAGGAGAAGGCCGGAAGCCACGAGGCGTACCGGTACGGCAAGCCACCGACGGTCGTCCATGTCGGCGGACCGCTGCTGACCAGCCCCGCCCAGGTGCTGCACGAGTTGGGTGTGGCCACCACGTTCCTGACCGCCTCGCCCCTGGCCCAGGTGGCCCGGCACTGGGCCCACGTCCGCTATTGCGCGACGCTAGCCGCGCACAAAGGCCACCTCGCCCTCTCCCGGCATGCCGGGCCTGTCGTGTACCACCACAAGGTGACACAGTCCGAGCAGTTGGGCATCGGGCTGGCGCTGGTGGTCGCCAAGTCGGTGCTGCGCCGGCAGCACCCGGGCTGGGACTTCCACGCCGTCGACGCGGAGGTCGCCCTGAAGGCCGGCTTCCTCGACGGCGTCGGCGAGGTGGACACCACGTCGAAGACCAAGAAGCGACCGGACTACATCCTGCTGGGGCACCACAGCTCCGGCCGGCGCAGCGGCGTGAAGATCGTGGTCCTGGAGTGCAAAGGCACCCACCAGTCGCCGAGCTTCGCCTACGGGCAGCTCGCCCGCGCCGCCGTGCAGGTGGACGCCCTACGGGTGGCGGGGCGCAGCCAGTCGTCGCTCATGGTCGCCTCGTGCCTCTCCGAGACCCGGATCACCTCGTACGTGCTCGACCCGCCCAGTGACGACGAGCTGTGGTCCGGCGCGGACGACGACCTGGACGAGCTGCTGAGCGCCCGCCCCGACGACCAGGACTGGCGGCCCCGCCCCGCCCCGGCCGACGAGGCCCGCACGTGGGAGCTTCCGACGGACAATGCTCCCCCGGCCGGCGACACCGCCGTCACTTCTGCCGACGAGCTGCCGCCCGGACGACCCGACGTGTTCGACGTACCCGCCGAGCGGCGCGGCTGGTTCACCCAGATCCTGACCCGCGCCGCGGCGGCAACGACCCTGCTCTTCGCGGGCGACAACGCCGCCGCCCGCGCCTACGCCACACCCCGCCAACGCGGCGAGATGCCCGCCCCTGAACAGCCGACGCTGTTCGAGCTGGATCCGCCCTGGGCACTGAGCACCGCCCAGACGCTGCCGCTGGGCAACGGCCTGAGCGCCGAAGGCACCCGCTACCGGGCGCCACTGCCGAGCGGCAGGACCTTGGAGGTGTTCCGGGGCGTCGATGCCGACCTGTACCGGCACCTCACCGAGGGCCGAATCGGGCCGTACCTGCGGGCCGCGCCGCGCACCTTCCGCAAATGGTCGGCCACCCGGCCCACCGACGGAGTGGTGTCGGTCGGCCGGGACGGCACCGTCCTCGTCGTACGCCTCACCGACGAACGGCGCTGACCCAACGGGGGCCATGGACGCTTCGCCGATTCTGGTACTGCCCTGGGGCCTCCGCGTCAGTCTTCGGCTTCCTCGATGTCCTCGTCGAGCGGAAGCACAGACGGGTCGGGCTTCAACGGCGCCGGGTTGGGCAGGGCACCGAGCCCAACCCGCTCCAGCGCGTCGTGCAGGCTGCCGCGCAGCTCCTTGACCACGTCCTCCTTGGCCTGGCGGTAGGCCAACTGCGCAGCCGCGCCGGCGGCGTGCCCGGCCTGCCGGTAGCCGCCCCACCACTCAAGCCGCTTGTATGCCCCGTTCTCCTTCCTAACCTCGGTCTTTCACTTGAGTGCGGTTTCATAGCCGCTTCTCGATGAGTCCGATTCGCGTGATTGCCGCTGTTTTGGCGGGATGCTGAGGGCCCGGCGCGGGGCCGGGTTCCTCCGTGTCGCTGGTCG
>NZ_JBRIQN010000025.1:0-107592 GCF_052981855.1 Micromonospora sp. LZ34
CCGGTACTAATAGGCCGAGGACTTGACTACAAAGCTGCTACGCGTCCACTGTGCAACTCCCGACAAACGAACACCCCACAAGTGTGGTGTTTGATAAGTCGATAGAGTTACGGCGGTCATGGCGGAGGGGAAACGCCCGGTAACATTCCGAACCCGGAAGCTAAGCCCTCCAGCGCCGATGGTACTGCACTCGGGAGGGTGTGGGAGAGTAGGACACCGCCGGACAACCTTTCCATTCAGGGCCACCCCCACTTCGGGGGTGGCCCTGAATGCGTTTCCATCCCGGAAACCACCGCGACCCCCGCGCCCTAGATCCTTGGCCGCCAGATTCTCGACGTTTGTGTCAAGTTTTTGAGCGGGCGTAACGTTGGGTTGCCCGCTCCACATTTTGCAGACATGGGTTCTGACCAGCCACTTTGGTGTGGCACAGCCGGTCGCCACGGCGGCCGGACATCGGCGCAGCGGGTGGCGGCGGCCGGCCAAGATCGGGCCGCAGGTCCCTGCGTGAGCTTGGCCCGAGGTAGGGCCACAGGCTGTTTGTCCAGCTCAACCGGCCCGCTCGGCGGTCCGAGGCGGAGCCTCTCTGGTGCCAAGGCCGACAATGGGGGGCACGCAGGCCGCGGCCTCAGCTCGCAAGAGGCCCGCGCGTCAGCTGAGGCTCGGGCCCTGCACGGAACTGCCGGGGAACCGCGCACGCCGGCGAGCCTGACCGCCGAGGCGTCCTTGCCGGGAACGCGGCCCGCGTCAGTCGCGGGGTCGGGGCCTCCGAACTCACGGCGACGGTGGCTCGGCGTCAGTCGCGGGTCTGGACCCCTTCGCGGATCTTCCGCAGCAGTTCGCCGGCCTCGTCGACCGGGCGCCCGGGGAACATCGCCATCACCACGCTGCCGTGGTCGGCCCAGCCGCAGATGGCGAAGTCGCCGCCCTCGCCGCTGGTGCTGCCGCACTTCATCACGCCACCCAGCCGGCCCGCCGGCACCTCGCGCAGCCCGGTCACCCGGCCCGTCTCGTCGGCCATCAGGCCGAAGAGGCTGTCCAGGTCGCGCTCCGGCTGCCAGAGCAGGGTCGTGCCGCCGAAGATGAGCACCGACCGCCGCTCGTCGGCCGGGTCGCGGTAGACGGTGCCGAAGCTGCGGTCCAGCTCGATGTCGGCGGCAAAGCCGCTGCGCAGGTAGTCGGCGGTGCTGCGGGCGCGCTCGCTGTCGTCCCGGGTCAGTCCGGCCACCCGGTCCGGCGAGGCCAGGTCGGTGTCCTTCTGCTGCGCCACCCGCCAGCCGGCCGTGCCCAGCGCGCCGGCGCCGGCCAGCCCGGCGACGAGCAGGGCCGCGAGCAGCACCCGCCGGCGGCGCGACCTGGGCGGCTGCTCGGCGGTCGCCTGCGGGTCCCGGTTGCTCAGCTGGATGGGCTCCTCGGTCAGGTCGACGGGCTCGGACCCGTCGTCGACCGGGCGCTCGGTGAGATGTGCGTCGGACATAGCCGACACCGTACGCGAAGCACCGGTGGCGCACGTCAGGTCCGCGGAAGCGCTCCGTAGACTTTCAGGGTGACCGAGAGACTGGATGCCCGACGCCCCGACGCCCCGACCCTGCCCGGCCAGTACCAGCCGGGTGAGGTAGAGCAGCGACGGTACGAGCAGTGGGTAGCCGCCGGGCACTTCCGGGCGTCGGCGGAGAGCGACAAGCCGCCGTTCACCATCGTCATCCCGCCGCCGAACGTCACCGGCTCGCTGCACATGGGCCACGCGTTCGAGCACACCCTGATGGACGCCCTCACCCGGCGCAAGCGCATGCAGGGGTACGAGGCGCTCTGGCTGCCCGGGATGGACCACGCCGGCATCGCCACCCAGAACCTGGTGGAGCGGCAGCTCGCTACCGAGGGGCTGTCCCGGCACGACCTGGGCCGGGAGAAGTTCGTCGAGCGGGTCTGGCAGTGGAAGGCCGAGTCCGGCGGCGCCATCCTCGGCCAGATGCGCCGCCTCGGCGACGCCGTCGACTGGGACCGCGAGCGCTTCACCATGGACGAGGGCCTGTCCCGGGCCGTGCAGACGATGTTCAAGAAGCTCTTCGACGACGGGCTGATCTACCGGGCGAACCGGATCATCAACTGGTGCCCGCGTTGCCTCACCGCCCTCTCCGACATCGAGGTGGAGCACACCGACGACGAGGGCGAGCTGATCTCGATCCGCTACAGCGACGAGGTCGTGGTGGCCACCACCCGGGCGGAGACGATGCTCGGCGACACCGCGGTCGCGGTGCACCCGGAGGACGAGCGGTACCGGCACCTGATCGGCACCGAGGTGGCGCTGCCGCTCACCGACCGGCGGATCCCGATCGTCGCGGACGAGCACGTGGACCCGAGCTTCGGCACCGGCATGGTCAAGGTGACCCCGGCGCACGACCCGAACGACTTCGAGATCGGCCAGCGGCACGACCTGCCGGCCCTGACGATCATGGACGAGCGGGGCATCATCACCGCGCCCGGTCCGTTCGAGGGGCTGGACCGGTACGAGGCCCGCCCGGCGATCGTCGCCGCGCTGCGCGAGCAGGGCCTGATCGTCGCCGAGAAGCGGCCGTACCTGCACGCGGTGGGGCACTGCTCGCGGTGCAAGACCACGGTGGAGCCGCGGCTGTCACTGCAGTGGTTCGTGAACACCGCACCGCTCGCCCAGGCCGCCGGCGACGCGGTCCGCGACGGCCGGGTGAAGATCGAGCCGGCCGAGCTGGCCAAGCGCTACTTCGCCTGGGTCGACAACATGCACGACTGGTGCATCTCCCGCCAGCTCTGGTGGGGTCACCGCATCCCCGTCTGGTACGGCCCGGACGGGGAGATCGTCTGCGTCGGCCCGGACGAGCAGCCGCCCACCGGCGAGGGCTGGCGGCAGGACGAGGACGTCCTGGACACCTGGTTCTCCAGCGGCCTGTGGCCGTTCTCCACGCTGGGCTGGCCGGAGCGTACGCCGGACCTGGCGAAGTTCTACCCGACCAGCGTGCTGGTCACCGGGTACGACATCCTCTTCTTCTGGGTCGCCCGGATGATGATGTTCGGCCTGTACGCGATGGACGGCGTCCAGCCGTTCGACGTGGTGGCCCTGCACGGCATGGTCCGGGACGAGCACGGCAAGAAGATGTCGAAGTCGTTCGGCAACGTGGTCGACCCGCTGGACTGGATCGACCGGTTCGGCGCCGACGCCACCCGGTTCACCCTGGCCCGGGGCGCCAACCCCGGGCAGGACGTGCCGGTCAGCGAGGAGTGGTGCCAGGGCTCCCGCAACTTCTGCAACAAGCTCTGGAACGCCACCCGGTTCGCGCTGCTGAACGGCGCGCACACCGAAGGCCCACTGCCGGCCGCCGAGCGGCTCTCCACCGTCGACCGGTGGATCCTGTCCCGGCTGGCGCACGTCACCGCCGAGGTGGACGAGCAGTTCGAGGCGTACGAGTTCGCGAAGGTCTGCGACCTGCTGTACCACTTCGCCTGGGACGACGTCTGCGACTGGTACGTCGAGCTGAGCAAGCCGGTGCTGGCCGAGGGCGGCCCGGCCGCCGAGGCCACCCGCCGGGTGCTCGGGCACGTGCTGGACCAGCTGCTGCGGCTGCTGCACCCGGTCATCCCGTTCGTCACCGAGGAGCTGTGGCTCGCCCTGACCGGCGGCGAGACGGTGATGACCGCCGCCTGGCCGACTGCCGACCGGGCGCTGCTCGACGACGCCGCGGAGGCCGAGGTCGGCACGTTGCAGCGGGTGGTCACCGAGGTCCGCCGGTTCCGCTCCGACCAGGGCCTGCGCCCCACCCAGCGGGTCGCCGCCCGGCTCGACGGCCTGGCCGGCGCCGGGATCGCGGCGCACGAGCCGCTGATCCGGTCGTTGGCCCGGCTGGACGCGCCCGGTGCCGACTTCCAGGCCAGCGCCACGCTCGCCATGCCCGGCCCGGTGAACGTCGCCCTCGACACCCGGGGCTCCATCGACGTGGCCGCCGAGCGGGCCCGGCTGACCAAGGACCGCGCGGCGGCCGAGAAGGAGGCCGCGCAGGCCCGGGCCAAGCTGGACAACCCGGCGTTCGTCGGCAAGGCGCCGGAGCCGGTGGTCGCCAAGATCCGTGACCGGCTCGCGGTGGCCGAGGCCGACCTTGCCCGGATCGACGCAGCCCTGGAGGCGCTTCCCTCGTGACCGATCGTGACTCCTTCGCCGAGGTCGAGGCCGAACTCGCCGGCCGCGGCTTCACCCGGATGGTCTTCGAGCTGGACCGGATCGAGTCCCTGCTCGATCTGCTGGGCTCCCCGCAGCGGGCGTATCCGGCGATCCACCTGACCGGGACCAACGGCAAGACCTCCACGGCCCGCATGATCGACTCGCTGTTGCGCGCGTTCGGGCTGCACACCGGCCGCTACACCAGCCCGCACCTGGAGACCGTCCGGGAGCGGATCAGCCTGGACGGCGAGCCGGTGAGCGAGGAGCGGTTCACCGCCACGTACCGGGAGGTCGAGCCGCTGGCCCGGCTGGTGGACGAGCGCTCGGCCGAGCCGCTGACCTATTTCGACATGACCACCGCGCTGGCGTTCGCCACCTTCGCCGACGCGCCGGTCGACGTCGCGGTGGTCGAGGTGGGGCTGGGCGGCGCCGAGGACTCGACCAACGTGATCCAGGCCGGGGTAGCGGTGATCACGCCGATCGGGCTGGACCACACCGAGTGGCTCGGCGACACGGTCGAGGACATCGCGCTGCACAAGGCCGGCATCATCCACAAGGGCGCGACGGTCATCTCGGCGGCGCAGGACGAGGAGGCGGCCCGCCCGATCCTGGAGCGCTGCGCCGAGGTCGGGGCGACCATCGCCCGCGAGGGGTCGGAGTTCGGCGTGCTCCGGCGCGCGGTCGCCGTCGGCGGCCAGGTGCTCACCCTGCAGGGCCTCGGCGGCGTCTACGAGGAGGTCTTCGTCCCGCTGCACGGTGCCCACCAGGCGCAGAACGCGGCGGTGGCGCTCGCCGCCGTGGAGGCGTTCCTCGGTGCCGGCGCGCGGCGGCAGCTGGACGTGGAGACGGTCCGCGAGGGATTCGCGACGGCCAGCTCGCCCGGGCGGCTGGAGCGGGTCCGCAGCGCGCCGACGATCCTGCTGGACGGTGCGCACAACCCGCAGGGGATGGCCGCCACGGTCACCGCGCTGCAGGAGGAGTTCGCGTTCAGCAAGCTGGTCGCGGTGCTCGGCGTGCTCGCCGACAAGGACGCGGCCAGCCTGTTGGAGCTGCTGGAACCGGTGGTCGACCAGCTGGTGGTCACCCGGAACAGCTCGCCCCGGGCGATGCCGGCCCGGGAACTCGCCGCGCTGGCCGCCGAGGTGTTCGGCCCGGACCGGGTCGAGGTGGCCGAGGAGATGCCGGACGCGATCGAGGCGGCGGTGGCGCTGGCCGAGGAGGACGTGCCGGGCGAGTTGAGCGGGGTCGGCGTGCTGATCACGGGTTCGGTGGTGACCGTGGCCGACGCCCGCCGGCTGCTGAAGCGATGACCGGCCCGGAACAGCCGCGGGCCGACCGCGGTGCGGGTGACCACCGGGACGGGGTCGGCGCCGAGCATCCCACCGGAGCGGCGCCCGCGCGCCCGGCGGCGGACGCGCCGTCACCCGACCGTCCCGCGGCGGGTGCGCCCGGCGGGCAGCCGGGTGCACCCGACGAGCAGCCCGGCGCGGGAGCCGCGGGCGGGCAGCCGCGGAGGTCCGGGCTGCGCAACCCGGAGCGGGCGGTACGCGGGCTGGGCGCCGGCACGCTGAGCCTGGAGGCGCTGGTGTTGCTGCTGGCCATCCAGCCGATCCGGGTGGTCGGCGGCGACCTCGGCGGCCCGGCGATCGCGGTGGTGGTGGCCCTGGCCGTGGCGGCGGTGGTGCTGGCCGGCATGATGCGCCGGCGGTGGGCCTGGCCCGCGGGCACCGTCCTGCAGGGGCTGCTCATGCTGGCCGGCCTGCTGCACTGGTCGCTGCTCGTGCTGGGCGTCATCTTCGCCCTGGTCTGGGCCTACGCCCTGCACGTCCGCCGGGTCATCCTCGGCTGACCGGGCACCCGGGCTGGGCCTCCTTCAGGCCTCCGCGCGTTCCCGCCACTGGGTCAGTGCGATGCCGTGACCGTCCGGGTCGCGGAACGCGGCCGCCCACACCTCCAGCTTCGTGCCCCGGTTCACCACCCGCGGGGCGTAGGTGAACCGGACGCCGGAGTCGCGCAGCCGATCGTACGCGGCCTGGATGTCGTCGACCTCGAGGTTGACGTGCACCACCCGCCGGTTCACCGCGGCCGCCTCGGTGTTCTCCCGCAGCACCAGCCGCGTGGCGCCGGAGGCGAGCACCGCGTTGCCGGCGCCCCGGTCGACCTCGGTGAAACCGAGCACGTCCCGGTAGAAGGCCAGCGAGCGGGACAGCTCGGTGACCAGCAGGGTGAGCCCCACCCCGCTGATCGGGGCGGCCGGGTCGGCGGCGGCGTCGAAGCCGAAGATGGCCTCGTCCAGTTCCTCCGGGCTGACCGTCTCCTCGCGGACCCGGGGCGGCGACAGCGGATCGTCCAGCGGCAGGTCGATCGGGTCCAGCGGCTCCGCCGGCGGCGCGTCGAACCGCTCCTCGGCGGGCGGACGCGGGGCCGGGGTGGCCCGGCGGGGCAGGGTGCCGCTCTCCGTCGACTGCTCCACCACGGTGCCCTCCAGCACCACCGGCCCGCCGGGGCGCTGGTGCATCCGCACCGGCTCGCGCTCCTCTGCGGGTGGGCCGAACTCCTCGACCAGCGGGTCCGGTGCGAGCGGGTCGCGCGGGTCGTCCCGGAAGTCGTCCTCGGGCGCCCGGTCGGCCCACGGCGGGGCCTCCTGCTGGATCAGCACCTCCTCCACCGGCTCGGCGCCGGCGTACTCGGGCGGGAGGTCGGCGGTGGCCGCGGCCGTCTCGGTGTGGGTGGGCACCTCGTCCCAGAGGACCCGGACGTGCCGCTGGTCGTCCAGCGCCACCCGGATCGGCAGGGCCTGGCCGAGCGACGGCCACTTGGCCACCGGCACCCGTGGCTCGATGATCTTCTTGGAGCGGGGCGGCAGCCCGGGAGCATCGATCACCAGTTGCAGCTCGCACCGGCCGAAGGCGTACTGGGTGGGTGGCTCGGAGGCGCTGTGCACGTGCCCGACGCCGACCACCCAGGTACGCCCGCCGCCGCGCACCGTGGCCAGCGCGATGGCCAGCACCAGCAGTGCCACCCCGAGCGCCACGATCGCCCAGCTGGTCATGCCCAGGCCGAAGAGGACCACGAAGGTGGCCACGGTGCCGAGCACCGCCGCGATCAGCTTGCGTACCGGCGCGATGGGTCGGTTCCCGCCATTCGCCACAGTGGACCTCCCGGGGGTCAAGGGCCAGGCTAGGCCGGATCGGCGGCTCGGGGAAAGACCGGCCGCCGCGCCGGCGCCGGGACCGGGTCGCTAGGCTGACCGTACCCAGCATGACCGCCTTGCGCGCACAGGAGGAACCCAGCGTGTCCAGCACCAGCCCGGATGAGCGCACCCTCGTACTGATCAAGCCCGACGCGCTGCGCCGCGGGCTGGTCGGCGAGGTCATCTCCCGCTTCGAGCGCAAGGGGCTGCGGATCGACGCGATGGTGACCCGGACGATGGACGCGGCGCTGGCCGACGAGCACTACGCCGAGCACGTCGACAAGCCGTTCTACCCGCCGCTGAAGGACTTCATGACCGGCGGCCCGCTGGTCGCCCTGGTGCTCTCCGGCGACCAGGTCATCGACGTGGTGCGCGGGCTGGTCGGCGCGACCGACGGGCGCAGGGCGGCCGCCGGCACCATCCGGGGCGACTTCTCGCTGTCCAACCGGGAGAACCTGGTGCACGCCTCCGACTCGCCGGACAGCGCCAAGCGGGAGATCGCACTCTGGTTCCCCGAGCTCGGCTGACCGATCCGGCGGCCCCGGCCGCCGGCCTCGACACGTGAGGCGGTGCGCGACGCGCACCGCCTCACGACGTTTCGTTGATCATGAGGTTAGCGGCGGTTGTGGAGATCGGGTCCCGCCGCCAACCTCATGATCAACCGGCTGGGCCCGGGCTGCCGGGGACCGGTCGCGGGGGGGCGGTCGGGCGGGGTCAGGGGATGATCGGGGCTGGCCGGGTGGCCTGCGACGGTGCCGGGTGACCCCCGAAGGGCAGCGGGTCGGGGTGCGCCTCGTGCGGGGTCGGCTGGAGTCCGAAGGGCGCCGGTGCCGGGTAGGGCCCGTAGGGCGGCGGCGCCGGGTGGCCGGCGGTCGATGCCTCGACGTGCCCGTCGACCTGCCGGACGATGACCGGCTGCGCGCGGCCGACGGCGGACGTCGGGGCGGGCGCAGCGGCGGGCGGGGTGACGTCCGCCACCGGCTGTGCCGCGGCGGACCGGCCCTTGGCCAGCCGGCGGCCCAGCCCGATCATCGGCAGTTCCACCCAGCGGTACAGCAGGTCGGCGGCGAGCAGGCCGACCACCACGGTGGCGAGGAAGAAGGTGGTGCCCCGGGGCACCGACGGCGCGAGACCGGCCACCGTCGCCGCCGCGAGGTACTGCACCAGGTACAGCGAGTACGACCGCTCGCCGACGAACGCCAGCGGCCGCAGCGCCAGGATCCGGGCCGGGACGCTGCGGGTGAGCAGCGCGGGCAGCAGCAGGGCGGTGCCGAACGCGTAGACCAGCACCCGGGTGTCGTTGTGCCCGTCCGCGGCCTCCGGCCAGTACGGCAGCGACAGGTGCAGCGCGGTGAACGCGACCACCACCACGACCGCCGTGACCGGGTGGGTCAACGGGCGGACCAGGGCGTACGACCGGGGGTTGTGCATGATGATCGCCAGTGCGCAGCCGACCAGGATGACCACGTACTGCACCGGCCAGTACGGCCACGAGGTGAAGACCGGGATCAGGGCGAGCAGCGCCACCACGGCGGCCGCGGTGACCGCCAGCCGCCGGTAGAACGCGCCGGTGACCAGGACGAACGCGAGCAGCGGCCAGACCAGGTAGAACTTCTGCTCGATCGCGATCGTCCAGGAGTGCAGGAAGGACTTGGTCGGCGCGAACTCGTTGAGCATGAGCACGTAGTGCACCATCGACTCGCGGACCCGGTGGCCGGTGCCGTTGACGTGGGCGAGCGCCCAGGTGGCGGCGAGCACCACGAAGTAGACCGGCAGGATCCGGAAGAAGCGCCGGATGTAGAACCCGCGCAGCGACACCCGGCGGCGTGCGCTCTCCTCGCGCAGCAGCAGCGTCGTGATCAGGAACCCGGAGAGCACGAAGAACAGGTGCACGCCGATCCAGCCGGACGTCCAGCCCCAGGCGGAACCGCCGAAGTGGAATGCGACCACGATCACGGCGGCGAAGGCCCGGAGCCCGTCCAGCGCGTCGAATCGGCGCATCGCGAGGAATTCGGAATGGCTGAGTGCGCGCACCGAGCGAGTCTGCGCTAGCGCGCGGGGCAGGTCAAGCCGCGCGGCGGATGTCGGGCGGAGAGGCGGCGGGTGCCGCACCGGTCCTTACCCCGCGAGAGCGGCGGCGGCCGGCGCGCCCCGGGCGCACCGGCCGCCTGCGCCGCCCCGGTCGGGGGTCAGACGTCCGTCGGGGGCTGGGTCCGGGTGGTCACCGCGATCCGGTTCCACACGTTGATCGTGGCGATCGCCATGACCAGGTCGGCCAGCTCCTTCTCCGACCACACCTTGGCGGCGGCGTCCCAGACGTCGTCGGGCACGCCGTGCTCGCCGAGCCGGGTGACCGCGTCGGTGAGCGCCAGCGCGGTGCGCTCCCGCTCGGTGAAGAACGGCGCCTCCCGCCAGGCGGCCACCGCGAACAGCCGGCGGCTCGACTCGCCCGCGTCGAGCGCGTCCCGGCTGTGCATGTCGACGCAGAACGCGCAGCCGTTCAGCATCGACGCCCGCAGCTTGACCAGTTCCAGCACGGTGTGCTCGACGTTGGCCCGCACGTACTTCTCCAGCCCGAGCACGGCGTGGTAAGCCTCCGGCGCCACCTCGGCCGCGTTGATCCGCTGCATGACAAACCTCCCAGGTCGGTGCTGTGCTGTGACACCGGTACGACGAGGCGGCGGGGTCGGGGCGTGACGGCCGGGGCCTGTGACACCGGTCATGCCGGCCCGGACGGCATCAGAGGGTGTCGAGGGAGGCGCGCCGGCGGCTCTCCGCTTCGAACACCTTGAGCAGCACGGCGGCCAGCACCGCGTACCCGGCGCCGACGGCCAGCTCCGCGGCGAGTGGCGGCAGCGCCGCGGCGAAGCCCTCGCCGCCGACCAGCCGGCGGGCCGCCTCGGCGGCGTGGGTGATCGGCAGCACCTCGCCCACCGCCCGCATCCCGGCGGGGAGGCCGGCGGCCGGCACGTTGACCCCGGTGAGCAGGAGCAGCAGCGCCACCGAGACGTTGGAGACCAGCCAGACGTCACGGAAGCGCAGGCCGATGGCGCCCAGGGTCAGCCCGAAGAAGCCGCAGGCCAGGGCCGCCACGGCCATTGTGAGCAGCAGGCCGGGCAGGGCCGCGAGCGGCACCCGCAGGCCGAGCAGCAGCGAGCTGACGGTCAGCGTGCTCACCGCGATCAGCAGGCCGTTGCCGGCGTACGGCAGCACCCGGCCGAGGAACACCGCGGTGCGGCTGCGCGGAGAGAGCAGCACATGCCCGAGGGTGCCGAAGCGGCGCTCGTTCGACACCGCCATGGTGCCGCCGAACACACAGGCCAGCGAGGCGGCCAGCACCGCGTTGCCGACGATGTAGAACCGGTCGTCGGCCACCCCGAGCTGGCGGCCGAGGTAGGCGAAGAAGAGCAGCTGGAACAGCGGTCCCACCAGCAGGGTGCCGACGAACATCGCCGGGGTGGTCCAGTTGAACAGCGCTCGGTAGGCGATCACGCCCCCGGTGCCGACCAGGCGGAGCAGTGCGGTCATCATTGCCTCCTCAGGCCAGCGCGAGGGTGGCCGCGGCGCGGGCCCGCCGCTCGACGTGGGTCATCATGATCGCGCCGACCGCCAGGCAGGCCAGGCTGATCGCCAGGCAGATGCCGAGGGACGGCCACACCGGGCCGGTGCCGGTGGCGGCCTCGCGGACCGCCCGGGCTCCCCAGGTCGTCGGCAGCACGGCGGCGACCGGACCGAGCCAGCCCGGCAGCACGGTGATCGGCACGAGCATCCCGGAGACCAGCCAGATCGGGTACTCCAGCGTGTTGGTGAGCGCGTTGGCGTTGCGCAGCAGCACGAAGGTGGAGGCCAGCAGCAGCCCGAACATGCCCAGCCCGAGGATGCAGCCGGGCACCGCGACGGCGAACAGCAGCGGATGGGCGAAGTCGAGCCGGATGCCGTACAGCAGCCGGCCCCAGACCAACGTGGCGAGCATGGCGTAGGTGCCGGTCAGCGCGGTGGCCAGGGTGATGGGCAGGACCACCAGCGCCGGTGGCCGGGGCGCCAGCATGATCATCTCCAGGGTGCCCTGCCAGCGCTGGTTCTGGATCGCGCCGCCGGAGCCGAAGAGCACCGACGACCAGACCCCCATCAGGCCCGCCCCGACCGCGGCCTCCAGCAGCCGGCCGGGTTCGCCGCCGGCCCGGAACAGGTAGACCGCGAGGGTCGCCTGCACCACCGGCACGATCAGCGCGGTGGCGATCTCGAACGGCGACCGGCTGAGCTGCTTGGCGTGCAGCAGCGCCCCGACCGCGAGCATGCGTAGCGTCCTCACGCCGGCACCGCCGCGACCGGCCGCTCGTCGGCGACCCGGTTGACGATGGCGACGTACGCGTCCTCCAGGGTCGGCTGCCGGGCGGTGACCCGGCCGAGCCGGACCCCGTCCAGCTCCCGCAGCACGTCGGCCTGCACGTCCACCCCCGCGTCGGACTGCACCCCGAGCACCTGGGCGGCGCCGACGACCTCCATGCTCGCCTCCCGCACCCCGCGCAGGGCGCGGATCGCGGCCAACTGCCCGTCGGTCACTCCGTACGCCTCGACCTCCAGCACCCGCCGGCCGTCCGCGTGGTGGCGCAGTTCGGCCGGGGTGCCGAGAGCCTGGATCCGGCCATTGGCGATCACCGCGATCCGGCCGCACAGCTCGTCGGCCTCGACCATGTAGTGGGTGGTGAGCAGCACGGTGGTACCGCTCGCGGCCAGGTCGGCGACGGTCTGCCGCAGCTCGCGGGCGGCCACCGGGTCCACCCCGATCGACGGTTCGTCGAGGAAGAGCACCTGCGGGCGGTGCAGCAGGCCCCGGGCGATGTGCAGCCGCTGCCGCATGCCCCGGGAGTAGCCCTCGACCCGCTCGTTCTCCCGGCCGGTGAGCCGCACCAGGTCGAGCAGTTCGGCGATCCGGCGCTTCTGCTCCCGGCCGGGCACGCCGTACAGCTCGGCGAAGTAGCGGAGGTTGTCCCGGGCGGAGAGCCGGTCGTAGAGGCCACGGTCGCCGCCGAAGACGTACCCGATCCGCCGGCGTACCTCCCGGGTCCGGCTGACCACGTCGTACCCGCAGATCCGGGCGGTGCCGGCGGTCGGGATGAGCAGCGTGTTCAGCAGCTTGATGGTGGTGGTCTTGCCCGCGCCGTTCGGTCCGAGCAGGCCGAACAGCTCCCCGTTGCCGACCGTCAGGTCGACGCCGCGGACCGCCTCCACCTCCCGGTGCTGGGGTCGTAACCATCCGGTCCGGCTGCGGTAGGTGCGCCGCAGGCCGACCGCCTCGATCGCGTGTTCGCTCATGTCCGGGAACCTACGGCCGGGCCGGGCCGGGCGGAAACGGATTCGGCGCCGGCCGAATGCTCAGGCCGAGGCGGTCACCGGCTCCTCGCCGACCAGGTTCACCAGGGCCACGCCGGCGGGTTCCAGCCCGTACAGCACCCGCCGCCCGATCCGGCGCCGGTGCACCACGCCGGCGGCGAGCAGCGCGGCGAGGTGTTCGGAGACGGTGCTCGGGGCCAGTCCCAGGGTGGCGGCGAGCCCGGCGGTGGTGGCCGGGCGGGCCAGCGCCCGCAGCACCCCGGCCCGGCCCCGCCCGACCAGAACGGCTAGCCGGTCCGTCCCTGTCTTCGCCGCCGGGGCGCCGGGGGCCGGCCGGTCCGCCAGCACGACCGCGCCCCGGGCCTGGTAGGAGACGGCGATCACCTCGGGATGGTCGGTGGAGTGGGTCAGCGCGCCCCGGGAGAAGATCAGCGGGATCAGCAGCAGCCGCTGGTCGACCGCGGCGAAGCGCCGCTCGGAGGGCTTGACCAGGGTCAGCACCGGTTTCTCCCAGCGCACCCGCTCGTGCAGGTCGGCGAGGAGCGCGTCCGGCCCGTCCGCGGCGAGCGCCCGCGCCCGGTGCAGCACCTCCTCGTCCAGGGCCGCCCGCATCGCCGGCCACCAGGGCGCGATCGCCGCGTCCCAGTACGCCTGGAGGCCGTCGGCCAGCCGGTCCAGGGCGGCCTGCCGGTCGTCGACGTACGGGCGCAGCCAGGGCGGCAGGTCGTCGGGGCGGTGGTAGCGGGGGATCTGCTCGGCGATCACCTCGGCCGGTGTCGCGCGCAGCGCGGCCAGCTCCTCCGCCAGCGTCGGGCTCGCGGCGGGCGGCACCGGGCCGAGGAAGTCCGGATACCAGGCGCCGGTGGCCGAGTAGAGCCGGACCGGGGCCGTGGCGGGCAGTTCGGCGAGCACCCGGCGGGCGTGCCGGGCCCAGTCGGTGTACGGCCAGGGCGCCTCGTCCGGATAGCGGTCGAGCAGGTAGAGGCTGCACTTGGCTTCCCAGAGGGGACTGGTCGCGATCCGGGTGCGCGCCAGCGTGGGCTCGTCCAATTCGATCCGGATCACGGCCCGAGCCTAGTCGGCGGGCCTCCGGCCGCCGCTTGCCGATTACTCGGCGGCGGTCCGCGGCGGTGGTCGAGTATCCTTGGCGACCGTAAGGCGATGACCCGGCCATCACCGGCGAGCCTCCGGAAGAACAGCCGGGTGACCGGCCCAGTAGAACCGGACGGGTCCGGCCCGTCACAGCCGGCCAACGAGCGGGCGGTCGATCCTGGCCGCCAAGCGGGGTGGTACCGCGGGCCTGCCCGGGGGCGCCGTCGAGGCGTACCCGAGAAGGCTCGTCCTCGCAGACCCACACGACGAGTGAGCTGCGCGAGGAGAGCGACCCCCGATGGCCTATCCGTTGCACGACCCGACCGCCGCCGGCGTGCCGGCGAGCCCGGACCTGCCCGCGGTCGAGCGCCGGGTCCTGGAGCACTGGACGGCCGACAAGACCTTCGAGGCGTCGGTGGAGGCCCGTCCGGCCGGGGAGAACGGCAAGAACGAGTACGTCTTCTACGACGGCCCGCCGTTCGCCAACGGCCTGCCGCACTACGGGCACCTCTTCACCGGCTACGTCAAGGACGTGGTGCCGCGCTACCAGACCATGCGCGGCAAGCACGTCGAGCGGCGCTTCGGCTGGGACTGCCACGGCCTGCCCGCCGAGGTGGTGGCCGAGAAGCAGCTCGGCATCACCAGCAAGGCGGAGATCCTCGACCTCGGCGTGGCCCGGTTCAACGAGGCCTGCCGCACCTCGGTGCTGGAGTTCACCCAGGACTGGGAGCGGTACGTCACCCGCCAGGCCCGCTGGGTCGACTTCGCCAACGACTACAAGACCCTCGACCTGGACTACATGGAAAGCGTCATGTGGGCCTTCAAGACCCTGCACGACAAGGGTCTGGTCTACGAGGGCTTCCGGGTCCTGGCGTACTGCTGGCGCTGCGAGACGCCGCTGTCGAACACCGAGACCCGGATGGACGACGTCTACCGGGACCGGCACGACCCGACGCTGTCGGTCTGGTTCGAGCTGACCCCCGACGAGTCCGCCCCCGAGCTGGTGCGCGGGCCGGTGCGGCTCGGCGTCTGGACGACCACGCCGTGGACCCTGCCGTCCAACCTGGCGCTCGCCGTCGGCCCCGACATCGAGTACGCGGTGCTGGAGCGCGACGGCCGGCGGTACGTCGTCGGCGCGGCCCGGCTGGCCGCGTACGACAAGGAGCTGGAGGGGTACGCGCGGGTCGGCACGGTGCGCGGCGCCGACCTGGTCGGACGCCGCTACACCCCGCTCTACGACTTCCTGGTGGAGCAGGCCGGGGAGAACGCCTACCAGGTGCTCGGCGCGGACTTCGTCACCACCGAGGACGGCACCGGGATCGTCCACCTCGCCCCGGCCTTCGGTGAGGACGACCAGAACGTCTGCAACGCGGCCGGCATCCCCACCGTCGTCACCGTGGACGACCACACCCGGTTCACCGCGCTGGTCTCGCCGTACCAGGGCGAGCAGGTCTTCGACGTCAACAAGCCGGTGATCCGGGAGCTCAAGGAGCGGGGGGTGGTGCTCAAGCAGGACACCTACACCCACTCCTACCCGCACTGCTGGCGCTGCGACACCCCGCTGGTCTACAAGGCGGTGTCGTCGTGGTTCGTCGCGGTGACCGCGTTCAAGGACCGGATGGTCGAGCTGAACCAGCAGATCAACTGGACCCCGGGGCACATCAAGGACGGCTCGTTCGGCAAGTGGCTGGCCAACGCCCGGGACTGGTCGATCAGCCGGAACCGGTTCTGGGGCTCGCCGATCCCGGTGTGGAAGTCCGACGACCCGACCTACCCGCGGATCGACGTCTACGGCTCGCTGGAGGAGATCGAGCGGGACTTCGGCGTACGGCTGACCGACCTGCACCGGCCGGCGGTGGACGAGCTGGTCCGCCCCAACCCGGACGACCCGACCGGCAGGTCGATGATGCGCCGGGTGCCGGAGGTGCTGGACTGCTGGTTCGAGTCCGGCTCGATGCCGTTCGCCCAGGTGCACTACCCGTTCGAGAACGCCGACTGGTTCGAGCACCACTACCCGGGCGACTTCATCGTGGAGTACATCGGGCAGACCCGCGGCTGGTTCTACACCATGCACGTGCTGGCCACCGCGCTGTTCGACCGGCCGGCGTTCCGCAACTGCCTCAGCCACGGCATCCTGCTCGGCTCCGACGGGCGCAAGATGTCCAAGAGCCTGCGCAACTACCCGGACGTCTACCACGTCTTCGACGCGTACGGCTCGGACGCGATGCGCTGGATGCTGATGTCCTCGCCGGTGCTGCGCGGCGGCGACATGGCGGTCACCGAGGCGGGCATCCGCGACGCCGTCCGGCAGGTGCTGCTGCCGCTCTGGAACGTCTGGTACTTCTTCTCGCTCTACGCCAACGCCGACGGGTACCAGGCGCGGCGCCGGACCGACAGCACCCACCTGCTCGACCGGTACGTG
Organism: Micromonospora sp. LZ34; assembly: GCF_052981855.1. NCBI lineage: Bacteria > Bacillati > Actinomycetota > Actinomycetes > Micromonosporales > Micromonosporaceae > Micromonospora > Micromonospora sp. LZ34. The sequence continues at coordinate 16,225 of NZ_JBRIQN010000025.1, forward strand.
CTGGCGAAGACCCGCGAGCTGGTCGACACGGTCCAGGCGCAGCTGGACGCGTACGACATCTCCGGCGCCTGTGCCACCGTGCGGTCCTTCCTGGACGCGCTGACCAACTGGTACGTCCGGCGCTCCCGGGACCGGTTCTGGTCCGGTGACCAGAACGCGTTCGACACGCTGTGGACGGTGCTGGAGACGCTCTGCCGGGTGGTGGCGCCGCTGGCGCCGCTGACCGCCGAGGAGATCTGGCGCGGCCTCACCGGTGAGCGGTCGGTGCACCTGACCGACTGGCCGGACGCCACCGGGTTCCCGGCCGACCATGAGCTGGTGGCGGCGATGGACGACACCCGCGCGGTCGCCTCGGCGGCGCTGTCGCTGCGCAAGGCCAAGGGGCTGCGGGTCCGGCTGCCGCTGTCGAAGCTCACCGTCGCCTCCCCGGCGGCGGAGCAGCTGCGCCCGTTCGCCGACCTGGTAGCCGACGAGGTCAACGTCAAGGCGGTGGAGTTCACCGACGAGGTGTCCGCGTACTGCCAGCAGGTGCTGACCGTGGTGCCCCGGGCGCTCGGGCCGCGGGTCGGCAAGCAGGTGCAGCAGGTCATCAAGGCGGTCAAGGCGGGGGAGTGGGAGCTGGTCGACGGCGCCCCGGTCGCCGCCGGGGTCACCCTGGCCGAGGGCGAGTACGAGCTGCGCCTGGTCGCCGCCGACGCCGAGCACTCGGCGCCGCTGCCCGGCGGTGAGGGCGTGGTCGTGCTGGACACCGAGGTCACCCCCGAGCTGGCCGCCGAGGGGCTGGCCCGGGACGTGGTGCGGGTGGTGCAGCAGGCCCGCCGGGACGCCGACCTGGACGTCTCGGACCGGATCGTGGTGGCGCTGTCGGCCTCCGAGGAGGTCCGCGCGGCGGTGGCCGGGTTCGCGGACTTCGTCGCCCGGGAGGTGCTGGCCGACTCGGTCGACGTCGTCGACGGCGTCGAGGGGTTCACCGGGGAGGTCGGCGAGGGCGACCGGGTGACGGTCGCGGTTCGCCGGGTATGAGATTCGGGTGAGGTGGCAGGAGGGGCCCCTTCCGCCGCGTTCGCGCAGCGGAAGGGTCTCTCCCGCCCGTCGCCACGCTCCCGGACCAGCCGCCGGACCGTCCGCCACCCGCGCGGATCGTCCGGGTGGCGTCCGCTAACGTGACAGCGCCCGCCCAGCCCGACCGCCGGAGGATCCGTGCCCCTGCTCTACACCATCGGCAAGCTCACCGTGGCGCCCGCGCTCCGGTTGGCCTGGCGTCCCCGCGTCGAAGGGCTGGAGCACATTCCACCGACCGGTGGTGCGATCTTCGCCGCCAACCACCTCTCGGTCGCCGACGAGCTGCTGCTGGGCACGGTGGTGCCCCGGCACCTGGCGTTCTGGGCCAAGTCGGACTACTTCAAGGGCACCGGCCTGCGGGGCCGGTTCAGCAAGGCGGTGCTCACCGGCCTCGGCGCGATCCCGGTCGAGCGGGCCGGCGGGCGGGCGGCGCTGTCGGCGTTCGACGCGGCGATCCCCGCCCTCAAGGGTGGTGACCTGGTGGTCGTCTATCCGGAGGGGACCCGGTCACCGGACGGCCGGCTCTACCGCGGGCGCACCGGGGTGGCCCGGCTGGCGGTCGCCGCTCAGGTGCCGGTGATCCCGGTGGGCACCATCGGCACCGAGAAGGTCCAGCCGATCGGCGCCCGGATGCCCCGGCTGCTCCCGGCGGACATCACCATCCGGTTCGGCAAGCCGCTGGACTTCACCGGCCGGCCGGACGACCGGACCTCGCTGCGGGCGATGACCGATGAGGTGATGAGCGAGATCCAGAAGCTCACCGGCCAGGAGTATGTGCCCCGGTACGCCCCGCCGCGGGCCCACCCGGCCACCTCCGGGGACAGCCCGGCCTGACCCCGGCCGATCGGCTCAGTTCTGCTCCGCCGTGACGATCTGTCCGCGCAGCGTGTCGAGCAGCCGGGCGCTGTCGTCGACGGAGAGCCGGGTGAACACTGCGGTGGCGATGCTGCCGTGGTCGGCCGAGGTGCACACCACCACGTCCGTGCCGCCGTCGCGGCCGGCCGCGCAGCGCCCGTGTCGGCCGCGCACCCCGGTCTCGACCACCTGCGCCTCGCCGAGCTGGTACTGCTCGGTGAGCCGGGCGAGCTCCTCCTCGGCGTCCGCCTCCGGGGTGAGCCGGAAACCGGTGCCGCCGAAGACGGTGACCCGCTTGCCGTCCCCGGTGGCGTAGACGCCGGCGAAGGTCTCCTCGGCCAGCCAGTGCGCCTTGCGTACCTCGGTCTCCAACTGCCTGGCGGTCGCCTCGGCCCGGTTGTCGTCGCGTAGCCGCAGGTCGGCCACCTCGGCCGGCAGGGTGGCGTGCGCCGGGTACTGCGTCGCCATCGGCATGCCGTAGTAGGCCGGGCAGCCGCAGCAGCAGGCCAGGCTGAGCAGCAGCAGCCAGGGCCAGCGGCGGCGCTTGCGGACGGCGACCGGGACGTACCCCTTGGGGGCCTGCCAGCCGGGGGGCGGCGCCACCGGCGGCGGGGTCTTGCCGCGTCGTTGCCGGGGCGGCCGCACCGGGGCCATCGGTGGCGGGGCCACCGGGGCCGGCGGCCGGGCGACCGGCGCGGGCGGCGGCCCCGGCCGGGCGGCCGGCGGTGGGGACACCGGAGCCGGCGGCGGCGCGGGGGCCGGGAAGGCGGGCGGCGGCGCGGGCGGCCCGGAGTACGGCCGGGTCGGCGGCGGCACCGGGTAGGGCAGCGTGGGCGGCAGGGCCGGGAGTTCGGCCGAGGGCAGTTCCCAGCCGCCGGTGTCCGCGTGCGCCCAGGGGTCGACCGGGACCCGGTGCTCCGGCGGCTCGGGCGGGGCCGGCGGCACCGGGGTGGGCTCGGCCGACTCGCCCCAGGCCCGTCGGCGCGGCGGCGGGGGCGGGACCGGGGCGGAGCCGCTCCACCGGGGCGCGGCCTCCGGCTCGTCGGCGGGCAGCCGCCGGGTGCTCTGCGGGCCGGCGTCCGGTGCCGGTGCCGCGTCGGGTGCCGGGGTGGCGGCGTCGGCCGCCTGGTCGCCGGGCAGCCGGCGGGTGCCCTGCGGGCCGGCGTCGGCCGGCGGTGCGTCGGTGTCCCGCGGGTCCGCGTCTGCGGCGTCGGCGGGCGGCGTGTCGGGGTCGTGCGGCCCGTCGTCCGCGGGTTCGCTGGCGGGCGGGGCGGCCGCGGTGGGCCCGTCCGCCTCCGGGTCGCGGCCGGACTGGTCGGTGGGCAGCTCGCGGGTGCCCTCCGGGCCCGTGCGGGGCCTGTCGGCGGGCGGTACGGGGGAGAGGGTCGGCTCCTCGCTGACCGCCGGACCCCGGTCCGGGTGCTGGTCCGGGGTGCTCCCGTCGGCCGGCCGGTCTGCTCCCGGCTGCGGCTGCGGCATCGCGGCAATCTCCTCTCGCGCCGATCCGAGGTTAGTACCGCTCCGCCACCACCGGGGAGCCGCCCACCGCCCGGCGGCCGCCACCCCGCGTGCGGCGGCGGCCATCCCGCGCGGCGATGCCTCCCGGTGACCCGGCGGCGGCGTGCGCGCCGCCCCCGCCGCCGGGACGCGTACCCTTGGGCATCATGAGCGTCCCGTCCACCACCCCGCGCCCCGCCGCGGGCGAATCCGTCTGGCCCCGGCTGGAGCCGCTGCTGCCCCAGGTGACCAAGCCCATCCAGTACGTGGGTGGCGAGCTGGGTGCGGTGGTCAAGGACTGGGCCGCGGCGACCGTGCGCTGGGCGCTGATGTACCCCGACGCCTACGAGGTCGGCCTGCCCAACCAGGGCGTGCAGATCCTCTACGAGGTGCTCAACGAGCAGCCCGACGTCCTCGCCGAGCGCACCTACGCGGTCTGGCCGGACCTGGAGCAGCTGATGCGCGCCCACGGCGTGCCGCAGTTCACCGTCGACGCGCACCGCTCGGTGCGCGATTTCGACGTGTTCGGCGTCTCGTTCTCCACCGAGCTGGGCTACACCAACCTGCTCACCGCGATCGACCTGGCCGGCATCCCGCTGCTCGCCGCCGACCGCACCGACGCCGACCCGGTGATCGTGGCCGGCGGGCACGCCGCGTTCAACCCGGAGCCGATCGCCGACTTCGTCGACGCCGCCGTGCTCGGCGACGGCGAGGAGGCGGTGCTGGAGATCACCGCGATCGTCCGGGAGTGGAAGGCCGAGGGCTCCCCGGGCGGGCGGGACGAGCTGCTGCTGCGGCTGGCCCGCACCGAGAGCGTCTACGTGCCGCGCTTCTACGACGTCGACTACCTGCCCGACGGCCGGATCCAGCGGGTGGTGCCGAACCGGGCGGACGTGCCGTTCCGGGTGCACAAGCGCACGACGATGGACCTGGACGCCTGGCCGTACCCGAAGAAGCCGCTGGTGCCGCTCGCCGAGACGGTGCACGAGCGGTACGCGGTGGAGATCTTCCGGGGCTGCACCCGCGGCTGCCGGTTCTGCCAGGCCGGGATGATCACCCGGCCGGTCCGCGAGCGGTCCATCACCACGGTGGGGCAGATGGTGCAGCAGGGGCTGGAGTTCTCCGGCTTCCACGAGGTGGGTCTGCTGTCGCTGTCGTCGGCCGACCACTCGGAGATCGGCGACATGTGCTCCGGCCTGGCCCAGCAGTACGAGGGCACCAACGTCTCGCTGTCGCTGCCGTCCACCCGGGTGGACGCGTTCAACATCGACCTGGCCCAGGAGTTGTCCCGCAACGGGCGGCGGACCGGCCTGACCTTCGCCCCGGAGGGCGGGTCGGAGCGGATCCGCAAGGTCATCAACAAGATGGTGTCGAAGGAAGACCTGATCCGGACCGTCGTCACCGCGTACACCAACGGCTGGCGGCAGGTGAAGCTCTACTTCATGTGCGGCCTGCCCACCGAGACCGACGAGGACGTCCTCGAGATCGCGGACATGGCGCACGAGGTGATCAGGGCCGGTCGGGCCGCCACCGGATCCAAGGACATCCGGTGCACGGTCTCCATCGGCGGTTTCGTGCCGAAGCCGCACACCCCCTTCCAGTGGGCGGCGATGGAGCGGCCGGAGGTCATCGACGGCCGGCTCAAGCTGCTCAAGCAGGCGATCAACGCGGACCGCTCGCTGGGCCGGGCGATCGGCTTCCGCTACCACGACGGCGAGCCGTCGCTGATCGAGGGCCTGCTCAGCCGCGGTGACCGCCGGGTCGGCGCGGTGATCCGCAAGGTGTGGGAGAACGGCGCCCGGTTTGACGGCTGGAGCGAGCACTTCTCCTACCAGCGCTGGGTGGACGCGGCCGCCGAGGTGCTGCCCGCGTTCGGGGTGGACCTCGACTGGTACACCACCCGCGAGCGCGACGAGCTGGAGGTCCTGCCCTGGGACCACCTGGACTCGGGGCTGGACAAGGACTGGCTCTGGCAGGACTGGCAGGACGCGATGAGCGGGTACGAGCAGGACGACTGCCGGTGGACCCCGTGCTTCGACTGCGGCGTCTGCCCGGCGATGGACACCGAGATCCAGATCGGCCCGACCGGAAAGAAGCTCCTCCCGTTGACCCCGATCAACGGCCTGAAGCTGCCCACCCCCGCCCAGCCCTGACCGGCGCCCGGGGGCCCACTTGGTTGATCATGAAGGTGTCGTCGGCGAACACGCGGTGCCGATGACGACAATTTCATGATCAACGAGCACTGACCGAACGAGGAGCACGACGATCAGTAAGAGACCACAGCCGGAGGGCGGGCAGGCGCCGGTCGTCCAGCGCGTCCGGATCCGGTACGCCAAGCGCGGACCGTTGCGGTTCACCTCGCACCGGGACTTCGCCCGGGCGTTCGAGCGGGCGCTGCGCCGGGCCGGGGTGCCCGTCGCCTTCTCCCAGGGCTTCACCCCGCACCCCAAGATCTCGTACGCCAGCGCGGCGCCGACCGGCGTGGCGAGCGAGGCCGAGTACCTGGAGATCGGGCTGCGCGAGCAGGTCGACCCGGCGGAGCTGCGGGCCGCGCTGGACGCCGCGCTCTCGCCCGGCCTCGACGTGCTGGACGCGGTGGTGGCCGGCGGCGGCAGTCTGGCCGACCGGATCGAGGCGTCGCACTGGCGGATCGAGCTGCCCGAGGTCGACCCGGGCGTGCTTTCGGCCGCGGTGTCCGCCTTCACCGCCGCCGGCGAGGTGCTGGTGGAGCGGATGACCAAGCAGGGCCGGCGCACCTTCGACGCCCGGGCCGCGGTCATCTCCATCGATGTCGTCGCGCCGACGGAGACGCCTTCCGGGGCGGTGGCCGTACCGTGTGCGATACTCGAACTGGTCGTCCGGCAGGTCACCCCCTCCGTACGACCCGATGACGTCCTTTCCGGCCTCCGCGTGGTGGCCGACCTGGAGCCGCCGGTACCGCCGAGGGTGATCCGGCTGGCTCAGGGCACGCTGACCGCGCAGGGTGCGATCGCGGATCCGTTGGAAGCGGACCGCGACGGGGCAACCATCGGCGGGCACTGACCGACGGTCAGCGCCCAGGCAGGCAGACTTCGCCGGTCGCACAGCTAGCGCGCCCGGCGGAAACACCTTTGCGGCAACCCTGCGTGGCAGCGCTCACCCGCGCCCGGGGTAGCCAGAACTGGAGAACGTCCATGCTCGAGAACGAGCCCGAGGGCGGCGAACGGACCGGCGCACAGCCGGCCGGTGAGACCGCTGACAGCAGCACCGTCGACGGCGGCGCCGTCGGAAGCGCGCCCCTGGCGGGCGCCGAGGGCGAGGCCCCGGCCGCGCCGACCCGGCGCCGCACCACGCGCAAGCGGGCGACCCCGCTGAACCAGCCCGAGCAGATCGAGGCGCCGGTCGAGGCGTCCACCGCGCCCGCGTCGGGCAGCGGGGAGGCCCCGGAGGCGGAGGTGCTCGCCCCGATCTCCGGCGATCTCGACGCCGCACCGAAGACCCCGCGCCGCCGGCGCAAGGCCAGCACCGCGAAGGCCGCCGAGGAGCCGCCGGTCGTGGCCGAGGCGGCAGCGGAGACGTCCGCCGAGGTCGTGCCGCCGGTCAAGGCCACCCGTACCCGGCGGCGCAAGGCCGCCCCCGCCGCGGCCGAGCCGGCCGCGGAGACGGCGGAGGAGGGCACCGGCCCGACCGCCGAGCCGCTCACCGAGCCCGAGGCGGCCGCCGAGGCGACCCCGCCGTCGGCGCCGGCCGCCGCCGGCCCGGACACCGAGCCGGCGGCCGGAACCGACTTCGGCGCCGCCGCGCCAGCGGCCGGCAGCGGGGCGGAGCCCCGCTCCGGCGAGGTCCCGCCGGGCGTGGCGGTCAGCCCGTCCGCCGAGGAGGCGGCCGAGCCGGCCGTCGTCGAGCCGGAGCCGCGCACCCGCCGCCGGCGGGCCGCGCTCTCCGCGCCCACCGTGCTCTTCATGCCCCCGCAGCCGGAGGAACTGCCGGTCGCCCGGGTCGTCCCGGCCGCGTCGGTCGAGGAGCCCGCCGAGGAGGCGGTCGAGCCGTCCCGCCGGCGCCGGCGGGGCCGCCGCGAGGTGGAGCCGGTCGAGGCGGTGGAGGCCGAGGAGGAGCCGACCGAGGAGACCGAGGAGGCCGCCGAGGACGAGGACGAGGAGAGCGCCGCTGCCCGCCGCCGGCGCCGCCGGGGTCGCCGCGGCCGGGGCCGCGGCAAGGGCGGCGTCGAGGACGTCGAGGACGAGGAAGCCGAGGAGGCCATCCAGGCCGAGGCCGAGGAGGCCGAGGCCGAGGAGGCCGAGGAGGAAGAGGCCGAGGGCGGCGAGGGGTTGACCCGCCGCCGGCGCCGCCGGCGTCGCCGGGGTGCCGGGGAGGCCGAGGGCGCCGTCGAGGACGGCGTGCCGACCGTGGTCAAGATCCGCGAGCCCCGCCGGACCGTGGACGAGGTGCAGGGCGTCTCCGGCTCGACCCGGCTGGAGGCCAAGCGGCAGCGCCGCCGGGACGGCCGCGAGCAGCGCCGGACCCGCCCGCCGATCCTGAGCGAGTCGGAGTTCCTGGCCCGCCGGGAGGCCGTCGACCGGGTGATGGCGGTGCGCCAGCGTGGCGACCGCACCCAGATCGCCGTGCTCGAGGACGGCGTGCTGGTCGAGCACTACGTCACCCGCAACTCCGCCGGCACCATGGCCGGCAACGTCTACCTGGGCAAGGTGCAGAACGTCCTGCCCAGCATGGAGGCGGCCTTCGTCGACGTCGGCCGCGGCCGCAACGCGGTGCTGTACGCCGGCGAGGTCAACTGGGACAGCACCGGCCTGGAGGGGCGGGCCCGCTCGATCGAGCAGGCGCTGAAGTCCGGCGACTCGGTGCTGGTGCAGGTCACCAAGGACCCGATCGGGCACAAGGGCGCCCGGCTGACCAGCCACATCGCGCTCTCCGGCCGGCACCTGGTCTACGTGCCGAACGGCAACGCCTCCGGGATCAGCCGGAAGCTGCCGGACAACGAGCGCAAGCGGCTGCGGGACGTGCTGAAGAAGCTGGTTCCGGACGGCGCGGGCGTGATCGTGCGGACCGCCGCCGAGGGCGCCAGCGAGGACGAGCTGGCCCGCGACGTCAAGCGGCTGCAGGCGCAGTGGGAGGACATCCAGGCCAAGGCGGCCGAGGGTGGCGCCCCGGTGCTGCTCTACGAGGAGCCGGACCTGGTCATCCGGGTGGTCCGGGACCTGTTCAACGAGGACTTCCGCGAACTGGTCATCGAGGGCGACGGGGCGTACGACATGGTCGAGTCGTACCTGTCGCACGTCTCGCCGGACCTGGTCGCCCGGCTGCGCCGGCACGTCGGCACCACCGATGTCTTCGCCGAGTACCGGATCGACGAGCAGATCCTCAAGGGTCTCGACCGCAAGGTCTTCCTGCCCTCCGGCGGTCACCTGGTGATCGACCGGACCGAGGCGATGACCGTGGTCGACGTGAACACCGGCAAGTACACCGGCGCCGGCGGCAACCTGGAGGAGACGGTCACCCGGAACAACCTGGAGGCCGCGGAGGAGATCGTCCGCCAGCTCCGGCTGCGCGACATCGGCGGCATCGTGGTGATCGACTTCATCGACATGGTGCTGGAGTCGAACCGGGAGCTGGTGCTGCGCCGGCTGACCGAGTGCCTGGGCCGGGACCGTACCAAGCACCAGGTCACCGAGATCACCTCGCTGGGCCTGGTGCAGATGACCCGCAAGCGGATCGGCGCGGGCCTGCTGGAGGCGTTCAGCGAGACCTGCGAGTGCTGCAAGGGTCGGGGTGTGATCATCCACCCCGAGCCGGTGCCCGAGAAGGCGCGCACCGGCGGGGCGGGGGAGAAGGTCAAGGCCGTCGCCTCGGCCGTCACCGCTCCGGCGGCCGAAGCCGCGGGCGGGACGTCCCGGCGGCGGGCGCGCAAGAGCGCGCCGGCCGAGCGGACCGTGGTCGAGGTGACCGACACGGACACCGACACCACCACGGCCGAGGCCGACTACCACGACACCATGGGCTACGACCTGTCCCGCTACGAGTCGGACACCGCCGCCGCGCCGGAGGTCGCCGACAGCCAGCAGGGCGAGTCGGCCCGGCTGGCCGCGCCGGACGACCCGGACGCGCTCGCCGAGGCGGACGCCGACGAGTCGGAGGGCGGCACCGGACGGCGCCGGTCGCGCCGTGGCGGCGCCCGGCGGCGGACCCGGCCGTGACCGGCTGACCAGCTCCGGGTTTGACAGGGCCCCTTCGCCGGCAAAGTCCGGTGGGAGGGGCTCTGCCGTCCGGGCCGGCCGGGCCGGGAACCGGTCCGCCCCGGGCCAGGAGGAGAAGGATGCGTCTGCTCGCCGCCACCGCGGCCACCGCCGTTCTGCTCGTCGCGACGGGCTGTGCCGCCGCCGACCGGCCGGAGGCCGCCGGGCCGGCCGCCCCGGCCGTCACCGCCGGCGCCGGGACGACCGGGTCGGACCCGACGGCGGGCGGGGCGGCCGGCGACGACGCCGAGGTGTGCGCCGCCGCGCGGCAGGCCGGCGGGGCCGCGGTCACCACGTACGTCGAGGAGGTGGGCAGGATGCTCGCCGCGATCGGCGCCAACGACACCACGGCGGCGGAAACCGCCCGGCGGCGGGCCGGGGCCGCGCTCGCCGGCTGGCGGACCGCCCTGCGGCAGCAGTCCGCGCGGGCCGAGGATCCCCAGCTCAAGACGCTCCTGACCGACCTGGCCGGCGAGGTCGAGGCGATGGGCGCCGACCTCGACGCGATAGACGAGACCGAGCTCGACCGGCTCCAGCAGCGCCTCGACGAGCTCTGCGGCCGCTGACCCGCCGGCCCGGTTTGGGCGTCGGCCCCGCCATGGCGTACGCTTGCCTGCGGCGCACTTTGGTGTGCCGAGTTCCCGCGTGCCCGGGCCGCCGTGCCACTGCTACCCGGCGAGCCGCCGCGGGGACTACCGCCAGCAGCCTCAACGACAGGGAGTCCGCCTCCGATGTACGCGATCGTCAAGACCGGCGGCAAGCAGTACAAGGTCGCCGAGGGCGACGTGATCGAGGTCGAGAAGCTCGCCGGTGACCCCGGCGACGCGGTGAAGCTCACCGCGGTGCTCCTCGTCGACGGTGACGACCTGGTGACCGACGCGGCGAAGCTTGCCGAGGTCTCGGTGTCCGGCGAGATCGCCGCGCACACCAAGGGCCCGAAGATCCGGATCCACAAGTTCAAGAACAAGACCGGCTACCACAAGCGCCAGGGTCACCGCCAGCCGCTGACCCAGGTCAAGGTGACCGGCATCTCCAGCGGGAAGTAGGTCGTCCTCAGATGGCTCACAAAAAGGGTGCGTCCAGCTCGCGTAACGGTCGTGACTCCGCGGCCCAGCGGCTCGGCGTGAAGCGCTTCGGTGGTCAGGTCGTCAGCGCCGGCGAGATCCTCGTCCGGCAGCGTGGCACCAAGTTCCACCCCGGTGACCTGGTCGGCCGCGGCGGCGACGACACGCTCTTCGCGCTGGCCGCCGGTGCGGTTCAGTTCGGCACGAAGCGCGGTCGCAAGACCGTCAGCATCGTTCAGGCACAGCAGTAGTTTTCCGCGAAGCGGGCCGTGGACCTGGTGTCCCGGCCCGTTTCGCTTTTCTCGTGCGGGGCTGTGCCTCGCTGGAAGGATTGACGGCGTGGCGACGTTCGTTGACCGGGTCGTCCTGCACCTGCAGGCCGGCGATGGCGGGCACGGTTGTGCCTCGATCCATCGGGAGAAGTTCAAGCCGTTCGGCGGCCCCGACGGCGGCAACGGCGGGCACGGCGGCAGCGTGTCGCTCGTCGTCGACCCGCAGGTGACCACGCTGCTCGACTTCCACTTCCGCCCGCACGTCAAGGCCCCGAACGGCAAGGGCGGCGCGGGCTCGAACCGGGACGGCGCCAACGGCACCGACCTGGTGCTGAAGGTGCCCAACGGCACCGTGGTGCAGGCCCTCGACGGCACCGTGCTGGCCGACATGGTCGGCGCCGGCACCACCTTCGAGGTGGCCCGGGGCGGGCGCGGGGGGCGCGGGAACGCGGCGCTGGCCAACGCCCGACGCAAGGCCCCCGGCTTCGCCGAGCTGGGCGAGCCCGGCGAGCAGCTCGACGTGGTGCTGGAGCTCAAGAGCGTTGCCGACGTCGGCCTGGTGGGCTTCCCGTCGGCCGGCAAGTCGTCGCTGATCTCGGTGATCTCCGCCGCCAAGCCCAAGATCGCCGACTACCCGTTCACCACCCTGGTGCCCAACCTCGGCGTGGTCCGGGTCGACAACCACACCTTCACCGTCGCCGACGTCCCCGGCCTGATCCCGGGCGCGGCCACCGGCAAGGGGCTCGGCCTGGAGTTCCTCCGGCACATCGAGCGCTGCTCGGTGCTGGTGCACGTGATCGACACCGCCACCCTGGAGCCCGGCCGCGATCCGGTCGCCGACATCGACACCATCGAGGCCGAGCTGGCCGAGTACGGCGGGCTGGCCGACCGGCCCCGGCTGGTCGCGTTGAACAAGGTCGACGTGCCGGACGGCCGGGACCTCGCCGAGATCGTCCGCCCCGACCTGGAGGCGCGCGGCCTGCGGGTGTTCGAGGTCTCCGCGGCCACCCGGGAGGGGCTCAAGGAGTTCACGTACGCACTGGCGGAGCTGGTGGAGCAGGCGCGCCAGGCGGCGCCGCCGGCCGAGCCGACCCGGATCGTGATCCGTCCGACCGCGGTGGACGACGCCGGCTTCACCATCGCGGCGGCGCCGGACGGCGCCTGGGTGGTGCGCGGCGTACGGCCGGAGCGGTGGGTGCGGCAGACGAACTTCGACAACGACGAGGCGGTCGGCTACCTCGCCGACCGGCTGGCCCGGCTGGGCGTCGAGGAGAAGCTCGCGAAGGCCGGCGCCGAGGCGGGCGACCTGGTCCGGATCGGCGACCGGGAGTTCGACTGGCAGCCCACCCTCTACGCGGGCGTCGACTTTGTCCCGGGCAGCCGGGGCACCGACGTCCGGCTGGAGGAGAAGTCGACCCGCGCCTCGGCGGCCGAGCGGCTGGCGGCCCGCAAGGCCCGCCGGCAGCGGCCGGCCGACGAGGTCGTGGCCGGCGAGGTGACCTCCGGCGAGGTCGACGTCGCCGAGACCGGCCCGGACCGGGTCGGGGAGATCGACGCCGAATAGCTCGTTGCGCTCCGTGACCAGGTCGACTGCCGGAAACCTGGCCGAAATCCGGGCATCGTAACGTGGCGTGATGCTGATCGAGTCACGTCCCGCCACCGATCCGGAGATCGCCGCCCTGGTCACGGCCCAGCAGCGCGAGCTGCGCGAGGCCGACGGCGGGCTGGACGGGCAGGTCACCGTGACCCACGACGACATCCGCTACCTGGCGGTGGTGGTCGGTGGGCGCGCGGTGGCCTGCGGCGGGATCCAGGCGCTGGACGCCGGCACCGGCGAGGTCAAGCGGATGTACGTCCGGCCGGCGTACCGGGGACGGGGGATCGCCCGGCAGTTGCTCGCCGCGCTGGAGGAACTGGCCTTCCGGCAGGGGCACGAGACGGTCTGCCTGGAGACCGGGACGTACCTCCCGGCGGCCATCGGGCTCTACACCTCCTGCGGCTACGAGCCGATCCCGGTCTACGGCGAGTACGTCGACAACCCGTACAGCGTCTGCTTCGCGAAGCGGCTGGCGGTGCGGGCCTGACGCCCGGTCAGTCGCCGGTGTGCGCGTGCTCCACGGTGACCGGCTTCGACTCCGGGGAGGCGTGCTGACGCAGGAAGATGCTCAGCACGATCAGCGTGCCGACGGCGAGGAACTCGCTCTGCCAGTTCTGCATCGACTGGAACCAGAAGTCGCTGGTGCCGAGGAACTCCGAGACGCCGATCGGCGGGGCACCGCTCTGCAACGCCTGCTGCTGGTTGTACTCGGCGGTGCCGGTGAGCAGGTGGCCGAGGAACGAGCCGGCGAAGATCAGCAGTAGCGCCAGGGAGAGGCTGTTGCGGTACACCACCAGCGGCAGCCCGCCGGCGCGTACCGGCCAGGGGGAGTTCGGGGTGGCCCGCCGCTCGTCGTCCTCGGGCCGGTCGGTCTGCTCCAGCGGCTTCGACTCCGCCGACCCCCGCTGCACCAGGTACGCGGTGAGCAGGACGTAGCCGCCCATCTGGAGGAACTCCGACTCCCAGTTCTCGAAGACCGCCTCGCCGAAGTGCCCCGTGCCCAGGTAGGCCCACCAGCTGAGCTGGGGGGCGCCGAACTCGGCCAGCTCCTCGTTGTGGGTCTGCCAGCCGAACACGCTCTGCAGCACCAGGAAGACCAGGAACGCGCCGAACATCGACACGCTCAGGGCGTTGTTCCGCAGCCAGCGGGGCATCGTCGCCTCCTCGTCGGAGATCCGGTGACTCTCCGTTGCCCCAGCGGATCACCTGGCAAACTCCGCCGACGGGCGGGTCACACCGCCGGCGCGCCAGTACCGCCCCCGGTCAGGGGCGGTCGAACGGGGTGTCCAGCCGGCCGCCGGTGCCGACCTGGTTGGAGAGCAGCAGGCCGAAGGCGAGCATGCCGAAGCCGAGCGCCAGGTGCAGCCAGTTGGCGGCGTCGTTGACCGGGATCAGGTTCGCCCCGCTCTCCTGGTCGATGGCGAAGCCGTAGAGCCAGAGCCCGAGGTAGAGCGCGCCGCCGCCGGCCAGGAAGACCCGCGCCCCGGCCACCCGGCGGGCCATCACCAGGCCGACCAGGCCGAAGCCCAGGTGCAGGATGTTGTGCAGGATCGACACCTGGATCACGCCGAGCAGCATGGCCTCCGAGTGGTGTCCGGCGAAGGTCATCTGGTCGTAGCCGGTGGTGATGCCGGGGATGAAGCCGAGCACCCCGAGCAGGGCGAAGACCCCGGCCGCGGCCGCGGCGGCGAGTTGGACCCGGGGCTTCGGCCCGGCGGTCGCGCCACCGCGTGCGTCACGCGCCATCGATGTCACCTCCGTGGATCCGCGGAATCTCCGCGGCGCCGGTTCGCGAGAAGCGCTCGTGACTGTCCGCATCGGCGACGTCACCCAACCCGACGATCCTCCATTTTGTAACCCTGCGCGGACGGCTCCGCAGAGAAATGGCGAATCAGGTATGGACCCGGCGACGGAGGGTAGGTGAATGTCCGCGTCGGCCGGACGACCGGCGCGTTCCCCCAGCACACCGCGACGACTTTCCGAGCGGAAGGGACATCATGACTTACGATCTGTCATCCACGTCTGCCACCTACGGGCAGGAGTCGACCAACGGCGGCGTCCGCGAGCAGGCCCGCCAGGTCGGGTCGGAGGCCGCGCAGGCCGGCGGGGCGGTCGCGGAGACCGCCAAGGAGCAGGGCAAGGAGGTCGGCCGCGAGGCGGCCCGCCAGGCGCGCAACCTGTACGGCGAGGCCCGCACCCAGCTCGCCGGCCAGACCAGCGAGCAGCAGCGCCGCGCCGCCGGCGGGCTCCGGTCGCTGGCCGACGAGATGCGCTCGATGGCCGAGCAGGGCGGGCAGGCCGGCCCGGTGAGCGAACTCGCCCGCCAGGCCGCCGACCGGGTGCACGGGGTGGCCGGCTGGCTGGAGGCGCGCGAGCCCGGCGACATCCTCACCGAGGTGCGCGACTACGCCCGCCGCAACCCGGGCACCTTCCTCGTCGGCGCGGCCGTGCTCGGCGTGCTCGCCGGCCGGCTGACCAAGAACCTCTCCGCCGACCAGAGCGGCGCCCACCGGGCGTACGGCTCGGACGCCGGCTACGACCCGGACCGGACCGCGGTCATCCCGACCCCGCCGGCACCGCGGGCGGTGCCGGACGCCGTGCCGCCGGGCGGCTACCTCGACCCGACGCCGGGCGCCTACCCGGACTCCGGGACCACCACCAGCTACGCCGACCCGGCCGGCGGCACCGGTCAGCCGCTGCCGCCGGTGAACCAGACCGACCCGCTGCCGGGCGTGCCGTCGAGCGGGACCACCCGTCCGTGAGCCGAGTTATCCGAAGGGAGGCGGCGGCATGAGCATGCCGACGCAGGGGTCCGGGCCGAACTCCGGACACGCGGGTGCCCCGCACACCGCGGACGAGGTCAGGGGCAGCTCGCTCGGCGAGCTGATGCGCCAGGTCACCGCCGACCTGTCCACCCTGATGCGCCAGGAGGTGGAGCTGGCCAAGGCGGAGATCCGCCAGGAGGGCAGGAAGGCGGGCAAGGCCGCCGGGTTCTTCGGCGGCGCCGGCTTCGGCGGCTACATGGTGGCCCTGTTCCTCTCGCTGGCCCTGTGGGCCGGGCTGTCCAACGTGATGGACGCCGGCTGGGCGGCGCTGATCGTGGCCGTCGTCTGGGGCGTGATCGCCGCCGTCCTCTACTCCATGGCGAAGAAGAACGCGGAGCGGATCCGCGGCCTCAAGCAGACCAACGACAGCGTGCAGCGGATCCCCGACGCGCTCAAGCCCCACCCGCAGGAGGTCACCCGATGAGCACCGATCCCGCCCAGATCCGCCGGGAGATCGAGGCCACCCGCAACAACCTGAGCTCCGATGTGGACGCGCTGGCCTACAAGGTCAGCCCGAGCCGCATCGTCGACGACCGTAAGCAGCGGGCCCGTACCGCGCTGCAGAATGTGAGGGACAAGGTGATGGGAACCGCTTCGGACCTGGGCCACGGCACCGGCCACGCCGCCCACTCGGTGGGCGACCGCGCCTCCTCGGCGGCGCACACGGTCGGCGACAAGGCGCAGTCGGCCGCGTCGACGGTCGGTGACGCCGCGCAGCGGGCGCCGCAGGTGATCCGGGAGAAGTCCGAGGGCAACCCGCTGGCCGCCGGCCTGATCGCGTTCGGCGTCGGCTGGCTGGCCTCCTCGCTGATCCCGGCCACCCGTCGGGAGCAGCAGGTGGCGACGCAGGTCAAGGAGATGGCCGGCGAGCACACCGGCGCGGTCAAGGAGAAGCTGACCGAGGTGGCCGGCGAGCTGAAGGAGGAGCTGCGCGAGCCGGCGCAGCAGGCCACCGAGTCGGTGAAGTCCACCGCGCAGGACGCCGTGCACGCCGTCAAGGACGACACGAAGTCTGCCGCACAGGACGTCAAGGACCAGGCGCAACAGCCCCGCGACCAGGTCCGGTACTGACCAGCCGGTCCCCGCACACTCCAGCTCGCGGCCACTTCCCGGCACCCCGCCGGACAGTGGCCGCGAGCTGCCGTGTGCGGTCCGGCCCGTCGGCAACCCCCGCGATCTTGCACTTCGGGCCCGCCCTGTGCGGCATTTCTACCGGTCCGCCCGGGCGGAAAGTGCAAGATCGCGGTCAGCGCAGGCGGCGGCGCAGGGCGCGCTCGGAGTGCGCGGCGCGGCGGATCCGGGTGCCGGCGTAGGGGACGCCGCCGAAGAGCACCCGCCGGCCGACCGCCAGCCAGGCGCACACCCCCCGCTCGAGCAGCCACAGCGGCGCCGTCAGGGCGGTGGCGGGCGGGAAGACGGCGGTGCCGCCGGCCCGGCGCCGGCCCACCTCGGCCAGCGCCACGGTGGTCACCGCCGCGCCGAGCAGCAGCCCCGGCCGCCGGGCCGCGACCGCCGCCGCCAGCGCCGGCAGGACCGCGAGCGAGGTGACCAGCCGCACCGGCTGGGCCAGGTCGTCGTACGCCTGGCGGACCCGCTGGCCGCGGAAGTGCGCGGTGTCCGGTGGCAGCCGGCGGACGTAGAGCCCGGCCGGGGCCGCCTCGGTGCCCCCGTACGCGCGCACGGTGCGGATCAGCTCCAGGTTCTCGAAGAGCACGTCCGGGTCGTAGCCGCCCATGCCGAGGAAGGTGCTCCGGCGCACCGCGAGGGTGCCCGGGTAGTCGGCGCCGAGCGCCCGGTTCAGCAGCGTCCGCCCGGTGTCCCAGTACGCGTGCCAGGGCAGCGGGTCGAAGTAGTTCTGCGGCCGGACCAGGTCCACCCGGTGCAGCAGCCGGTGCACCGCGCGCAGCCCGGTCTCGTCGTAGCGGACGTCGTCGTCGGCGATCACCACGTGCTCGTGCCGGGCCGCCCGGACGCCGGTGAGCACCCCGGTGACCTTGCCGTTGACGCTGCGCAGGGCGGGATCCGGGGGCAGGTGCCGGACCAGCCCGCGCCAGGTGCGCGCGTGCCGGGCGAAGACCTCGGGGGCGGACCCGTCGACCACGGTCACCTCGACCCGGGTGGCGAGCCAGCGCAGGTATCCGGTCAGCTCGGCCAGGCCGGCGTCATCGGCCCAGCGCAGCGGCAGCACGTACGACACCGGCAGCCGGCGCGACCGGTCGCCGGCCGGAACGTCGCCGCCGGTCGACCCGGCCGGCCCGGGCCTGGCGTCGCCGTCGCCGCCGACGGAGCCGGCCGGCGCGGGCCCGGACCGGTCGGCGGCGCCGTCACCGGTGGCCGAACCGGCCGGAGCGAGGGCGGCCCGGCGGGCGTGGTCGTCGTCGGTGGCTCCGCCGGCCGGGCGGGTCGGGGCGCTCACGCCGCCTCCGGCCGTCGCCAGACCGAGACGTGCTCCCGGCTGTCGTCGGTGAACGGTCGGCCCGACCAGTCCGCGAAGCGGTGCTCCCGGGTCATCCCGGCCAGCTCGGCCATCAGGTCCAGCTCGGCCGGCCAGGCGTAGCGGTGGTTGGCCGGCAGCAGCCGGACGCCGGCGTCGGTGAGCCGGATCTTCGTGGTGGTCATCCGCTGCTCGGCCGGGTGTAGCACGGCCGCCTCCAGCAGCACCTCGTCCTCGGCGACCCGGACCGGCCGCAGCGCCGAGCCGGCCCGGAACGCGCCCGGGTCGGGCACCCACGCCTCGACCACGAACCGGCCGCCGGGGCGCAGGTGGGCGGCGGCGTTGCGGAAGCAGGCCACCTGCGCGGCCTGGTCGGGCAGCGCGAAGACGGTGTTGAACGCGAGCACCACCAGGGCGAACTCGCCGGGCACCCGGGTCTGCGCGAAGTCGCCCACCGCCACTTCGATCTTGTCGCCGCCCGGCTTGTCGCGCAGCCCGGCCACCATCTCCGGCGACCCTTCGATGCCGGCGACGGTCAGGCCCCGCTCCACCAGCGGCAGGGCCAGCCGCCCGGTGCCGATGCCGAACTCGCAGACCGGGCCGTCGTCGGCCAGCGCCGCCAGCCGGTCCACGGCCGCGTCCGGGTTCAGGTGGGCGTACGCCTCGTCGTAGACGTCGGCGATCTGCCGGCCGTAGGCACTGGCGTCGAAGGGCAACGGGGCCTCCAGGGCGAGCTGTGAGTGCCCAGCAGGTGCCCGGATATCGGCGGATCAAACCGGTCCGCCGTTTCGTCGGGCCGGCGCCGGGTAGCGCAACGGGCACGGGCGGTCCAACCCCGAGACGCCCGCTGGAGGAGACGTGATGACCAGCAACGGAACGAGGTGGGCGGTGCTCGGTGCCGGGGCGTTGACCGCGCTCGGCGCCGCCCGGGTGGTGGCCCGGCGCCGCCGTCGTCACCAGCCGCAGCGGCAGGGCGGCTGGTACGTGGTGCGGCGCGGGGTGACCGTGGACCGGCCGGTGGAGGCGGTGCTCGGCTTCTGGACCGACCGGGAGCGGCTGGACCGGGCGCTGGCGGAGTGGGCGACGCTGGAGCAGCTGGCCGAGAACCGCTGGCGGTGCGTGGCACGCGACGCGGCCGGTGGCGGGACAGAGTGGTGCGCCGAGATCAGCGTCGTCGGCCCCGGGCGGCTGAGCTGGCGGGTGACCGACGGGCCGGAGCAGCAGGGCACGGTCGAGCTGGTGCCCGCGCCGCAGGACCGGGGCACCGAGATCCGGGCCGAGCTGCGCTACCGCTCCGGGCCGCTGCGCCGGGCGCTCGGCCTGGCCGCCGGCGACGAACCGGACCTGGCCCTGCGGGACACCCTGCGGCGGGTGAAGTCACTGATCGAGGCCGGGCAGGTGATCGACACCCGGCGCGACCCGTCCGGCCGTGACCCGGCCCAGGAGCGGGCGACCGACAAGGTGCGCGAGAAGTTGGCGACGGGAGGCCGGGCGTGAGGGCGCTGTGCTGGGAGGGGGTCGGCAAGCTGGCGGTGCGCGACGTGCCCGAGCCGCGGATCCGCGCCGAGGGGGACATCGTCGTCAAGGTCCGGGCCAGCAGCGTCTGCGGCTCCGACCTGCACCTGATCAACGGCTACCTGCCGGCCATGCGCGAGGGCGACGTGCTCGGCCACGAGTTCATGGGCGAGGTGGTGGAGACCGGGCCGGGGGTGCGGCGGCTGAAGGTCGGCGACCGGGTGGTGGTCGGTTCGGTGGTGGCCTGCGGCGGCTGCTGGTACTGCCGGACCGAGCAGTATTCGCTCTGCGACAACTCCAACCCGCAGCCGGTCTTCACCGAGAAGCTCTGGGGGCACTCGCCGGCCGGCATCCTCGGCTACTCGCACGCGGCCGGCGGCTACGCCGGCTCGCACGCCGAGTACGTCCGGGTGCCCTTCGGTGACGTCGGGGCGTTCAAGGTCCCGGACGGGGTGCCGGACGACTCGGTGGTGTTCGCCTCCGACGCGATGCCCACCGGCTGGATGGCCGCCGACTTCTGCGGGCTGACCGGCGGCGAGGTGGTCGCGGTCTGGGGTGCCGGCGGGGTGGGGCAGATGGCCGCCCGGGCCGCCCAACTGCTCGGCGCCGGGCGGGTGATCGTCATCGATCGGCTGCCGGAGCGGCTGGCCACCGCGGCCGGCCGGCTCGGGGTGGAGACGATCGACTACGCCGAGACCGACGTGCTGGAGGCGCTGCGGGAGATGACCGCCGGACGGGGGCCGGACGCCTGCATCGAGGCGGTCGGCATGGAGAGCCACGACGTCGGTCCGGCGTACGCGTACGACAAGGCCAAGCAGTCCGTACGCCTGCAGAGCGACCGGCCCACCTCGGTCCGGCAGGCGATCATGGCCTGTCGCAAGGGCGGCACGGTGAGCATCGTCGGCGTCTACGGCGGCTTCGTCGACAAGTTCCCGCTCGGCGCGGCGATGAACAAGGCGCTGGTGCTGCGGATGGGGCAGATGCACGCCCAGCGCTACATCCCGATGCTGCTGGACCGGCTCGCCGCCGGCGAGATCGACCCCGGCTACCTGGCCACCCACCCGATGTCGCTGGAGCAGGGCGTCCGTGGCTACGAGGTGTTCGAGAAGAAGCAGGACGGCTGCCTGCGCACCGTCCTGCATCCGGCCTGACCGGTCGCCGCGTCGAACACCACGAAGGGCCGCCCCCGTGCGGGTCGGCCCGCCGTGGTGGTGTGCTGGTCAGGCGGTGCGGCGCACGTTGGCGATCAGGAAGCCGCTGGGCGGCAGCGCCGGCATCCGGCGCAGGCTCACCGCCAGCTTCTGCGGGGGCACGTCGTACCGCATGGCGGTGGTCAGGTTGGTCACCGCCCGCTTCATCAGCTCGATCGTGATCCACTCGCCGGCGCAGCGGTGCCCGGCCAGGTGCTCGCCGCCGCCCTGCGGGATCAGGCCGAACGGATCGTCGCGCCAGTTGGCGAAGCGCTCCGGGCGGAACTGCTCCGGCTGCGGCCAGAGCGTGCGGTCGTGGTTGGTGCCGTACAGGTCCAGCACGACCCGCCGGCCGCGCGGGAAGTGGTAGCCCTTCCAGTCGAAGGAGCGCCGGACCCGGGCCGCGGTCATCGGGAAGAACGGGTAGTAGCGGCGGACCTCCTGCACGAAGCACTCGGCGGCCTCGTCGCTCTCCCGGACCCGTTGCCGCCAGGCCGGATGGTCGTGCAGGGCCAGCGCGACGAAGACGACGAAGCGGTCCACGGCGACCGTGGGCCGCAGGATGTTGAGCAGCTCCACCGCGGCGATCCGGCGGGGGAGCAGCCGGCCCCGCTCGTCCCGGTGCTCGGCGATCACCCGCAGCGCGCTCCCCGCCGGCGCCGGCACCCTGCCGGCCCGGGCCCGCTCGGCGAGGTCGCCGGCCCAGCGCTCGCCACGGCGGCGGGCCAGCAGCCCCCGCCAGTGCCGAGGGCCGACCGCGGCCGGCCCCTCGATCATGGCGTGCAGTTCGCCGGTGCGCCGGGTCACCTCCGCGTCGGCCAGCGGCACCCCGGCCCAGGCGCAGACCGTCCGGGTGAGCATCCGGCCCAGCTCCTCGTAGAGCACGACCGGCCCGGACCGTTCCCAGACCGTGATCCGGGCCCGCCACTCGTCGTCGAAGAGCTGGCCGATGTGCCGGACCGCGGTCGGCGTCATGATCGACAGCAACATCGCCTTGCGGTCCCGGTGCGTGGCGCCGTCCAGCCCCTGCACGCCGCCGCGACCGGTGAGCGTCCGCTGGGCCCGCAGCGGCAGGGCGTCGGCGCGGACGAAGCGCTCGTTGTCGTAGAAGAGCTGCGCGGCCGGCCGGCCGCGCAGGCAGATGGTGCGCTGTCCGAGCAGCCGGGTCTGGAAGATGTCGGTGCCGTACCGGTCGCAGCGGGCGCCCACGAACCGGTAGCCGTCGCGCAGGAAGGCAAGGGTGCTCTCCGGGCTGCGGTCTGCCGGAATGGTCGACATCGGGCCTCCTGACGCTGCACTGGCGCGGCCGTGGCCGGCCCGCCGATTGCTCGGCCGCCTGTTTCTACCCAGGTCAGTGACGCTGAATCCCGAGCCGGCGGCGCGGCGGCGGGGGAGGGGCCAGCAAGCCGGCCCCCGGCTGGCCCCTCCCAGGGCCGCCCGAATCTGGTTCGCTGAGGTCGGCCGCGAGCGCCGGGAGACCGGCGGCCACCACCGGCAGCGGCCCGGTCGGCACCGCCCGGCGGGACGGGGCCGGGACGGGCCGGCGCGGATGGTCGACCACGGGGAGGGTGCATGCGGGACAACGGGGCGCCGTACTGGCGGCAACGGCGGTCGGGCGAGCGGCTCGCCGGCGGGCAGGACATCGGCGCGGCGCCGCTGGTCGCGCCGGCCCGGCGGGTGACCCGGCCGGCCCGGTTCTTCACCGTGCACCTCGGCTTCACCGCCGCCGGCCCGGCCGACGCCCGCGAGCTGGCGGTCGGCTACGCCGAGGCGTTGAGCCTGCTCCGCCCCGAGCTGGCGCTCGGCGCGGCCGCGCTGTCGCCCGCCGACGCCTGGCACCGGGCCGAGCGGCTGTTCTGCGGGGCGCTCGGCCCGGACGGCGAACGCTGCGCGGACGTGGCCGACCACCCTGGTTTCCACCACGCGGCGGGCCCCGGCGGGCTCGGCTGGGGCGACGGGTGAGGCGGCGCGCGTCCCGGTCAGTCCAGGTCGAACTCGCCGTCCTGGGCGCCGGCGACGAAGGCGTCCCACTCGGCCTGGGTGAAGACCAGCACCGGCCCGTCCGGTTCGGCGGAGTTGCGCATGCCGATCAGGTCGTCGACGAAGGCGACCTCGACGGCGCTCTCGGAGGTGTCGCCATCGGCCCGCTGCCAGACCGCCCGAGAGAGGTCGAAGTCGCCCTTGGGGTGCGAAGCCATGGTTCATTCCTCCAGTGCCACGGGTCACGGGGAGACACGTCCGGTTCCCCATCCGGCAGGATAAGCGGATGCCGAGCCTGACCCGTGTAGAGGCGACCGCGCGTGGCGCGGCGATTACCGTCGAGTCCTACCAGGTGGACCTCGACCTCACCGGCGGTGCGGAGCGGTTCCGCTCGCACGTCACCATCCGGTTCCGGGCGACCCCCGGGGCCGCGACGTTCGCCGAGGTCAAACCCGCGAAACTGCTGGCGGTACGCCTCAACGACAGCGACCTGGACCCGGCCACGCTGGACGACAACCGGCTGTCGCTGACCGGGCTGGCCGAGGTCAACACGCTGACCGTCGAGGCCGAGATGGCCTACACCAACACCGGCGAGGGGATGCACCGGTTCGTCGACCCCGCCGACGGCGAGACCTACCTCTACGCCATGTCCTTCCTGGACGACGTGCAGCGCATCTTCGCCGCCTTCGACCAGCCCGACCTGAAGGCCCCGGTCACCCTCGCGGTGACCGCGCCGGAGCACTGGACGGTCGCCGCCAACGGCCAGCTCGCGGCCATCCCGCGCCCCGGCCGCTGGGAGTTCGCCCCGACCGCGCCGCTGGCCACGTACTTCGTCTCGCTCGTCGCCGGGCCCTGGCACGTGCGGCGCGACGAGCACGACGGCATCCCGCTGGGCATCTACTGCCGCCGCTCGCTGGCCGAGCACCTGGACGCGGACGCCGACGAGATCTTCACCGTCACCAAGCAGTGCCTGGACCGGTTCCACCAGCTCTTCGCCGAGCGCTACCCGTTCGGCAAGTACGACCAGGCGTTCGTGCCGGAGTTCAACGCCGGCGCGATGGAGAACCCGGGCCTGGTCACCTTCCGCGACGACTACGTCTTCCGGTCCGCGGTCACCGACACCCAGCGCGAGTTGCGCGCCACCACCATCGCGCACGAGATGGCGCACATGTGGTTCGGCGACCTGGTCACCATGCGCTGGTGGGACGACCTGTGGCTGAACGAGTCCTTCGCCGAGTACCTCGGCACCCGGGTCACCGCCGAGGCGACCCGCTTCGACCAGGCCTGGACCACCTTCGCGATGCGCCGCAAGGCCTGGGGCTACGCCGCCGACCAGCGCCCCTCCACCCACCCGGTGGCGCCGGAGGAGGTGCGCGACGCGGCCCAGGGACTGCTCAACTTCGACGGCATCTCGTACGCCAAGGGCGCCAGCGTGCTGCGGCAGCTGGTGGCCTGGCTCGGCGACGACGCCTTCCTCGCCGGCCTGAACGCGCACTTCGCCAAGCACCGGTTCGGCAACGCCACCCTGGCCGACCTGCTCGCCGGCCTCTCCGCCGCCAGCGGGCGCGACCTGGCCGGCTGGGCCGAGCGCTGGCTGCGCCGCGCCCAGGTCAACACGCTCCGCGCCGAGGTCGCGGTCGACGCCGACGGGCGCTACACCGAGGTGGCGGTGGTGCAGACCGCCCCCGAGACGCACCCGGTGCTGCGCCCGCACCGCATCGGCGTGGCCCGGTACTCGGCGGACGGCACCGTCGACCGGGTCGAGGTGGACCTCGACCCGGACACCGACGGCGGCCGGACGGTGCTCGCCGGGCTGACCGGCGCGCCGGCGGCCCAGCTGCTGCTGCCAAACGACGGCGACCTGACCTTCGCCAAGGTCCGCCTCGACCCGGCCTCGGCGGACGCCGTGCCGCTGGTGCTGCCCGGCCTGGCCGACCCGCTGGCCCGGGCGCTGCTCTGGCGCGAGGCGCTGGACGCCGCCATCGACGGGGAGCGGCCGGTCGCCGGGCTGGTCGAGCTGATCGCCGCCGCGCTGCCCGCCGAGACCGAGGTGATCATCGCCGAGGACGTGCTCACGCTGAGCCGCTCGCTGATCGACCGCTACATCGACCCGGTGGCCCGGACGGCCGCGCTGGCCCTCGTCGCGGGCGCCTGCCGGCAGCTGCTCGACGGCGCCCCGGCCGGGCAGTCGTTGCAGCTGGCCGCCGCCCGGGGCTGGCTCGCCGCGACCACCGACGCCGACCTGCTCACCGGTTGGCTGGCCGGTCGCGGCGTACCGGCCGGGCTGGCCGTCGACGCGGAGCTGCGCTGGGCGGTGCTGCACCGGCTGGTGGTGCTCGGCACGGCCGGCGAGGCGGAGATCGCCGCCGAGGCGGCCGCCGACCCGAGCGCCGCCGGGGCCGAGCGGGCCGCCCGCTGCCGCGGCGCGCTGCCCGACCCGGCGGCGAAGCGGGCCGCCTGGGAGATCATCGTGTCGAACGCGGAGCTCTCCAACCGGCTGGTCGAGGCGACCGCGGAGGGCTTCTGGCAGCCCGAGCAGGCCGAGCTGACCGCCGGGTACGTCGACCGGTACTTCGCCGACATGCCGGCCGCCGCGCGGCTGCGTACGCCGTGGACGGCCGACCGGGTGGCCGGCCTGGCCTTTCCCCGCTACGCCGTGGCGCAGCCCACCCGGGAGGCGGCCGCGGCGCTGCTGGCCCGCGACGACCTCACGCCGGGGCTGCGCCGGGTGGTGACCGACGCCGACGACGACCTGCGCCGGGCCCTGATCGCCCGCACCGCGGTCGCCGCCGCCGCGGCCTGACCCACCGCCGGGGCGCACCCACCCGGGCCACGTCGGATGGACGCGCGGCTCGGCGGCGGAAGCCGGCCGTGCGTGGGGTGGCACCCGACTTCGGTGTGCCACCCCACGGACCGGTCAGCGGGACACCAGCTCCGACGCCACCGGTGCGTCCCAGTCGATGACGTAACGCTGTTCGGGACCGACGGTCTTCTCCGGGTTCATCGCGGTCTTCACCAGCAGCGGCATCAGCAGCGGCATCATCGCGCGGGCCACCGCACCCGGTGCCTTGGCCTGGTTGATCCGGGCCGCCCGGGCGGCGACCCGCTCCACCCGGGCGCGGCGCAGCCGCTCGAAGGCGGCGAACGCCGAACCGACGTCGGGCAGGTCACGCAGGCAGCGGGCGAGCTGCACGGCGCTTTCGACGGCCAGCGACGCGCCCTGGCCGGAGCTGTTCGAGGGCGCGTGCGCCGAGTCGCCGACCAGCACCATGCGTCCGCGGTGCCAGCGCGGCACCGGCGGCATGATGTGCAGCGAACCCACCGCATGGAGGCCGTCGGCGTCGCTGGTCCGCAACAGCTCGCCGCCCGGGTCGTCGTCGGCGTAGGCGGCCCGCAGCGTGCGCAGCCACTCGGCCGGGGGCACCGCCCGCGCCTCGACCAGGCTCATCGGCCGCTGCTGCGGCAGGTTGGCGCCCCAGCGGGTGCCGCCGCCCGGCTCCGGCCAGTAGAGGTAGTAGCCGCGCCGGCCGAAGGCGAAGGTCATGGTGCCCGGTTCGGCGTCCACCTCGTGCCGGGCCACCGCCTCGAAGCCGAGCAGGCCGGTGAACCGCGGGCCCGGCGCGTCCGGGTCGATGAGGGTGCGCACGGTGGACCGGACGCCGTCGGCGCCGACGAGGATGTCGGCCGTGGCGGTGCTGCCGTCGGCGAACGTCGCGGTCACGCCGTCCCCGGTCTCCCGCGCCCCGACCAGGCGCTTGCCGTGCTCGATCGGTACGCCCTCGGCGCGGGCCCGCTCGTGCAGCACCCGGTGGAGTTCGTTGCGGCGCACCACGCGCAGCGGCGGCACGTCGGCCAGGCCGGGCAGCTCGATGCGCTTGCGGCCGACGGCCATCGCCGTCCGGTGGATCGGGGTGGCGATCGCGGTCACCGCGTCGTCCGCGCCGACGACGCGCAGGGCGGCGACGCCGTTGGGGGCGAGCGCGAGGGTGCCGCCGATGCCGTCGGTGGTGCCCGGGTACGCCTCGTGGACGGTGGCGGCGATGCCCGCGCGGCGCAGCGCCAGCGCGGTGACCGGGCCGGCGATGCCGCCGCCGATGACGAGGGCTGTCCTCACTCGTGTCATGGAAGGTCCTCTCCAGGGGTTCGTGGGTGCGTGCGTGCGAACCGTCCTGGACGGGAGCCCGGTTATCCTCGTGTTGCCGCTTCGGGCCGGGCACCTTTCCAGGTGTGGTTCGAGGTAAGGGCCCCGGTGCGGTGTTGGCGCACCGCGCCGGGGCCGTCCGTCACTCGGTGGCGCGGCTCCTCTCCGCGAGGTCGGTCAGCTCCGCCGGCAGCTCGCCGGTCTCGTGGAACGCCCGCCACTGGTCGAGCCCGGGCAGGCCGCCGGAGGCGAGCTCGGCCAGCAGGCCGCGGATCCAGGCCGCCTCCGCCTCCCGGATCGCCAGGTCGTATTCCGACTCGACCAGGAACAGCCGGGGCACGTGCCGCAGGTGCTCCTCGAGCGCGGCCCGGCCGGCCCGGATCGTGTCGTCGAGCAGGTCGAGGCGCTGCCGCAGCAGCGCTGCGGCCTCGTCGGGGTGCAGCGCGGCGAGCACGGACAGCCCGGCGCGGAACCGGGACTGCTCCGGCACCGGGGTGGAGACCAGCTCGCGGGCCCAGTCGACCAGCTCTTCCCGGCCGGCGTCGGTGATCCGGTAGACGGTGCGCTCGGGGCGCCGGCCCTCGCGGACGCTCTCCACGGCCGCGATCAGCCCGTGCCGGTCCATGTTGCGGATGACCGTGTAGAACGACCCCCACTTGATCTCCATGTCCTGGTCCTTGCCCCAGGCCCGCAGGGTGGTGGCGATCTCGTACGGGTGCAGCGGCCGCTGGGTGAGGGCGGAGAGGACGGCCAGCGCCAGCAGGTTCCCGACCTTGCGCCGCTTGGGCATCGCACCTCCGGTCACTGCTCGTCTACGATTACTCGTAGGCGAGTATACGTCTGACGGGGCGACGATGCGACCCCCGTCGCCGCATTAGGATCACGGGGTGGAGGAAGACATCCGGCGGATCGGGATCATGGGTGGCACCTTCGATCCCATCCACCACGGCCACCTCGTCGCGGCCAGCGAGGTGGCGGACCGGTTCGGGCTCGACGAGGTGGTCTTCGTGCCGACCGGCCAGCCGTGGCAGAAGGTGGACGAGCCGGTCAGCCCGGCCGAGGACCGCTACCTCATGACGGTGATCGCCACCGCCTCCAACCCCCGCTTCCAGGTCAGCCGCGTCGACATCGACCGCGGCGGCCCCACCTACACCGTCGACACGCTGCGCGACCTGCACGCCGAGTACGGCCCGAAGGTGCAGCTCTACTTCATCACCGGCGCCGACGCGCTGGCGAAGATCCTCAGCTGGAAGGACCTCGACGAGATCTTCGAACTGGCCCACTTCATCGGGGTGACCCGGCCGGGGTTCGAACTCTCCGACGCGCACCTGCCGGCCGACACGGTCAGCCTGATCCAGGTGCCGGCGATGGCCATCTCGTCCACCGACTGCCGGGACCGGGTGGCCCGGGGTGAGCCGGTCTGGTACCTGGTGCCCGACGGTGTGGTGCAGTACATCGCCAAGCGGCGCCTCTATCAGCAGTGATTCCGCCCGGTATCAGGGGGATCGTGCGGGTAATCGACCAGAACTGACAAGTCGGGATTCCACCGTGTGTGAGACGCTTGGAGGATCGCACGGTTGATCGAAGGAGAACGGTGACAGTTTCCGAACGCGCTCACGAGCTGGCGATCGCCGCCGCCCAGGCCGCCGCCGACAAGAAGGCGCAGGACATCGTCATCATCGACGTGGGCGACCAGCTCGCCATCACCGACGCGTTCCTGCTCGCCGCGGCCCCGAACGAGCGTCAGGTGCTGGCCATCGTCGATGCCATCGAGGAGCGCCTGCTCCAGCTGCCCGAGAAGGCCAAGCCGGTGCGGCGCGAGGGCGAGCGCGGCGGGCGCTGGGTGCTGCTCGACTACGTCGACATCGTGGTGCACGTCCAGCACACCGAGGAGCGCGAGTTCTACGCCCTCGACCGGCTCTGGAAGGACTGCCCGACGATCCCGTTCGTCGACCGCGACCTGGTCGACGCCGAGTCCGGCACCGCCGCGGCGGAATGACCCGCCTGATCATCTGGCGGCACGGCAACACCGACTGGAACGCCGCCGGTCGGGTCCAGGGGCAGACCGACGTACCGCTCAACGACCTCGGCCACGAGCAGGCCCGGGCCGCCGCGCCGCTGCTCGCCGGGCTGCGCCCGGACGCCATCGTGGCCAGCGACCTGCGCCGGGCGGCCGACACCGCCGCCGCGCTGGCCGCGGTCACCGGGCTGCCCGTGCGCACCGACGCCCGGCTGCGCGAGCGGCACTTCGGGCACTGGCAGGGGCTCGCCCTGGCCGAGGCGGCCCGCCGCTACCCGAGCGAGTACGCCCGCTGGCGGGCCGGTGACCCGGACCCGGGCGCCGGCATCGAGACCCTCGACGACCTCGGCAAGCGGGTCGGCGCCGCCCTGCAGGAGGCCGCCGACGCGGTGGCCGGCGGGACCGTGGTGGTCGCCACCCACGGCGGCGGCGCCCGGCAGGGCTGCGGCCAGCTGCTCGGCTGGGACCACCAGGTGCTGCGCACCATCGGGTCGCTGCAGAACTGCCACTGGACCGAGCTGCGGCACGACGAGGTGCGGGGCTGGCACCTGCGGGCCCACAACGTCGGGCTGATCGGCGCACCGGCCCCGGCCGACGCGGTCTGAGGGCACGCCCTCGGCATACCGGGGCGGCATCGGCTAGCGTGCCGGGCATGCCCGTCGCGGTCGTCACCGACTCCACCGCCTACCTGCCCCCCGAGCTGCTGTCCGCCCACCGGCCGACCGTGGTGCCGCTGACCGTGGTGCTCAACGGCGCGGAGGGCCTGGAAGGCATCGAGACGTTCCCGGCGGACGCGACCCGGGCGCTCGGCGGCCGGCGGGTGTCGGTGAGCACCTCCCGGCCCGCCCCGGAGCAGTTCGTCCGGACGTACCGTCGGCTGCTCGACGCCGGCGCGGACGGCGTCGTCTCGGTGCACATCTCCGCCGAGCTCTCCGGCACGGTGGAGGCGGCCCGGCTGGCGACCGCGGAGTTCGGCGACCGGGTCGCCGTGGTGGACAGCCGGTCCTGCGGCATGGGCCTGGGCTTCCCGGTCGTCGCGGCCGCCACGGCCGCCGACCGGGGCGCGGACCTGCCGGCGGTACGCGACGCCGCGCTGGCCGCCGTCGGCCGCACCACCATGTGGTTCTACGTCGACACGCTGGAGTTCCTCCGCCGAGGCGGCCGGATCGGCGCCGCCGAGGCGCTGCTCGGCACCGCGCTGTCGGTCAAGCCGATCATGCACATGCCGGACGGCGCGATCGTGCTCAAGGACAGGGTGCGCACCGCGAGCCGGGGCGTGGCCCGGCTGGTCGACCTCGCCGTCGAGGCGGCCGGCGATGCCGAGGTGGACCTCGCCGTGCACCACCTCGCCGCGCCGCAGCGGGCCGAGTCGCTGCTGACGGCGTTGCGCGAGCGGCTCGGCGACCGCCTGCACGACGCGTACGTCTCGGAGGCCGGTGCGGTGGTCGCCGCGCACGCCGGCCCGGGCCTGGCGTGCGTGGTGGTGCACCGCCGGCCGGCCCCCGACGCCGGCTGAGCGAGCGTCCGCCGCACGTCGTCGCGGTCCGGTGACCGGTTCGGACGGTGGGTGTCGGGTCGGGCTGGCAGGGTTGGTCCTGGCGTGCCCGTCCGGGCGGACAGGCTGCCTCTGCTGAGGGTGCCCGGACGGTCGGGCGCGGCGGGTCTGGGGTGCGGTCCGGCCTGCTCGGCCCTGGCGCGGGTCGGGCCGGCCGGGGCGACGTCGAGTGCCCTGTCGAGCTGCCCGCACGGATGGGGCAGCGCGATCGGGTCGGCCGGTCGGCGCGGCGGCCCGGACCGTCGGCGGGGAGAGGAGCGGCGATGTCCTTCGTGGTGACCGGCGGTGGCCGGGGAGTGGGCCGGGCCGTGGCGGAGCGGCTGGCCGCCACCGGCGACACGGTGGTGGTGATCGAGCACGACCGTGACGCGCTCGCCTGGCTGGGTCAGGTGGCGACCCCGGACCGGCTGGTCGCCGTGACCGGTGACGCCGGCGACGAGGAGGTCGTCACGCGCGCCGCCGACCTGGCCGAACGCGCCGGGCCGCTGACCGGGTGGGTCAACAACGCGGCGGTGTTCCGGGACGCCTCGGTGCACTCCGCGCCCGCCACCGAGGTGTTCGACCTGATCGGGCTCAACCTGCGGCCGGCGGTGGTCGGTGCGACCACCGCGGTCCGCCGGTTCCTCGCCGCCGGGACCGCCGGCGCGATCGTCAACGTCTCGTCCCACCAGGCCCGCCGGCCGGTGCGCGGCTGCCTGCCGTATGCGACGGCGAAGGCGGCCGTCGAGGGGCTGACCCGGGCGCTGGCCGTCGAGTACGGGCCACGGGGAATCCGGACCAACGCGGTCGCGCTCGGATCGATCGCCACCGAGCGGCACGCCGCCTTCCTGGCCGAGCGGGAGCCGGCCGAGGCGGAGTGGATCGACGCGGAGCTGACCCGGCTGCACCCGGTGGGGCGGATCGGCCGGGTCGAGGAGGTGGCGGAGGCGGTCGCGTACCTGCTCTCGCCGGCGGCGAGCTTCGTCAACGGGGTGACCCTGCCGGTCGACGGCGGGCGTTCGGTGCTCGGCCTCGACCCGGAAGCGCGCTGACGCGCGGGCCTACTCGGCCTCGGCGACGAAGACGCCCTGTCCCTGCTGGCCGTAGATGAGATCCCGGGCGTGCAGTTCCTTCACCGCCCGTTGGGCCCAGACCGTCCTGGCCGACGTGCGTGACCAACTGCTCGGGTGACCTGCCGGGGCACGGTGGTTGCCCCAGCACGCCTCGCCCGGTCGGCTAGCACATCTCTGCATGATCAGCGCGTTGTCCACAGCGGAGATGCCTGTCCACAGCCAGGGGCGCACGGGCGTTCGGAGTGGGCGTGGGCTGCCTAACCTCGCGCCGTGTCGAACGACGAGGAGACGGTGGTCCGGCAGCGCCTGCGGCGCCTGCTGCCCGGCGTGGTGCCGGTCGGCGACGCGGACGCGCCGGATCCTTCCGGGCCGCCTGCCGCTGCCCCGGCCCGCGGGGCCGGTCCGCCGCCAACCGCCGCCACGGTCACCACTCCCGAGCGGGTCGGACTGCACGGCGGGGACGCTCCGACGTCCCGGCTGCCCGGGCCGGGCGTGTTCGATCCGGGGCGGCGGGGCGTGCGGGCACTGGCCGTCGTCGCCGTGCTGGTGGTGCTCGGCGCCGGCTTCTGGGCCTGGCGGTCGCGCCCGCGGGCCGAGCCGGTCGCCCCGGTGGCGACCGCCGCGCCAGCCGGGCCGCTCCACACGTCGTTCGACGACCCGGCACCGTCGCCGACGGGCGAACTGGTGGTGGCCGTCGCGGGCAAGGTCCGCCGGCCGGGGCTGGTCCGGGTGCCGGCCGGCGCCCGGGTCGCCGATGCCGTCCAGGCGGCCGGCGGGGCGCTGCCCGGTGTGGACGTGGCTCTGCTCAATCCGGCCCGCAAGGTCACCGACGGCGAGCTGATCCTGGTCGGCGTACCGGCGCCGGCCAACGTGCCGGGCGCGGCCGGGGCGCCGGCGGGCGGCCCTGGCACGGCGCCCGGCGCGGGTGGCCGGCTCAACCTCAACACCGCGACGCTGGCGCAGCTCGACGCGTTGCCGGGGGTCGGCCCGGTGCTCGCCCAGCGGATCCTCGACCATCGCGAACAGCACGGCGGCTTCCGGTCCGTCGGCGACCGGCGCCAGGTGGACGGCATCGGCGACGCCCGCTACGAGCAGCTCAAGGACCTGGTGACGGTGTGAGCGCCGGGAACCGGGTGGCGGACCCACCCCGGACGGAGGGGCCGGACCTGCGGCTCGCCGGGCTGGCCGTGGCGGCCTGGCTCGCCGCGCTGGCCGGGCTGTACCTCACCGCCGCGACCACGCTGCTGGTCGCCGCGGTGGCGGCCGGGCTGGCCGCACTGGGCGCGCTGCGCCTGCTCGGCGTCCTCGGCCGGCCGTCCGCCCAGGCAGGGCGGTATGGCTGGATCGCCGTCGCCGTTCTGCTCGGGGTGGTGTGCGGTGCGAGCGCCACCGCCGCCCGGCTGGCCGTCCGGGACGCCGGGCCGGTCCGCGTGCTGGTCGACGAGCGGGCCCGGGTCAGCGCGGAGCTGGTCGTCCGCGACGATCCCCGGCCCATCCGTGGCGGCGCCGGCCGCCCGGCGATGCTGCTGGTGGCGGCCGAGCTGATCAACGTCACCGGCCCGGACGGGCGGCGGGTGGTCGCCCCGGTGCGCGTGCTCGTCTTGGCCGGCGTCCCGGGATGGCGGGGACTGCTGCCGGGGCAGCGGCTGACCGCCGAGGGGCGGCTGGCCGCGCCGCGCGGCGGGGACCTCACCGCCGCCGTGCTCGCCGCGACCGGACCGCCGGCGCGGCACGGGCCGGCGCCGTCGCCCCAGCGGGCCGCCGGCCAGCTCCGGGCCGGCCTGCAACGGGCCTGCGAGCCGCTGCCGGACGAGCAGGGCGGCCTGCTGCCCGGTCTGGTGGTCGGGGACACCAGTCGGCTGCCCGCCACCGTGGAGGAGGATTTCCTGGCCACC
This sequence comes from Micromonospora sp. LZ34, assembly GCF_052981855.1. Lineage (NCBI taxonomy): Bacteria > Bacillati > Actinomycetota > Actinomycetes > Micromonosporales > Micromonosporaceae > Micromonospora > Micromonospora sp. LZ34. The sequence goes on from NZ_JBRIQN010000025.1 coordinate 49,409, forward strand.
GGCATGACCCACCTGAACGCGGTCTCCGGCTCCAACGTGGCCATCGTCGTTGGCGCGGTGCTGCTGCTCGCGCGCTGGGCGCGGGCCGGGCCGTGGCTGGCCGCGGGGCTGTGCGCCGTGGCGCTGGTGGGCTTCGTCATCCTGGTCCGCCCGTCGCCGAGCGTGGTGCGCGCGGCCACCATGGGCGCGATCGGGCTGGTCGCCCTGGCCGCCGGCCGGCCCCGGGCCGCGCTGCCGGCCCTGGCCGCCGCGGTGACGGTGCTGGTGCTGCTCGACCCGGAGCTGGCCGGCGACGCCGGCTTCGCGCTCTCCGTGCTGGCCACCGGGGGCCTGCTGCTGCTCGCCCCGCGGTGGCGCGACTGGCTGCGCCGCCGCGGGGTGCCGCCGGGGCTGGCCGAGGCACTGGCGGTGCCGGCCGCCGCGCAGCTCGCCTGCGCTCCGGTGGTCGCCGGGATTTCCGGCACGGTCAGCCTGGTCGCGGTGCCGGCCAACCTGCTGGCGGTCCCGGCGATCGCGCCGGCCACCGTGCTCGGCGTACTCGCGGCGGCGGTGTCGCCGGTCTGGCCGGCTGGGGCCGAGTTCGCCGCCTGGCTGGCCAGCTGGCCGGCCTGGTGGCTGGTCACCGGCCCGGTACGGGGCACAGCTGCCCGCCGGCACGGTGCCGTGGCCGGGCGGTGTGCCGGGCGCGCTGTTGCTGGCGGGCCTGACCGGGGCGTTGCTGGTGGCGACCCGACGCCCGCTGGTGCGCCGGCTGGTGGAGGTGGTCGGCGTCGCGGTCGTGCTCGGCGCGCTGCCGGTCCGGCTGGTGGCCGACGGCTGGCCGCCGGCGGGCTGGGTGGTGGCCGCCTGCGCCGTTGGTCAGGGGGACGCGATCGTGCTGCCGGTGAGCGCCGGGCGGGCGGTGGTGGTCGACGCCGGCCCGGAACCGGCGGCGGTCGACGCCTGCCTGCGCCGGCTCGGCGTACGGGAGGTGCCGCTGCTGGTGATCAGCCACTTCCACGTCGACCACGTCGGCGGCGTCGCCGGGGTGTTCCGGGGACGGCGGGTCGACGCCGTGCTCGCTCCGCAGTGGCCGGAGCCGGTGACCGGTCGGGACCTGGTGCGCGTCGAGGCGATGACCCGCGCCGCCGAGCTGCTGACCGCCCCGCCCGGCTGGCGCTACCGGCTGGGCGCGGTCGAGTTGGCCGCTCTCGGTTCGCCCCACCCGCTGCGCGGCACCCGGTCCGACCCGAACAACAACTCGGTGGTGCTGCGCGCCGTGGTCTCCGGCGTGCGGATCCTGCTCACCGGCGACGCGGAGGTCGAGCAGCAGCGGGCGCTGCTGGCCGGCGTACCGGCGGGTGAGCTGCGGGCGGAGGTGCTGAAGGTGGCGCACCACGGCTCGGCCTACCAGGATCCGGCGTTCCTGGACGCGGTCCGTCCCGCCGTCGCGCTGGTGTGCGTGGGCGTCGACAACGACTACGGGCACCCGAACCCGGGGCTGCTGGACCGGCTGGCCCGGGGCGGAGCGCGGGTGCTGCGCACCGACACCGACGGCGACGTGGCGGCGGTGGTCGGGCGGTCCGGCCTGGCGGTGGTGACCCGGGGCGTCGATCCCGGCCGGCAGCGCTGACGAATCGACGCCGATTCTAGCGACTAACGGTGAACCAACATAAATGTCTGGATTTGCACTGAGTGCGGGCTCCGTGAGCGGAGTACCGATGACCAGGCTGGATCCGGTCGCACGCCGTGCGAATATGGGCGGCGTGACCGCCGCCAACCTCGCTCCCATTCTGCTCGTCCTCGGCGACGAAGAGCTGCTCGCCACGCGCGCGGTGACCGAAGCCGTCGCCCGGGCCCGCAGTGTGGACCCGGACGTGGACGTTCGGGAGTACCAGGCGGGTGCGCTCACCGTCGGCGAGATCGCCGAGATGCTCAGCCCCTCGCTCTTCGGCGGCCGGCGGGTGCTGGTGCTCCGGTCCGGCCAGGACGCCCGCAAGGACCTGGTCGCGGCTCTGCTCGCGTACGCGAAGAACCCCGACCCGGACGTCCAGCTGATCGTGCTGCACCTCGGTGCCGCCAAGGGCAAGGCGTTCGCCGACGGGCTCAAGGCGGCGGGTGCGACGGTCGTGCCGGCGGCCAAGCTCAAGGGGCACCGCGACCGGGTGGCCTTCGTGCGCGACGAGATCCGCCGCGCCGGGGGCAAGTGCACCGAGGACGCCGCCGAGGCGCTCATCGCGGCGGTCGGCAACGACCTGCGCGAGCTGGCGGCGGCCTGCTCCCAGCTGATGGCCGACACCGACGGCCGGATCGGCGCCGACACGGTGGCGCGCTACTACCGGGGGCGGGTCGAGGTGACCGGCTTCACGGTGGCCGACGCCACCATGGTCGGCGACGTCCCGGCCGCGCTGGAGGCGTTGCGCTGGGCCCTGCACGTCGGGGTGGATCCGGTGCCGATCGCCGACGCGATCGCCGACGGCGTCCGCACCGTGGCCCGGGTCGCGTCCGCCGGCCGGGGCAGCCCCTACCAGCTGGCCAGCAGCCTCGGCATGCCGGCGTGGAAGATCGAGCGGGCCCAGCGGCAGGGTCGCGGTTGGACGCCCGAGGGCCTGGTCCGGGCGATGCAGGCCGCCGCCGAGTGCAACGCCGCCGTCAAGGGCGGTGCGGACGACCGGGCGTACGCCCTGGAGCGGGCCGTCTTCTCGGTCGCGGCCGCCCGGCAGGGTGGCGCCCGGTGAGCGGAGCGGGCCACGGCTCGTGGGCGACGATCCCGGCCGACGAGGAGCGGTACCGGCCGCTCTACGCCCGGATCCTCGGCCTGCGCTTCGTCAATCCCGGCGGGGTGCTCTGCTTCCTCTTCTTCGAGGGCGTCGTCGCGCTGGCCGCGCTGCTCGCCCTCGCCGAGCTGGTGACCTGGTGGGCGGTGCTGGTCCTGCCGGCCGCGGTGGCGGTGATGGTGAAGCTCAACGACGTGGTGGCCGCGCTGGTCGTCCGGTCCGCGGCGGCGGTGCCCGAGCAGGAGCGGGAGCGGTTCCGGCGGCAGATGGAGCCGGTCGTCGGCCGGGCGCAGGTCGAGTGGATCACGCACAGCGTGCCCGGCGTGGTCATCACGTCCGAGCCGGTGCGCACGACGCCCGCCCGGGACGGGGCGGGTGGCTCGGGCCGGTCGGGTGACACTGAATCGGCGCACCGCGCGCCGGGTGGGTCCGGCCCGGCGGGCGACCCCGGGTCGGTGCGCCGCGCCTCGGGCCAGCCCGAGGTCGACTCCGGCCCGTCCGGCGAGCGTCCCGACCCGCTGACCTGACGCCGGCGGGCCTGGATCGCCGCACGCAGGTGAACGACATTCCGGAGCGGATTTTTATGACTGACAGGAATATCGACCGGGAGCGTCGGTCCTGCGGAAGGGCATGGCCCTGCCCGACAGCGCGCGCCACGGATGCACGTCACCCCGAGAGAGCACGGCCGGCGCGGTAGGTCGTGGCACCGCAGACCGGGCGAGCGGCGGCCGAACCGCAACGATCATGGCGCCGTCGGCGAGCATGATCGGGCCGGGTGCCCGGACACACAGACGGAAGCCCCGGGGCAGCGCCCGGGGCTTCCGGTCAGGTCTGGGTCCGCCGGCTCAGGCGGAGAGCGACACCACGCGCTTGGCGATCGCGGACTTGCGGTTCGCGGCCTGGTTGGCGTGGATCACGCCCTTGCTGGCCGCCTTGTCCAGCTTCCGCGTAGCGTCGCGCATGAGGACGGCAGCCTTCTCCACGTCGCCGGCCTCGGCGGCCTCGTGGAACTTCCGGATGGCGGTCTTCAGCGACGACTTGACCGACTTGTTACGCAGCCGGCGCTTCTCGTTCTGCCGGTTGCGCTTGATCTGGGACTTGATGTTCGCCACGCGACAGCCTCGTCTTGATAGCTCGGGTTGGTCTGCTTCTGCGCGCGACGAGCATGCGTCATCGCTGCGCGAAGAGCCAGGTTACCAGGTCGCCCGGGACGAGCCAAAACGGCCGGGTCCGCGGTGCCCGGAAGGGGCGCGGGCGGCCGATCCCATCGCGTCTCCGCCACCGCCGCGCCGGCCACGCTCGGCTAGTGCCGCGTCCCGGCGGAGATCGCCGGGTCACGCCCAGCCCCGCCGGCGGGCGAGCCAGTCGAGCGCCTGCTCGCCGCTCCACCGCTGGTGCGCCCGCAGGTGCGGCGAGGCGGTCGGTGGCGCCGACGCGGCGGTGGTGAGGAAGTAGCCGGCCAGCGCGGCCAGGGTGACGTCCAGCACGTCCGGGGGAGCGCCGGCGGCGGCCGGGTGCCCGGCGAAGAGGCCGTCGGCGTCCAGCCCGCTGGCGTACGCGGTGATCAGCAGGCCGGCCAGGTCGAACCAGGGCGGCCCGTGGCAGAGCCAGGTCCAGTCGCAGAACCAGGCCCGACCGCCGGCGTCGACGAGCACGTTGTCCAGGCGCAGGTCGCCGTGGATCAACCCGGTGCCGGCGGCGGCGTAGCGGGGGAGGCGCGACTCCAGGGTGACCAGCTCGGGCAGCCGCCCCCGGACCGGGGCGGGCAGCGGTGGCGGCGGCTCGCGCCCGGCGGCCACCTCGCCCCACCAGAGGATGTCCTCCCGGGCCAGGTCGGCGAGCCGGGGCAGCCCCAGGGCGACCAGTTCGGCCGGCGGGTCGGCCAGGGCGGCGGCGAGCTGGGCGTACCCGGCGAGGGCGGCGGCCAGCTCGGCCGGGTCCCAGGGCAGCCGGGGCGTACGGCCGCGGATCGCCTCCTGGCCGACCGCGAACCAGCCGGCCGCGCGCAGGGTCCAGCGGGGGCGGGGCGCCGGCAGGCCGGCGGGCAGCCGGTCGAGGATCGCCGCCTCCCGCGCGTACCAGTCGACCAGCTGCGGTTGCCCGGCGGCGGGCGCGGCCTTGACGAAGGCCCGGTCGCCGTCGGCGGTGCCGAGCACGGCGGCGAAGCCGCGGGTGAAGCCGGCGCCGGCGATCTCCACCGCGACCACCGGCGCGCCGAGCCGGTCGGCGAGCGCCGTCCGCAGCCCGGCGGGCAGGTCGGCCCAGTCCGGCCGCCGCGCCGTCGCGTGGTACGGCACCGGTGGCAGCGACGGCGGGGGCACGGCTCCATGCTGCCCCGTGTCGTACCGCCCCGCGATACTGCGCCGGTGATCGCCACCGACGACTTCTGGGCGCTGATCGAGGCGTCCGCCACGGCCACCGCCGACCCGGACGCCCGGCTGGCCTGGCTCACCGACCGCCTGGCCGAGCGGCCCACCGACGACGTGGTCGACTTCGCGGTCCGGCTCGACGAGGCCCGCGCCCGGGCGGACACCTGGTCGATGTGGGGCGCCGCGCTGCACATCTGCGGCGGGCTCTGCTCCGACGACGGCTTCCACTACTTCCAGGCCTGGCTGGTCGGGCTGGGCCGGGGGGCGTTCGAGCGGGTGGTCGCCGACCCGGACGCGCTCGCCGACGTGCCGCAGGTGCGCCGGCTGGCCGGCCGGCCCAACCGTGACTGGGCCGACCACGAGTGGCCCGACTGGGAGGCGCTCGACTACGTCGCCGACCGGGCGTACGCGCGGATCACCGGCGACGAGGACGGGCTGGAGGGCGCGCTGACGGTGCGGGGGAGAGACGTGAGCATGTCCCCCGACCCGCAGGACCCGGAATGGGAGCTGGCCGACCCCGACGAGCTCACCCGGCGCTTTCCGCGACTGGTCGAGCTGTTCCCGCTGCCCGACCGGCCGCCCTGGTCGGTCTGGGAGACTGCCAGGCCATGAGGACCGACGACTTCTGGCAGTTGATCGACCGGGCCCGGGCCGGCGGCGGCGGCGAGCCCGGAGCGGTCGCCGCGCGGGCCGTGGCGCTGCTCGCCGAGCACGAGCCGGCCGACATCGTCGGCTACGCCCGCCACCAGCAGCGGGTGCTCGCCGCGTCCTACCGGGTCGACCTCTGGGGCGCGGCCTACCTGATCAACGGGGGTGCCTCGGACGACGGCTTCGAGTACTTCCGGGGCTGGTTGATGACCCAGGGGCGGGCGGTCTTCGCCCGGGCCGTCGCCGACCCCGACTCGCTGGCCGAGTTGCCGCAGGTGCGGGCCGCCTCGCTCAGCGGCGAGGAGTTCGAGTGCGAGGAGATGCTCACGGTGCCCTGGGACGCCTACCGGAAGGCGACCGCGACCGACCTGCCGGCCGACCGCGACCCGGTCCCGGTGCCCGACCTCAACGACTTCTGGGACTTCGACGACGAGGAGGAGGCCCGCCGTCGGCTGCCGAAGCTCGCCGCGCTCTTCGTCGAACCGCCCGCCGAGTGACGCCGGCGCGGGGGAGCGGCGCCGGGTGACGGCCGCGTTGGCTCGGGCCACGGCACGAGGTCGGTGCCGGGGATCGCCCGCGCAGCGGGAGCGCGGCGGCGACGTGGGAGCATAGAGGGGGCCGGCGTCGCGCCGGCCTGCTCAACGTCAGCCGACCAGAACGGACAGCTGTGCCACCGACGCTCGATTCCGGCGCGAACGCTCCTGGTGCCACCGACCCGGCGCGCATCAGGAACTTCTGCATCATCGCTCACATCGACCACGGGAAGTCGACCCTGGCCGACCGGATGTTGCAGCTCACCGGCGTGGTCGACCCCCGGCAGATGCGCGCCCAGTACCTCGACCGGATGGACATCGAGCGCGAGCGCGGCATCACCATCAAGAGCCAGGCCGTCCGGATGCCGTGGACCATCCGCGAGGGCGAGCGGGCCGGCGAGCAGGCCGTGCTGAACATGATCGACACCCCGGGCCACGTCGACTTCACCTACGAGGTGTCCCGCTCGCTGGCCGCCTGCGAGGGCGCCATCCTGCTGGTCGACGCCGCGCAGGGCATCGAGGCGCAGACCCTGGCCAACCTCTACCTGGCGCTCGAGAACGACCTGCACGTCATCCCGGTGCTCAACAAGATCGACCTGCCGGCCGCCCAGCCGGAGAAGTACGCCGAGGAGCTGGCCCACCTGATCGGCGGCGACCCGGCCGACTGCATCAAGGTCTCCGGCAAGACCGGCGAGGGTGTGCCGTACCTGCTCGACGAGATCGTCCGGCAGTTCCAGCCGCCGGTCGGCGACGCCGCGGCGCCCGCCCGGGCGATGATCTTCGACTCGGTCTACGACGTCTACCGGGGCGTGGTCACCTACGTCCGGGTGATCGACGGGCACATCAGCGCCCGGGACCGGATCAAGATGATGTCCACCGGCGCGGTGCACGAGTTGCTGGAGATCGGGGTCATCTCGCCGGAGATGGTCAAGGCCGACGCCCTCGGGGTCGGCGAGGTGGGCTACCTGATCACCGGCGTGAAGGACGTCCGCCAGTCCCGGGTCGGTGACACCGTCACCATCAACTCCCGCCCGGCCACCGAGGCGCTCGGCGGCTACAAGGACCCGAAGCCGATGGTCTACTCGGGCCTCTACCCGATCGACGGCTCGGACTACCCGAACCTGCGCGACGCGCTCGACAAGCTCAAGCTCAACGACGCCGCGCTCACCTACGAGCCGGAGACCTCCGGGGCGCTCGGCTTCGGCTTCCGCTGCGGTTTCCTTGGCCTGCTGCACCTGGAGATCATCCGGGAGCGGCTGGAGCGTGAGTTCAACCTCGACCTGATCTCCACCGCGCCGAACGTGGTCTACCGGGCCCTCCAGGAGGACGGCGAGGAGGTGGTGGTGACCAACCCGAGCGAGTACCCGACCGGCAAGATCGCTGAGGTGTACGAGCCGACGGTGCGCGCCACCGTACTCACCCCGAACGACTACGTCGGCGCGGTGATGGAGCTCTGCCAGGGCCGCCGGGGCAACCTGCTCGGCATGGACTACCTCTCCGCCGACCGGGTGGAACTGCGCTACACCCTGCCGCTGGCCGAGATCATCTTCGACTTCTTCGACCAGTTGAAGAGCCGCACCAAGGGCTACGCCTCGCTGGACTACGAGCCTTCTGGCGAGCAGTCGTCCGACCTGGTGAAGGTCGACATCCTGCTGCACGGCGAGCCGGTCGACGCGTTCAGCGCGATCGTGCACAAGGACAAGGCGTACAACTACGGGACCAGCATCGCGGCCAAGCTGCGCAACCTGATCCCGCGCCAGCAGTTCGAGGTGCCGATCCAGGCCGCGATCGGCAGCCGGGTGATCGCCCGGGAGACGATCCGGGCGATCCGCAAGGACGTGCTCGCCAAGTGCTACGGCGGTGACATCAGCCGTAAGCGCAAGCTGCTGGAGAAGCAGAAGGAAGGCAAGAAGCGGATGAAGATGGTGGGCCGGGTGGAGGTCCCCCAGGAGGCCTTCATCGCCGCGCTCTCCTCCGACTCCGGCGACGGCAAGGCCCCCGGCAAGAAGTGAGCCGCCGCCGGTCGACCGGCGGCTGACGTACGACGGCCGGCGCCCCGGCCGGGCAGGGACCACCGCGGTCCGGCCCGACCGGGGGCGCCGGCCGTTGTCGTGTCGGGCTCGCCGGCGTGGCCGGTGCCCCGGCCGGCGGGCCGTTCGGCGAAGGAGCCTTGCCGGTTAGGTGGGGCGGTCGAAGGAATTTTCCGGCGCCCGGCATCGGCTGGAGTCACCGCCGCGGGCCGCCGTGACCTGCGCCGACGGCGCCCGGCGCGAATTCGACGCAGCGCCGGGCATCGACCGCGGACGAGGTCGGCGGGGACTGCGTCGGTTTGGCGAATCGACCGGTCGGGAATTTAGCGGTCACGACAGGAACCACACACCGTGTGACAGACATTCTGCAAAGGAGGGGCGACCGTGGAGCTGACCGTTTGGGGCATCATCACTGCGCTCATCGTTGGTCTGATCGTCGGCGCTCTGGGCCGCCTGGCCGTGCCGGGCCGCCAGAACATGCCGATGTGGCTGCACATGCTGATCGGCGTGGGTGCCGCGCTGCTCGGCACGGTGCTCGCCCGGGCCATGGGCATCGCCACCGAGACCGCCGGCATCGACTGGGGCGAGCTGCTCGTCCAGGTGGTGCTGGCCGCCATCGCCGTGGCCCTGGTGGCCGGCGTTGGCCGACGCCGCAGCGTCACCCACCGGTAACCGCACAGCCTGAACCCGACGGGCGCCCGACCACCAGGTCGGGCGCCCGTCCACCTGCGGGGCTCGGGTGGCGCCGGCGGCGCGGCGGCCAGGGCGGGTTCGGTGGAACCTCCCGGTCTGGCGCTGCTCGGGTCGGGTTGTCACCTCAAGTCGGTTTGGGTTTCTGGCGCATCGGGCAATCAGGGGGCGCGACACGAACATCACCCATCGTCACAGACATCCATTGAAGGAGGGCGACCGTGGAGCTGACCGTCTGGGGCATCATCACTGCGCTCATCGTTGGTCTGATCGTCGGCGCTCTGGGCCGGCTGGTCGTGCCGGGCCGCCAGAACATGCCGATCTGGCTGCACATGCTGATCGGCGTCGGCGCCGCGCTGCTGGGCACGGTGATCGCCCGCGCCTCGGGCTTCGCCGACACCGCCGGACTGGACTGGCGTGAGCTGCTGCTGCAGGTCCTGCTGGCCGCCGTCGCCGTGGCCCTGGTGGCCGGGGCCGGTCGTCGCCGGGGTGTCACCCACCGGTAATTCCGCACAGCCAGCAACGACGGGCGCCCGGCCGGCAGGCCGGGCGCCCGTGCGTCTGCGTACGCCCTGATTCGCCCCGTCGCCCGGCTGTCCCTGGGAGCAACGCTGCGATACGGTCGCCTCGCTTCCGCCGAGCGTCCACTGTCGTAAAGGAATTTTTCCTACTAAGGTGCGGCGGAGAAGGTTAATGCCAGACGGCGCGAGGGAGAAGTGGCGTGAACAGGTGGAAGCGGCTGGCTCCGGTCACCGCCGTCGTGGCCTCGGCCGCGATGGTGCTCGCCGGCTGCGGCGGCTCGGACGACGACGGAGCCGCCGACAACAGCAAGCTGACGGTCTGGATGATGGGCGAGGGCAGCGAGGCGCAGACCAAGTTCCTCGACGGCGTCGAGACCGAGTTCCGGCAGAAGCACCCGGACACCGACGTGGTGGTCCAGTACATCCCCTGGCTGGAGGCGCCGAAGAAGTTCCAGGCGGCGCTCGCCGGCGGTGAGGGCCCGGACGTCACCGAGCTGGGCAACACCGAGACGCAGGGTTGGGCTTCCCAGGAGGCGCTGGCCGACCTGACGGGCAAGTTCGGCGGCTGGGCCGAGGGCAAGGACATCCTCCCCGACCTGGTGCAGAACGCTCAGCTCGACGGCAAGCAGTACGGCGTGCCGTGGTACGCGGGCGTGCGCGGCATCTACTACCGCACCGACTGGTTCGCCGAGGCCGGCGTGCAGGTGCCGAAGACCTGGGACGACCTGGTCGCCGCGGCCAAGGCCGTGCAGGCGAAGAAGCCGGGCACCTACGGCATCGCCCTGCCCGGCAACTCCGAGCTGCCGTTCTACTCGTTCCTGTGGGGTGCGGGTGCGGAGATCGCCACCAAGCAGGGTGACTCCTGGAAGTCCGGCTACAACACGCCGGAGGCGCAGAAGGCGGTCAAGTTCTGGACCGACCTGGTGACCGTGCACAAGGTCGCCCCGCCGGCCGCCGCCGGCTGGAATGAGATCGACGCGCGGACCCAGTTCGCCACCGGCAAGGCGGCCATGGCGTTCGGCGGCAGCTGGCAGCAGGGCGCCATCAAGAAGGACAACCCGGAGATCGAGAAGGTCTGGGGGACGTTCCCGATTCCCGGCCCCGACGGCCAGCCCGCGCCGGCCTTCGCCGGTGGCTCGGACGTCGCCGTCTGGAAGGACAGCGAGCGGCAGGACCTGGCCTGGGACTACCTGACCGTGCTGCTGAGCAAGAAGAACGACGCGGCGTTCGCCGAGAGCCTGGGCTTCTTCCCGATCTACAAGGACCTGGTCGGTGGGGACAAGTACACCAGCGACAAGATCATGGGGCCTTTCGCCACCGCGATGCAGAACACCAAGCTCACGCCGCTCACCCCGAAGTGGGTGGAGGTCAGCCGGACCAAGACGGTGACCCAGGCGATGAACAGCTCGGTCATAAAGGGTCAGAAGACGGTCGAGAAGGCCACCGCCGACGCGGCCGCCGAGATGGAAAGCATCCTCAACGCCAAGTGACCACGCTGACCGAGGCGACGGAGGCGACCGCCGCGCGGGAGAACCCCGCGCGGCGGCGCCGCCGGGTGGACCGCCTGCCCTACCTGCTGCTCCTGCCCTGCCTGGTGATCATCGGGGTGTTGCTGCTCTGGCCCCTCGGCCAGGTCGTGGTGATGTCCTTCTACCGGCTCAACAACGTCCGGCAGCTGCGCGGCGACCGGGAGTGGCCGTGGATCGGGTTGGGCAACTACAGCGAGATCCTCGGCGACCCGTTCTTCCTCACCGTGCTGCGCAACACGGTGCTGTTCGCGGTGGCCAACGTGGTGCTGACGATGATCCTCGGCACCCTGGTCGGGCTGCTGCTCAACCGGCTGGGCCGGAAGATGGCCGCGTTCGTGGCCAGTTGCGTGATGCTGGCCTGGGCCACCCCGGCGCTGACCGGCACGATCGTCTGGAAGTGGATCTTCGACGACACCAGCGGCCTGGTCACCTGGTTGTTCAACGCCCTGCCCGAAGGGCTCTCCACCAGCCTCTTCGGCCGCAGCGACTGGACCGGCTACGGCTGGTTCAACTCCCCGCTGCTGTTCTTCTCGATCCTCACCCTGGTGGTGGTCTGGCACTCGTTCCCGTTCATCGCGGTGAGCGTGCTGGCCGGGCTGAAGAGCGTGCCGAGTGAGCTGCACGAGGCGGCCCGGGTCGACGGGGCCGGGCCGTGGCGGGTCTTCTGGAAGGTCACCTTCCCGCTGCTGCGGCCGGTCTTCGGGATCCTGATCGTGCTCTCCACCATCTGGGACTTCAAGGTCTTCACCCAGCAGTTCGTGCTCGCCGGCGGCACCCAGGACCGGCCGACGTTCATGCTCGCCATCTACTCGTACGCCGAGGCGTTCTCGCCGCCGCCGAAGTACGGCCTGGGCGCGGCGATCGCGGTGATCCTCACCCTGATCCTGCTCGTGGTGACCGGCTTCTACGTCCGCATGGTGCTCAAGCAGGAGGAGGACGCGTGACGCGACGCGCGGGCGGCGCAGGTGTGAAGCGGATCGCCCTCAACGGCGCGGGTCTGCTGGTGGCGCTCTTCGCGGCCTTCCCGGTCTACTGGATGATCGCCACCTCGCTGAAGCCGAGTTCGGAGATCTTCTCCAGCACGCCCAAGCCGGTGCCGAACGAGCCGACCCTGGAGCACTACCGGGAGATCCTCACCGGCAACCTGATCCCCGGCGTGACCTTCGCCGACTTCTTCCTCAACAGCGCGCTGGTCGCGATCTCCACGGTGCTGCTCAGCGGCCTGGTCGCGCTGCTCGCCGCCACCGCGGTGGCCCGGTTCCGGTTCAAGCTCCGGACCAGCTTCCTGATCATGCTGCTGGTGGTGCAGATGATCCCGCTGGAGGCGCTGGTCATCCCGCTGTTCCTGATGATCCAGCGGCTCGGGCTCTACAACACCCTGCCCAGCCTGATCCTCACCTACCTCGGCTTCTCGCTGCCGTTCGCGGTCTGGATGCTGCGCGGGTTCGTCGCCGCGGTGCCCAAGGAACTGGAGGAGGCGGCCGCGATCGACGGCGCCAGCCGGGCCCAGATCTTCCGCCGGATCCTCTTCCCGCTGGTGGCGCCCGGCCTGGTGGCGACCAGCATCTTCTCCTTCATCACCGCGTGGAACGAGCTGATCTTCGCGTTGACCTTCATCAACGACCAGAACCGCTACACCCTGCCGGTGGCGATGACCTTCTTCTTCGGCCGGGACGACACCGCCTGGGGGCCGGTGATGGCCGCCTCCACGCTGTTCACCCTGCCGGTGATCATCTTCTTCCTGCTGGTGCAGCGCCGGATGGTCTCCGGTCTGGTCGCCGGCGCGGTGAAGGGCTGACCGCGCGTCGGTGTGCCGGCCCTCGGGGCGCCGCCGGCGGCGGGCCGCCGAGTGGATCTCGATACCGGCCGCCGGCCGGTCCTGGCTAGGCTGACCGCCATGACGGGCAGGCTGGCATCGGTGAACCTCGGCATCGTGACCGAGGCGGAGTGGGCGGGCGACCCGAGCGGCCGCAGCGGCATCGACAAGCGGCCGGCGGACGGCCCGGTGCTGCTCCACCCGGACGGGGTGGCCGGCGACTTCATCGGCGAGCGGGCCCACCACGGCGGGCCGGACCAGGCCGTCTACGCCTACGCCGAGGAGGACGCCGGCTGGTGGGCCGGCGAGCTGGGCCGGACGATCGGCCCCGGTGGCTTCGGCGAGAACCTGACCACCTACGCGGTCGACGTGACCGGTGCGGTGATCGGTGAGCAGTGGGCGATCGGGTCGGCGCTGCTCCAGGTGACCAAGCCGCGCACCCCGTGCACCACCTTCGCCGGCTTCTGGGGGGTGCCGGATCTGATCAAGCGGTTCACCGTCCGCGCGACGCCCGGGGCGTACCTGCGGCTGCTGCGGGCGGGCGAGGTCGGCGCGGGCGACCCGGTGGAGGTGGTCGACCGCCCGGCGCACGGGGTGACCATCGGCGAGGTGTTCCGGGCGCTGAACCTGGAGCCGGAGCTGCTGCCCCGGCTGCTGGACGCGGCGGACCTGCCGGAGTCGATCCGGGAGAAGGCGCGCCGCCGGGTGGCCGGCCGCCGCTGACCGCCGGCCCGGAAACGACGAAGGGCCCCGCCCCGGGAGGGGAGGGGCCCGTTCAGCGTCGGGTCAGCGCAGCCAGGGGATGTTGCGGTCGAGCAGATCGCGCTGCTTGAGCTCCTTGCGCAGCGGGATCTCGTCGTCGATGTAGCCGTCCCAGTTGATGCCCCAGTAGTTCGCGGTGTGGGTGCCCTCACCGCAGAGCTGGCGCTGCACCGGGGTGCGGTTGGCCCACCACGGGCCGTCCTTGTCGATGTGCAGCTCGTCCAGCGGGCGGATCCACCGGTAGGTGTAGCCGACGAAGAGCATCTTGCGGGTGATGGTCGACAGGTTGGTCGACCGGGAGTGCCACTGGCGGCGGTCGAAGATGAACGCGTCACCCGGCTTGGCGGTGATCTCCACCGTGCCCTCCGGGTCCGGGTTGTGCACCGTGGTGTCCGCCGGGCGGGGCAGCGAGTTCCACAGGTGGCTGCCCGGGATGACCTTGGTGGCGCCGCGACCGTTCTCCGAGAGGTCGGAGAGCACGTAGGCGACCTTCAGCGAGAACATCGGCCGGGGGAGGTTCGGGTCCATCGTCTCCGGGTCGGAGTTCTGCCGGTACCCGTCCTGGTGCCAGCCCCAGTACGGCTTCTCCGGCTCCAGCGCCGGCGGGGTCACGTCCAGGTGGTTGTGGTGGGTGTAGATGTTCCACCCGGCCAGGCCCCACATGTACGGGAAGGTGATTGGGTGGGTGAGCAGGTCACCGAAGAGCTCGTCCCGCTCCAGGAAGCCCAGCAGGTGCAGGGTCCCGTCCTTGGTGGTGTTGCCCTTGGCCTTCTCCTCGGCGTAGACGCGGTCGACCGCCGCCTCCAGCGCCGCCCGGTGGTCCTCCGTCAGGACGTTCCGCAGCAGGAGGAAGCCCTGCTCGTGAAACTCCTTGCGGTCAGTGTCGCTGATCGGTTCGTAACCGGTCCGGTCGCCGTAGTCGAACGCCACGTCGTACCCCTCCCCATGAGGCGAAACCATTGCTGGCACAGGTCGCCGATCGTAACGCGGTGGAAGGGCGGGCGGGAATGCCCGACCGGCCGTTCGGTGCGCGAGCCGGACCATGGGCAGCGGTACGAGTGCGGTGGGTATACGTCGGGCGGGCTTCTCGTGCCAATCGCGGTAAATGCCGGATTGTGCGGTGACTGCCGGTAAGGAGATCGGGGGCGGGGACTGTCACCCCTCGGCGAAGACCTCCGCCACCACCCGTGACGGGTCGGGCGAGCCGTCGGTCACCCGCTTCCAGGTGCCGTCCCGGGCGGTCCACTCCAGGTCGCCGAAGCGCACCCGCTTGACCCCGTGGTCGCCGGCGTGGGAGACCAGCCAGTGGGCGTACCGCCAGCCGCCGCGCTGGTCGGCGGCGGGCACGGTCAGGCCGGTCAGGTCGTCGGCGGCGACCGCCGCGGCCAGCCCCCAGTCCAGGGTCAGACCGCGGGTCAACGCCGCGGTCGCGGCCACGCCGCGCATCGCCGGATCCTGGCTCACCGTGCAGGCGACCGCCCCGGTGGCGTGCCCGAGCAGCGCCCGGGTGAGCACCTGGGACTCGTCCGCCCACTTCTGGTACGCCTCGGGGAACGCCGACCGCTGCACCTTCTGCGCCGCGTCGGTCACCCGCATCCGCTCCCAGCCGCGCACCTTCTTCAACGCCGCGTAGAACCGGTTGGCCGCGTACCGGGGGTCGCTGATCTGGGTCGGGGTGCCCCAGCCCTGGCTCGGCCGCTGCTGGAACAGCCCGACCGAGTCGCGGTCGCCGCCGTCGAGGTTGCGCAGGCCGGACTCCTGGTACGCGGTGGCCAGCGCCACCACCACCGCCCGCTCCGGCATCTTCCGCTGGATCCCGATCGCCGCGATCGTCGCCGCGTTGGCCATCTGGTCGCCGTCCAGCGCCACCTCGCCGTCGGCCTGCACCGTGCACGTCCGGCTGGCCAGCGGCAACCGCAGCTCCTGCCCGAACTGCCGGACGGCGTACAGGATCCCGATCACGGCGACGAGCACGAGGACGACTCCGCCCGCAGCGACTGCCCGAGTTCGCACCCACACCCCCCTGTTCGACAGCCCGACAAGCGTACGTCCCCGAACGGGCGGCCCGTGTCGTCCGACCGGTTCGCGCCCGCCGCGCGGGCAGCGCCCCCGGTGGTCGGGTGAGCCGGAAGATTCCCGTTCCGGCCGGTAACTCACCTGTCGCCGGCCGGCCCGACCGACCGCGAGAGGCTCAGCCGGACACCTCCGCGTCGAGCTCGGCCACCCAGCGCGCCGGCCGCTTCTCCCGGAACGCCAGGACGCCTTCGCGGCCGTCGGCAGAGAGGAAGTAGCCGGTGGAGAGGCGGGACAGCTCGGCGAGTTCGGCGCGCAGGTCGGCGGCGGGCGGCCGGCGCAGCAGCCGCTTCGCCCCGGCGAGCGCGGCGGGCGCGCCGCGGACCAGCGAGTCGCAGAACCGGGCCACCGCGGCATCCAGCTCGTCGGCCGGCACCGCGGCGGTGACCAGGCCGATCTCGGCGGCCCGGCGGCCGTCGAAGGTGTCCCCGGTCAGGTAGAGCTCGGCCGCCGCCCGCGGGTGCAGCCGGGGCAGCACGGTCGCCGAGATCACCGCCGGGATCACCCCGATCCGCACCTCGGTGAAGGCGAAGGTGGCCTCCTCGGCGCAGACCGCCAGGTCGGCCGCCGCGACCAGGCCGAGGCCGCCCGCCCGGGCCGGCCCGGCGACCCGGGCCACCACCGGCTTCGGGCACTCCCAGACCGCGGCCAGCACGTCGCCGAGCATCCCCGCCGGCACCGTCCCGCTGGCGTACGCGGCCGCGGTCTCCTTCAGGTCGGCGCCGGAGCAGAAGACCGGACCGGTGTGGTCCAGCACGATCACCCGGACGGCGTCGTCGGCGACCGCGGCGGCCAGGCCGGCGAGCAGCTCGGTCATCAGCGGGGTGGAGAGCGCGTTGCGGTTGTGCGGGCTGTCCAGGGTGAGGGTGGTCACCCCGCGGGCCGTGGCGACCCGCACCAGCGCGTCGGGAGAGGTCATGCGGGCACACTAGTGGCCATGCCCGGCGTCCTTCCAGAAGGCGAACCCGTCCCCGTCGACGGCTCGTTGCCCGCCACCGCCACCCGCGCGGTCGGCGCGCGCGGTTTCGGCGTGTACGTCCACGTGCCGTTCTGCGCCAGCCGCTGCGGCTACTGCGACTTCAACACGTACACGGCGGCGGAGCTGGGCGGCGGCGCGAGCCGGGACGGCTACGCCGACACCGTGCTGGCCGAGCTGGCGCTCGCCGCCCGGGTGCTGGGCGACACCCCGCCGCCGCGGGTGGACACGGTCTTCGTCGGCGGCGGCACCCCGACCCTGCTCCCCGCCGACGACCTGGTCCGGATCCTGGACGGCATCGACCGCACCTGGGGGCTGGCCGCCGACGCCGAGGTGACCACCGAGGCCAACCCCGAGTCGGTCACCCCGGAGTCGCTCAAGGCGCTCCGCGCGGCCGGCTACACCCGGATCTCGCTGGGCATGCAGTCCGCGTCCCCCGGGGTGCTGGCGATCCTGGACCGTACGCACCGCGCCGGCCGGGCCACCGCCGCCGCGTCCGAGGCGCGCGACGCCGGGTTCGACCACGTCAACCTCGACCTCATCTACGGCACGCCGGGCGAGAGCGCGGCGGACTTCGCCGCCTCGCTGGACCAGGTGGTGGCGGCGGGCGTCGACCACGTCAGCGCCTACGCCCTGATCGTGGAGGACGGCACCCGGCTCGCCGCCCGGATGCGCCGGGGCGAGCTGCCGTACCCCAGCGACGACGTCGCGGCGGACCGCTACCTGGCCGCGGAGGCCGCGCTGTCCGCGGCCGGCTTCTCCTGGTACGAGGTCTCCAACTGGGCCCGCACGCCGGCCGCCCGGTGCCGGCACAACCTGCTCTACTGGAGCGGCGCCGACTGGTGGGGCCTCGGCCCGGGGGCGCACAGCCACGTCGGCGGGGTGCGCTGGTGGAACGTCAAGCACCCCACGACGTACGCCCAGCGGCTCGCCGCCGGGGGGTCGCCCGGCCTGGCCCGGGAGGTGCTCACCCCCGACGAGGCGCACACCGAGGACGTCATGCTCCGGCTGCGGCTCGCCGCCGGGCTGCCGTTGGCCGGCCTGGACGCGGCCGGCCTGGACGCGGCCGGGCGGGCCGGCGCCGAGCGGGCGCTGGCGGACGGGCTGCTGGCCGCGCCGGAGTACGCGGCCGGGCGGGCCGTGCTCACCCTGCGCGGGCGGCTGCTCGCCGACGCCGTGGTGCGCGACCTGCTGCCCTGAGGCGGTCGCTGATCCCGCCCGCCGGCGGTGGTGCCCGGAGCCGGCCGGGGGAGCGGCCGGCCCGGGTCACTTGGTGAAGTTGTAGGTCATCGGGTAGCGGTAGAGCACGCCCTCGTTGGCCTTGACCCCGGCGATGATGCCGAAGATCAGCGGCACCAACCAGACGAGCATCGGGACGAAGAACAGCAGCCCGCAGGTGACCAGCGTGAGCACCCAGCTCAGCACGCTGACGATCGTCCAGGTGATCTGGAAGTTCAGCGCCGCGACGGCGTGCGCCCGGACGGTCGGCGACTGCTGCCCGCGGACCATCATCGCGATCAGCGGCGCCAGCCAGCCGAGCAGGCCGCCGCCGACGATCACGCCGGCCGCGCCGCCGAAGTGGGCGATCAGGGCCCAGGTCTTGTCCTCGTTGTTGGCGTAGCCGCCGGCGGGCGGGCCGTAGCCGCCGCCGGCCGGATAGCCGGCACCCGGCGGGGGGTAGCCCCCGGGCGGCGGGTAGCCCCCGGGCGGGGGAGCGCCACCTGGCGGAGGGTAGCCACCCGACGGCGGTTGGTCACCGGTGGGCGGCGGATAGCCACCGGGCGGGGGATAGCCGCCCGGGGCCGGCGCCCCGGACAGTGGTGCGGTGGGTTCGTCGCCGGCCGGCGGGCCGGGGACTGCCGACGGAGCGGTCGGGTCCGGCGGCGGTGCGCCGGGGCCGTCGGCTCCCGGGGGGCGAGGTGGTTCAGTCATGCACGTCACGGTAGGGGCAGCCGGCAACGGCACACCAGAGCGACGTCGTCCCGGTTGTCCGGATGATCGGTCGGTGCGGTCCCGGCCCCCGGGCGGGGCGCGCCGGTGGCCCGTCTTGATCATCGCGTCCGTGGGCCCACCGACGTAGACTGGCACTCGCTACAGTCGAGTGCCAGGACGCGCCGCGCGGTCGCCGCGCGCCGCCGGCTGACGTGCGACAGGAGGTGGGGAGGATGGGTCTCGACGACCGCAAGCTCGCGGTCCTGCGGGCGATCGTCGAGGACTACGTCGCCACGCAGGAGCCCGTCGGCAGCAAGGCGCTGGTCGAGCGGCACCAGCTCGGGGTCTCTCCGGCGACCGTCCGCAACGACATGGCGGTGCTGGAGGAGGAGGGCTACATCCGGCAGCCGCACACCAGCGCCGGCCGGGTGCCCACCGACCGCGGCTACCGGCTCTTCGTGGACCGGCTGTCCCGGGTCAAGCCGCTCAGCCCGGCCGAGCGCCGGGCGATCGAGCGCTTCCTGGTCGGCGCGGTCGACCTCGACGACGTGGTGCACCGCACGGTACGGCTGCTCGCGCAGCTGACCCGGCAGGTCGCCGTCGTGCAGTACCCGAGCCTGGCCCGCTCCTCGGTGCGCCACCTGGAGCTGGTGCCGATCTCCACCACCCGGCTGATGCTCGTGATGATCGCCGACACCGGCCGGGTCGAGCAGCGGCTGGTCGAGATGCCCGGCCCGATCCCGGCCGACGACGTCACCGACCTGCGCCGGCTGGTCAACGAGAAGCTGGTCGGCACCCGGCTCTCGGAGACCCCGCCGCTGGTGCAGGCGCTGGTCGACGACGTCTCGCCCGAGCTGCGGCCGGCGATGGCCACCCTCTCCACCGTGCTGCTGGAGACGCTGGTCGAGCGGCACGAGGAGCGGATCGCGCTGGCCGGCACGGCCAACCTGACCCGCGGCGGCCTGCTCGACTTCCAGGGCTCGCTGCGCCCCATCCTCGAGGCGCTCGAGGAGGAGGTCGTGCTGCTCAAGCTCATCGGCGAGGCGGAGCCGAGCACGACGCGGGTGCTGATCGGCGACGAGAACGAGATCGACAACCTGCGGGCCGCGTCGGTGGTGAGCACCGGCTACGGCCCGGGTTCGACGATCGTCGGTGGCCTCGGCGTGCTGGGGCCGACCCGGATGGACTACCCCGGCACCATCGCCACGGTGCGGGCCGTGGCACGCTACGTGGGCGACCTGCTGGCCCAGAACTGACCAGGCAGAACCGACGGCCGGTTCCGGCCGGCGACCGGCGCAACGCGAGACGAACATGAGGACACGGAACGCAGTGGCCAGGGACTACTACGGCATTCTCGGCGTGAGCCGGGACGCCTCCGACGACGAAATTAAGCGCGCCTACCGCAAGCTGGCGCGGCAGTACCACCCGGATGTCAATCCGGACCCGGAGGCCCAGGAGAAGTTCAAGGACATCAACGCCGCGTACGAGGTCCTCTCGGACGACCGGAAACGGCAGATCGTCGACCTGGGCGGCGACCCGCTCGCCCCCGGCGGCGGGGGCGCGGGCGGCCCCGGAGGCCCCGGCGGCGCCGGCCCGTTCGTCGGCTTCCAGGACATCATGGACGCGTTCTTCGGCGGCGCGGGCGGCGCCCGCGGGCCGCGGCCGCGTACCCGGCCCGGGGCGGACGCGATCCTGCGGCTGGAACTGGACCTGCACGAGACGGCGTTCGGCGTGGAGGCCCCGATCACCGTCGACACCGCCGTGCTCTGCACCACCTGCTCGGGCGCCGGCACCGCCGCCGGCACCCACCTGGCCACCTGCGAGGCGTGCGGCGGCCGGGGCGAGGTGCAGTCGGTGCAGCGCACCTTCCTCGGCCAGGTCGTCTCGGCCCGCCCGTGCACGGTCTGCCAGGGCTACGGCACCACCATCCCGCACCCCTGCCCGACCTGCGCCGGCGACGGCCGGGTGCGGACCCGCCGGTCGCTGACCGTGAAGATCCCGGCCGGCGTCGAGGACGGCATGCGGATCCGGCTGGCCCAGCAGGGCGAGGTGGGCCCGGGCGGCGGCACCGCCGGCGACCTCTACGTGGAGATCCACGAGCGTCCGCACGACGTCTACTCCCGCAAGGGCGACGACCTGCACTGCCGGGTCACCGTGCCGATGACCGCCGCCGCGCTCGGCACCCGGCTGACCATCAAGACGCTGGACAGCGAGGAGACCGTGGACGTCAAGCCGGGCACCCAGCCGGGCAGCACGCTGCGGCTGCGCGCCCGGGGCGTGCCGCACCTGCGCGGCACCGGCCGGGGCGACCTCTACGTCCACCTCGACGTACGCACGCCCACCAAGCTCGACGCCGAGCAGGAGCGGATGCTGCGCGAGTTCGCCAAGACCCGGGGCGAGGAGGTCGCCGAGCTGACCAAGCAGGGCGGCTTCTTCTCCCGGATGCGCGACGCCTTCAACGGCCACGCCTGACCCGCCGGCTCGCCGTCCCGGCCGCTGCCGGGGCGGCTAGCCTGTCGTCGTGTCCGCACCGCTGTTCCTGGTCGAGTCGCTGCCGACCGCCGACTCGCTGACCCTCGACGGCCCCGAGGGCCACCACGCCGCCACGGTGCAGCGCCTGCGCGTCGGCGAGGAACTGCTGCTCGCCGACGGGCACGGGGGCACGGCCACCGCCGTGGTCACCGCCGTAGGCCGGGGCAGCCTGGAGCTCGACGTCCGCTCCCGGGGGTACGTGGACGCGTCCGTACCGCGGCTGGTGGTGGTGCAGGGCATCGCCAAGGGCGACCGGGGCGAACTGGCCGTGCAGGCGATGACCGAGGTCGGGGTGGACGAGATCGTGCCCTGGGCGGCGGCCCGCTCGGTGACCCAGTGGCGCGGCGACCGGGGCGTACGGGCCCGGGAGAAGTGGGCGGCGACCGCCCGGGAGGCCGCCAAGCAGGCCCGCCGCGCCTGGCTGCCGGTGGTCGCCGGAGCGCCGGACGAGTCGACCGGCACGGTGACCCGCCGGATCGCCGGGGCCGCCGCCGCGTTCGTGCTGCACGAGGAGGCCGACGACCGGCTGACCACCGTCGAGCTGCCCGACAGCGGCGAGATCGTGCTGGTGGTCGGCCCCGAGGGCGGCATCGCCCCGGCCGAGCTGGACGCGTTCACCGCGGCCGGCGCCCGCCCGGTCCGGCTCGGGCCGTCCGTGCTGCGCACCTCGACGGCCGGCGTCGCCGCGCTTTCCGTGCTCTCGACCCGCCTGGACCGCTGGTAGCCGCTCCGCCGGGCGGACCGGCGGGGCCCCCGGGGTCCGCTGCCGCGCCTCCTTTGCTCTGCGTCAACCCACGCCCAGGTTGCGGCCGCCAGCTGTTGCGTCCGGTGAAGCAGTGCAAAGGGCGTGCGGGAGAGTCGTCCGATCCGGGTCAGCTGCGCAGGTAGGAGGCGCCGTTGAGGTCGACGATGGTGCCGGAGGCCCACTCGGCCTCCGGCGAGGCGAGCCAGTGCACGGCGGCGGCGATCTCCTCCGGGCGGGCGACCCGGTTGAACGGGCTCTGCGCCCGGACCGCCTCGCCGCGCGGCGACTTGAGGTGCTCGTTGGTCATGTCGGTCGCCACGAAGCCGGGCGCGACCGTGGCCACCGCGATGCCGTACGGGGCCAGCGCCACCGCCAGCGACTGCCCCATCGCGTTCAACCCCGCCTTGCTCGCCCCGTACGCCGGGTTGCCCGGCTCGCCGCGGAACGCGCCCCGGGAGGAGACGTTGACGATCCGGCCGCCCCGCTCGCGCATGTGCTGGGCGGCGCACCAGCTGGCGTTGGCCGCGCCGAAGAGGTTGGTGTCGAGCACCTCGCGCCAGCGCTGCCGCCACTGCTCGTAGCTGCTCTCGAAGACCGGGTGCGGCGGGTCGGCGGGCCCGAACACGCCCGCGTTGTTCACCAGCACGTCGAGCCCACCGAGCAGGCCGGCCGCCTCGTCAACCATCGCCCGGACCGCGTCCGGGTCGGCGAGGTCGGCCCGGACCGCCACGTGCCCCTCGCCGGGTAGCTGCGCGCGCAGCTCTTCGGCCAGCTCCGCGGAGTCCCGGTGGTGGATCGCCACCCGGTCGCCGCCGGCCGCGAAGGCCCGCACCACCGCCCGCCCGATGCCGCGCGAGCCCCCCGTCACCAGTACCGCCCGTGAAGTCACGCCGGCCATCATGCCGGAGCGGTGCGGCCTCGCCCACCGGCCCCCGGCGCAGCGCTTAGCATGCCCGAATGGGATCCGACTGCCTGTTCTGCCGCATCGTCGCCGGGGAGATCCCGGCCACCATCGTCCGGGAGACCGACACCATCCTCGCGTTCCGCGACGTCGACCCGAAGGCGCCGGTGCACGTGCTGGTCATCCCCAAGGAGCACTACGCCGACGTGGCCACGCTCGGCCAGGGCGACCCGGCGCTGGCCGGTGAGCTGCTCGCCACGGCCGCCGCGGTGGCCGAGGACGAGGGGCTGCTCGGCGACGGGTTCCGGCTGATGTTCAACACCGGGGCGTACGGCGGCCAGGAGGTCTTCCACGCGCACGCGCACCTGCTCGGCGGCGCGCCGCTCGGTCCGATGCTCTGCCGCTGACCGGTCACCGCCGGCGGGCGCCCCTCCTTACACTGCCCGGGTGACGGATGTGCGGGACCGCCTCGGGCGGATGGTGCGGCAGGTGCAGGCGCAGGCGCGGGTGCCGGCGGTGTCGGCGGCGCTGCACCGGGCCGACCGGGAACCGTGGACGTGCACGGTCGGCTGGACCGGCAACGACACCGCGCTCGATTCGGAGACCCGGTTCCGGATCGGCTCGGTCACCAAGACCTTCACCGCCGTGTTGACCCTCCAGTGCCGCGATGACGGCCTGCTCGACCTCGACGACCCGATCGGCCGCCACCTCGACCTGCCGGCGCACGGCGAGCTGACCGTGCGCCGGCTGCTCTCGCACACCGCCGGGCTGCAACGGGAGCCGTACGGCGACGTCTGGGACACCCTGCGTGCCCCGGACACCGAGCAACTCCTGGCCGACCTGGCCCGCGCCGAGCGGGTGCTGCCGCCGGGGCGCCGTTACCACTACTCCAACCTCGGCATGGCGCTGCTCGGCCGCCTGGTCGGCGAGCTGCGCGGCGGCACCTGGGCGGAGGTGCTGGCCGAGCGGGTGCTCACTCCGCTGGGGCTGACCCACACCACGGTGACCCCCGGCCGGCGGGCCGCCACGGGCTTTTTGGTCGACGCGTACTCCGACGAGGCGCACCCGGAGCCGCCGACCGACTTCGGCGCGGTCGGCCCGGCCGCCCAGCTCTGGAGCACCGCCGGGGACATGGCCCGGTGGGCCGCGTTCCTGGCCGATCCGGCGGCGCTCGACGCGGCCGGCCGGGTGCTCGCCCCGGCGACCCTGGACGAGATGCGCTGGCCGGTGACGGTCACCGACGAGACGCTCTGGGCCGGCGGCTTCGGGCTCGGGTTGATCCTGGTCCCGCAGGGCAAGCGGATCATGCACGTGGGGCACGACGGCGCGATGCCCGGTTTCCTGGCCGCCGTCTACGGCCGGCGGGGCGGCGACGGCACGTCCGGCGCGATGGGCGCCGCGGTGCTCGGCTCTTCCGGCACCGCGGCGGAGCTGTTCGACCTGCCGCACCGGCTGCTCGCCGCGGCGGTGGAGCACGACCCGGCCGAGATCGAGCCGTGGCGGCCGGGGGCGCCGGCCCCCGAGGCGGTACGCGGGCTGCTCGGCCGCTGGTGGGGCGAGGGCTTCGAGTACGTCTTCTCCTGGCACGACGGGGCCCTGCGGGCCCGGGGCGCCGACGACCCGCCGGGCAAGCCGCCGGCGATCTTCGCGCCGCTGCCGGACCGGCCGGACGTGTACCGCACGGTCTCCGGCCGGGAGGCCGGTGAGCTGCTCCGACTGACCCGTGACGAGCGCGGCACGGTGGTCCGGATGCACTGGGCGACGTACCGGTTCACCCGCACCCAGGAGACCTTCGAGCGGTACGACTTCCGCGCCGGGAGCTGATCCGGGGGCGGCGGAAATGGACGGGGTGCCACCCGGGTTGAACCGATACGATGGGTGTAACGTCCGCACGCCGCGCCAGCAGGGCCGGCGCCGATTCGAGAGCAGGTGGCGCAGGGCCCCTCGGCCCGATCTATGACCGGCACCCCACCTCCCGGCCCGCCCCGGGTGCAGACCAGGATCACGGTTCCCGATTCCAAGATCATGGTCAACCTGCTCGGCGCGGGTGACGAGATCCTGCGACTGGTCGAGCGCTCGGTGAACAGCGACGTGCACGTCCGGGGTAACGAGATCACGATCACCGGTGCCCCCGCGGACAACGCCATCGCCGAGCGACTCTTCAGTGAGCTGCTCGAACTCATCGAGAAAGGCGAGACTCTGACCACAGACGCCGTACGGCGTACCGTCGGCATGCTCGAGCAGGGCAGCGCCGAGCGGCCCGCCGAGGTCCTGACGCTCAACATCCTC
The DNA here is from genome assembly GCF_052981855.1 of Micromonospora sp. LZ34. Taxonomy (NCBI): domain Bacteria; kingdom Bacillati; phylum Actinomycetota; class Actinomycetes; order Micromonosporales; family Micromonosporaceae; genus Micromonospora; species Micromonospora sp. LZ34. The sequence continues at coordinate 74,511 of NZ_JBRIQN010000025.1, forward strand.
TCCCGGCGCGGGCGCACCATCCGTCCCAAGACGCTGGGCCAGAAGCGCTACGTCGACGCGATCGACGCGCACACCATCGTCTTCGGCATCGGGCCCGCCGGCACCGGCAAGACCTACCTGGCGATGGCGAAGGCCGTCCAGGCGCTCCAGGCCAAGCAGGTCAACCGGATCATCCTCACCCGGCCGGCGGTCGAGGCGGGCGAGCGGCTCGGCTTCCTGCCCGGCACGCTGAACGAGAAGATCGACCCCTACCTGCGGCCGCTCTACGACGCGCTGCACGACATGCTCGACCCGGACTCGATCCCGAAGCTGATGGCGGCGGGCACGATCGAGGTCGCGCCGCTGGCGTACATGCGCGGCCGGACGCTCAACGACGCGTTCATCATCCTCGACGAGGCGCAGAACACCACGCCCGAGCAGATGAAGATGTTCCTCACCCGGCTCGGCTTCAACTCCAAGATCGTCGTCACCGGTGACGTCACCCAGGTGGACCTCCCCGGCGGTACGACCAGCGGCCTGCGGGTGGTCCGGGAGATCCTGGGCGGAGTCGAGGACGTGCACTTCGCCCAGCTCTCCAGCTCGGACGTGGTGCGGCACCGGCTGGTCGGGGAGATCGTCGACGCGTACGCCCGCTGGGACGCCGAGCGGGAGAACCAGCAGGCGCAGAGCGTGCACGCCGTGCCGGGGCGCACCGCCCAGGGCGGCCGGGCCGGCCGGCGCCGATAGACAGAGGAAGACACTTGTCCATCGAGATCGCCAACGAGTCCGGTGTCGAGGTCGACACCGACGCCGTGCTCGCCGTCGCCCGGCACGCCCTCGACGAGATGGGGGTCAACCCCCTCGCCGAGCTCTCCGTGCTGCTGGTCGACATCGACTACATGACCGAGCTCAACCACCGCTGGATGGGCGGTGACGGGCCGACCGACGTGCTCGCCTTCCCCATGGACGAGGGCAGCGTCGACCACGGGCCGGGCGAGGCCACCGCCGCCGGCGGCGAGCCCGCCCTGCTCGGTGACATCGTGCTCTGCCCCGAGGTGGCGGCCAAGCAGGCGGCCGCCGCCGGGCACTCCGCCGCCGACGAGCTGCACCTGCTGACCGTGCACGGGGTGCTGCACCTGCTCGGCTACGACCACGCCGAGCCGGAGGAGGAGCGGGAGATGTTCGCGCTCCAGGCCCGACTGCTGGCGAGCTGGCGGTCGACCCGATCCCGGTGATGTCCACTCCGCTACTGGCGGCCGGCGCCACCGCCGGCCTGCCCGACGCGCAACTGCTCGTCTTCGCCGCCGGGCTGGTCGTGCTCGCCGGCCTGATCGCGATGACCGAGGCCGCGCTGGCCGCGGTCTCCCCGGCCCGGGCCGCCGAACTGGCCCGCGACGGCGCTCGCGGCGCGCGTACCCTCCAGGCCGTCGCCGGTGACGTGGTCCGCCACCTCAACCTGCTGCTGCTGCTGCGGCTGCTCGCCGAACTGACCGCCACCACCCTGGTGGCCCTGGTCGCGGTGGACACCTTCGGCGCGGGCTGGCGGGCGGCACTGATCACCGCCGGCGCGATGACCGTGGTCAGCTTCGTCGTGGTCGGCGTCGGCCCACGCACCATCGGCCGGCAGCACGCGTACGCGGTCGGCCGGGCGGTCGCGCCGCTGGTGCGCTGGCTCGGGCGGGCGCTCAACCCGCTCGCCTCGCTGCTGATCCTGATCGGCAACGCGGTGACCCCGGGGCGCGGTTTCCGGGAGGGCCCGTTCGCCACGCAGGTGGAGCTGCGCGAGCTGGTCGACCTGGCCGAACAGCGCGGCGTGGTGGAGCACGGCGAACGCCAGATGATCCACTCGGTCTTCGCGCTCGGCGACACCATCGCCCGCGAGGTGATGGTCCCGCGCACGGAGATGGTCTGGATAGAGGGGAGTAAGACCCTCTCCCAGGCGCTGGCGCTCTTCCTGCGCTCCGGCTTTTCTCGGATCCCGGTCATCGGCGAGAGCGTCGACGACGTGCTCGGCGTGCTCTACCTCAAGGACCTGATCCGGCGCACCCAGGGCGGCGCGCCGGAGGACGGCCGGCTGCCGGTCGCCGAGCTGATGCGCCCGGCCACCTTCGTGCCCGAGTCCAAGCCGGTCGACGACCTGCTCTCCGAGATGCAGGCCGCCCGCAACCACCTGGTGATCGTCGTCGACGAGTACGGCGGCACCGGCGGGCTGGTCACCATCGAGGACATCCTGGAGGAGATCGTCGGCGAGATCACCGACGAGTACGATGTCGAGCGGCCGCCGGTCGAACGCCTGGAGGACGGGGCGGTGCGGGTCACCGCCCGGCTTCCGGTGGAGGACCTCGGCGAGCTGTTCGACACCGACCTGCCCGCCGACGAGGTGGAGACGGTCGGCGGGCTGCTCGCCCAGTCGCTGGGCCGGGTTCCGATACCGGGGGCGGAGGTCGAGGTGGCCGGCCTCCGGCTGGTCGCCGAGGGCACCACCGGCCGACGCAACCGGATCGACACGGTGCTGGTGCGGCGGGTGGAGTCGACCGGCGAGCCGGAGAGCCCGCGCCGGGGCGAGCACCCCGAGTCCCGGGGCAACCACAACCGATCCGAGGAGAGGCAACCCGCCGATGCCTGAGTCATCCGCCCTGCCGGCCGCCCGGCCGAGCCCGTCCGAGCCGGTCGAGCTGAGCGCCGAGGACGCCAAGCTGGTCGTGCTGGCCCGGGGCGCACGGGGCCGGGTGGGCGCCGTGGAGGGCGCGGCGGTCCGCGACCAGGACGGCCGGACGTACGCCGCGGCCAGCGTCGCGCTGCCCTCGCTGACGATCACCGCGCTCCAGTTGGCGGTCGCCTCGGCGGCGGCGGCCGGCGCCACCCGGCTGGAGGCGGCCGCGGTGGTGACAGAGGCGTCGACACTGGACGGCGCCGGGCACGCCGCGGTGCGTGACCTCTCCGCCGACGCGCCGGTGCACGTGGCCGCGCCGGACGGCACCGTCCTCGGCACGGTGACCGCGTGAGCGACCTGGCACCGCGTCCCTACCGGGCCGGGTTCGCCTGCTTCGTCGGCCGGCCCAACGCCGGCAAGTCGACGCTGACGAACGCGATCGTCGGGCAGAAGATCGCGATCACCTCGAACAAGCCGCAGACCACCCGGCACGTGATCCGGGCCGTGCTGCACCGCCCCGAGTCGCAGCTCGTCCTCGTCGACACCCCGGGTCTGCACCGCCCCCGTACGCTGCTCGGCGAGCGCCTCAACGACCTGGTCCGGCAGACCTGGAGCGAGGTCGACGTGATCGGCCTCTGCATCCCGGCCGACGAGCCGGTCGGCCGGGGCGACCGGTTCATCACCACCGAGCTGTCCGAGCTGAAGGCCACCGTGCTGGCGGTGGTGACCAAGACCGATCTGGTCGACCGCAAGCGGCTCGCCGAGCAGTTGCTCGCGGTCAGCGAGCTGGGCGACTTCGCCGAGGTGGTGCCGGTCAGCGCGGTATCCGGGCACCAGGTCGACACGCTGGTCGACGTGATGACCCGCTACCTGCCCGAGTCGCCCCAGCTCTACCCGGACGACATGCTCACCGACGACCCGGAGCAGGTGCTGGTCGCGGAGCTGATCCGGGAGGCCGCCCTGGAGGGCGTCCGCGACGAGCTGCCGCACTCCATCGCGGTGGTGGTCGAGGAGATGATCCCCGAGGGTCAGCTCACCAAGATCTACGCCGACGTCTACGTCGAGCGGCCCAGCCAGAAGGCGATCGTGCTCGGTCACCGGGCCAGCCGGCTCAAGGAGGTCGGCACCACCGCCCGCCGGCAGATCGAGGAACTGCTCGGCACCCGGGTCTACCTCGACCTGCACGTCCGGGTGGCCAAGGACTGGCAGCGGGACCCGAAGCAGCTGCGCAAGCTCGGCTTCTGACCGCCGGTCCGGCACCGGCCGTCGCTGGCCCGGGCGGACCGGGGTGCGCAGTGATCGGTACCGGTCGGGCATATGGGGAGTTTCACGTTCCGGTCGGGGCGCCGGCCGTTTGGCGGGGCCGCGGCGGAGGGTAGGGGGAGAGATCCCCCGCCCCCGGACCCCTGCGCAGGCTGATGCGAAACCGATACCTGGACCTGCTCCGCTTCCTGGCCATCGTTCGAGTCGTCGTCTACCACGTCACCGGGTGGGCCACCCTGACCCTGGTCTTCCCGGCCATGTCGGTGATGTTCGCGCTCGCCGGCTCGCTGATGGCCGCCTCGCTGCACCGCTGGGGTCCGGCCGCCGTCGGCCGCCGGCTGCGCCGCCTGCTGCCGTCGCTCTGGGTGGTCGCCGCGATCTTCGTCCCGGCCATGCTGCTCACCGGGATGCCGCTGAGCCCGAAGGTGCTGCTCTGGCTCTTCCCGGTCGCCGACCCGCCGGCCAACGACTGGGGCGCCCTCGCGCTGAGCGTGATCTGGTATCTGCGCGACTACCTCTGGTTCGTGCTCGCCTCGCCGGTGGCCCTCTGGCTCTTCCGGCGCGCCCCGGTGCCCACCCTGCTCGCCCCGTACGCCCTGCTCGCCGCCGTGGAGCTGGGCCTGTACCCGACGGCGCCGGTGGTGCTGCGCGAGTTCGGCCTCTACTTCGGCGCCTGGCTGCTCGGCTTCGCCCACCAGGCCGGCATGCTGCGCCGGCTGGCCAACCGGGTGCTGCTGCCGGTCGCGCTGGCCCTCGCCGCGGCCGGCGGCGCGTGGATCGTCACCCATCCGGGGCCGCGCGGTCTGGACCTCAACGACAACCACCTCGGCAACGCGCTCTGGTCGGCGGCCTTCGTGCTCGTCCTGCTGGGCCGGGGACCGGCCGGCGCGGCCTGGCTGGACCGGGTTCCCCGGTTCGGCCGGCTGGTGACCGTGCTCAACCGGCGGGCGTTGACCGTCTACCTCTGGCACATGCCGTTCGTGGTCGCGCTCACCCCGCTGGTCGACGTGGTCGGCTGGTCGCATCAGGACCCGCTCGGGCTGGCCATCCGGATCGCCCTGGTCTTCGCGCTGGTCGCGGCGGTGACCGCGCTGGTCGGCTGGGTGGAGGACGTGGCGGCCGGCCGGCCGCCGGAACTGGTCCCCGGCGGCCACCGACCCGTACGGGCGCCGGCCGGCCCGTCGCCCGCCTCCGGGGCGGCCCGGGCGCCGGTGGTGGCGCCGTCCAGCCCGCCGCCCGCCGGCGCCGCCTCGGTCGGCCCCGGCGCGCCGGCCGGCGTCCGGGCGGTCGTCCCGGCGCCGCGCGGCTTCGGCGAGCCGGAGACCGTGGAGCTCAGCGCTGGGCGACCCTGATGTTGCCGCTGCCGGTGCCCACGTCGATCACCAGCCGCGCGGTCGGGTCGTCGGGAACGGCGACGTGCACGTCGCCGGAGCCGGCGCTGGACCGGACCCGGTACGGACCGGCGGGCACGAGCAGGGTGACGTCCCCGCTGGAGGCGTGCGCCCGGGCCGAGGCCGCCGTGCTGAGCTCGAGGGTGACGTTGCCGGAGCTGGTCTCGGCGTCCACCTCGCCGCCGAGGCGGCGCGCGGAGATGTCCCCGGAGGAGGCGCGCAGGGTGGTCGGGGCGGCCACGTCGTCCACGTCGATGTTGCCGGAGCCGGTCTCGGCACGTACCGCGCCGGAGGCGCCGGTGACCCGGATGTTGCCCGAGCCGAGCTGGAACTCCACCGGGCCGACCCGGCTCAGGTCGACGTCGCCGGAGCCGGTCTCGCCCTGCACGGCGACCCCTTCCGGTGCGGTGATCTCGTAGGAGACGCTGCACCGGGAGCCGCAGTCGGCGTCCAGCACCAGCTCGCTGCCCTTGATCTCGTACCGGGCGTCGGGCTGGCCGCCCTGGTAGCGCACCACCCGCTTGATCCGCACCTCGCCGGCCGGACCGGAGGCCCGGATCACCACGTCGCCGGAGCCGGGCAGCACCCGGATCGTGGTGATCCGGGCCGCCTCGGTGTTGTCGAAGTCGAGCCGCCGGAAGGAGAGGTTGTCGCACCCGGCGAGGACGATGAGCGCGGCGGTCGCGGCGAGGGCGGCGGTGGTCCGGTGCAGTGCCATGCCGAGCACGCTACGGCCGATCCCCGGCACCACACATCCGGGTCAACCGACCGCGCACCCCGAACCGACCCTGATTTCCCACCCCGAGGGAGAATGGCCCGATGGCCGGGTACCGCCGACAGCTCTACCGCGACGACGCGGTGGTCCTGCGCGTGCAGAAGCTCGGCGAGTCCGACCGGATCATCACCCTGCTCACCCGCCGGCACGGCCGGCTGCGCGCGGTCGCCCGCGGCATCCGGCGCACCACCAGCAAGTTCGGCGCCCGGCTGGAGCCGTTCGGCCACGTCGACCTCCAGCTCGCCGGTGACCCGAAGGGCAACCACGGCAGTTCGCTGCACACTGTGAGCCAGGTCGAGGGGATCGACCTCTACGGCAAGCGCTTCCTCGGCGACTACCCGCGCTACACCGCCGCCAGTGCGATCGCCGAGACGGCCGAGCGGCTCACCCCGGTGGAGCGGGAGCCCTCGCTGCGGCTGTTCCAGCTCACCCTCGGCGCGCTGCGCGCGCTCGCCGACGGCAGCCACGCCACCACCCTGGTGCTCGACGCCTACCTGCTGCGCGGGATGGCGCTGGCCGGCTGGGCGCCGGCGTTGACCGCCTGCGCGGTCTGCGGCACCCCCGGGCGGCACCGGGCGTTCTCCGTACCAGCCGGGGGCGCGGTCTGCCCGGACTGCCGGCCGCCCGGCGCCGCCCACCCCGCCCCGGCCACCATTGACCTGATGTCCGCGCTGACCAGCGGCGACTGGCGGGTCGCCGACGCCACCGAGACCGGCGTACGCCGGGAGTGCAGCGGCCTGGTCGCGGCGCACCTGCAGTGGCACCTGGAGCGCGCGCTACGCTCGCTGCCGCTGGTCGACCGGGGCGCCCCGGTGCCCGGCGCGGAAGGCGCGAGCAGGGAGAAGAGCGAGTGATCCGATCGATGAGGGGCGGCCGGCGCGAGCCGGTGCCGCCGACACCGCACCCCTCGGGCGCCCGGCCGCCGGCGCTGCCCCGGGAGGCGCTGCCCCGGCACGTCGCCGTGGTGATGGACGGCAACGGCCGGTGGGCCAAGGAGCGCGGGCTGCCCCGCACCAAGGGCCACGAGGCGGGGGAGTTCTCCCTCTTCGACACCATCGAGGGCGCCATCGAGCTGGGCATCCCCTACCTGTCGGCGTACGCCTTCTCGACGGAGAACTGGCGGCGCTCGCCGGATGAGGTCCGCTTCCTCATGGGCTTCAACCGGGACGTCATCCGCCGCCGCCGCGACCAGCTGGTCGACCTCGGCGTCCGGGTGGTCTGGTCCGGCCGGGCCGGGCGGCTGTGGAAGAGCGTGATCTCGGAGCTGCAGACCGCCGAGGAGATGTCCCGCGGCAACTCCACGCTGACCCTGCAGTTCTGCGTCAACTACGGCGGGCAGGCCGAGATCGCCGACGCCGCCGCGGCGATCGCCCGGGACGCGGCCGCGGGCCGGCTCGACCCGGCGAAGGTCACCGAGAAGACGGTGGCGAAGTACCTCTACCACCCGGAGGTCCCCGAGGTGGACCTCTTCCTCCGCCCCTCCGGCGAGCAGCGGATCTCCAACTACCTGCTCTGGCAGACCGCGTACGCCGAACTGGTCTTCCTGGACACGCTCTGGCCGGACTTCGACCGCCGCCACCTCTGGTACGCCTGCGAGCTGTACGCGCAGCGGGACCGGCGCTTCGGCGGCGCGCTACCCAACCCGGTCGCCCCGCCGAGCTGAGGCCGCAGGCTTACCCGACCGTCACGCTGGGTATCAATCCGGTCAGCAGCCACTGACGGAGGTGAACCCACATGATCCAGAAGCGCATTGCCCAGTGGGCGCTGATGGCGATCGCGGTGCCGCTGGCGGCGGCCGGCGTGCGCCGGATCAGCCACACGCTGGAGGCCCGCCGTGGCCCGTCCGGGGTCACCCGCCTGCTCACCAAGGGCGCCGACCTGCTCCGCCCGCAGAAGACCAAGCGTCGCCGCTTCTTCTGACCCCGTCGGCCAGCGCCGCCCCGACCCGTCGGCGGTCACGCGGTGGTGGTGCACCGTGAGAGCCGTCCACCGGACGGACCACCCACCACACCCGCATGATCGACTGATCGGGTCGGGGTTCGGGGTTTCGGGGTGGGCGGGGGCGAGGGTGCCTAGGATCGGACGTGGGGGCAGGGGCATGCCCCGGACCGCGTCGAGCCTCGGGGGGTGGGGATGCGGGATCTCCGGTTCAAAATGATCATGGCGCTGAACGCCGCCGACCTCGGTGACCCGATCTGCGACCAGGTGGCCGAGATCTGCGCCGAGATCGCCGAGCAGCACTGCGCCGAACTCGGCCACGCGCCCCGGCTGCGCTCCGGCGAGATCGCCGAGCTGGCCACCGGCGAACCGGCCCTGACCTGGGCGCCCGCGCCCACCGACACCGGGCAGCGTGCCTGGTGACCGCGCCCGACAGCGGGCCCGCCGGTGCGCCGCCGGCACCGGGCGGCAGGCCGGTGACCCGGTGACCGGGGCCGCGCCGGCGGTGGACGTCCGCCGGGCCGACGACCGCTTCGCCACCCGGATCTCCTGGCTCGACTCGAAGCACTCGTTCTCGTTCTCCCGGCACTACGACCCGGCCAACACCCACCACGGCCTGCTGCTGGTCAACAACGACGACGTGGTGCGCCCGGGCGCCGGGTTCGAGACCCACCCGCACCAGGACATGGAGATCGTCACCTGGGTGCTGCGCGGGTCGCTGGTGCACCAGGACTCGACCGGGCACTCCGGGGTGATCTACCCCGGGCTGGCCCAGCGGATGAGCGCCGGCACCGGCATCCTGCACTCGGAGAAGAACGACGCCTGGCGGCTCGACGGCCGGGACCCGCACACCGACCCGGTCCACTTCGTGCAGATGTGGGTGCTGCCCGACACCGAGGGCGTCGAGCCCGGCTACGAGCAGTTGGAGATCGACGACCAGGTGCTCCGCGGTGGCCTGGTGCCGGTGGCGTCCGGGATGGACCGGTACGACGGGGCGTCGGCGATCCGGATCCGCAACCGGTACGCCACCCTGCACGCCGCCCGGCTCACCCCGGGCGACGAGGTGACCCTGCCGGACGCGCCCTTCGTGCACCTCTACGTGCCGGTCGGCGCGGCGACCCTGGAGGGCAGCGGCCTGCTCGGCACCGGCGACGCCGCCCGCCTCACCGGCACCGGCGGGCAGCGCCTGACCGCCACCGAGCCCGCCGAGATCCTGGTCTGGGAAATGCACGCCACCCTCGCCTGACGACCCCCGCCCCGCCCCGCGTGGGGCGGGACGGGACGGGGCGGGTCAAGCCTCCACTTCGGAGCGGTCGCCGGCCCAGAGGGTGTGGAAGGTGCCCTCGCGGTCCACCCGGTGGTAGGTGTGCGCGCCGAAGTTGTCCCGCAGCCCCTGGATCAGCGCGGCCGGCAGCCGCTCGGCCCGCAGCGCGTCGAAGTACGCCAGCGAGGACGCGAACGCGGGCGCCGGCACCCCGGCCCGGGCCGCCTCGGCCACCACCCGCCGCCAGCTCGGCACGCCGTCGTTGACGGTGTCCGCGAACCAGGGCGCGACCAGCAGCGTGGGCAGCTCCGGCTGCTCGTCGTACGCCTGCCGGATGCGGTCCAGGAAGCGGGCCCGGATGATGCAGCCGCCCCGCCAGATGGTCGCCGTGCCACCGAGGTCGATGCCCCAGTCGTACTCCCGGCTGCCGGCGCGGATCTGGTCGAAGCCCTGCGCGTACGCGACGATCTTGCTGGCCAGCAGCGCCCGCCGGACGTCCTCGACGAACGCGTCCCGGTCGGTGACCTGCCACTTCTTCTCACCGGCGTCCGGGAACGCCCGGCGGGCCACCGCCCGCTGGTCGGCGTGGCCGGACAGCGACCGGGCGAAGGTCGCCTCGGCGATGCCGGTGATCGGGATGCCCAGGTCGAGCGCGCTCTGCACGGTCCAGCGGCCGGTGCCCTTCTGCTCGGCCCGGTCGAGCACGACGTCGACGAACGCCCGCCCGGTGGCCGCGTCCCGGTGCCCCAGCACGTCGGCGGTGATCTCGATGAGGAAGGACTCCAGCTCGCCGGAGTTCCAGTCGCGGAAGATCTGCGCGAGTTCCGCCGGCTCGGCGCCCAGCCCGGCCCGGAGCAGGTCGTACGCCTCGGCGATGAGCTGCATGTCGGCGTACTCGATGCCGTTGTGCACCATCTTGACGAAGTGCCCGGCGCCGTCCGGGCCGATGTGCCGGCAGCACGGGACCCCGTCCACCTGGGCCGCGATCTTCTCGAAGATCGGCCCGAGCTTGCGGTAGGACTCGGCGGAGCCGCCGGGCATGATGCTCGGCCCCAGCAGCGCGCCCTCCTCGCCGCCGGAGACGCCGGTGCCGACGAAGTGCAGCCCGTGGCCGCGCAGCGCCTCCTCCCGACGCCGGGTGTCGGCGAAGTGCGCGTTGCCGCAGTCGACCACGATGTCGCCCGCGTCCAACAGCGGGACCAACTCGTCGATCACCGCGTCGGTGGGGCCGCCCGCCTTGACCATGACGATCACCGCGCGGGGGCGTTCCAGCGCGGCCACGAAGTCGGCCATCGACTCGGCCGGCACGAACGTCCCCTCGTCGCCGTGCTCCGCGACCAGGCTGCGGGTGCGCTCCGGCGAGCGGTTGTGCACCGCCACGGTGAAGCCGTTGCGGGCCAGGTTGCGGGCCAGGTTCCGGCCCATCACCGCCAGCCCGGTCACCCCGATCTGCGCCGTCGCCTGTTCGGCCATCCGTCCGCCACCTTCCGCCGTCGACACCTGCCGTTGCGACCGTATCGCGGCGCGGACGACCGGCGGGCCGGACATCGACAGCGGGTGACCACGACGTCGCGGCGTGCGCCCGACGGGGCGCGCAGGTCGCCGCGGCGCCGCGGCGCGCCTCGCAGTCAGCCTTCGGCGAGGCGCGCCTCGACGTGGGCGACCTTGCTGGTGAGCGCGTCGGTCACGCCGGGGCGGAGGTCGGCCTTGAGCACCACGCTGACCCGGGGCGCCCGCGCGGCGACCGTGTCGACCGCCCGCTTCACCACCGCCATCACCTCGTCCCACTCGCCCTCGACGGTGGTGAACATGGCGTCGGTGCGGTTGGGCAGGCCGGACTCCCGGACCACCCGGACCGCCTCGGCGACCAGGTCGCCCACGGACTCGCCGACGCCGAGCGGAGTGACGGAGAACGCGATCAGCATGCCGTCGATGGTGCCAGTAATTCGGCTGCGCGGGTCCGGGTGGGCGGCTAGGGTGTGGTCATGCGCAAGTGACGCCCCACCTCCGAGCCGGCCCCCGCCCATGTGCGCGGGCCGTGTGCTCCCGGGCGTCCGCATCCCACCTGCCGCTGCGCGGCGGTGCTTGCCGTGGCCGATCCCGGGACCAGTCCCATACCGTCCGACCGCGGCTGTCTCGTCAGCGCGGTCCTCAGCAGACGACCGGTCCGGCCAGCGGACGCGGTGACCGACCCGGTCGCCGCACCGCACCGGCCGGTCCGCAGACAAGGAGGCCCGGATGCCCGCCAGGCGCAACCCGAAGAAGTCGCGTACACCTCAGCCCACGGCAACTGTCGCGGACCTGACGCCGGCCGACCTCGACCAGGTGACGGTCGTACCGGCCGTGCCACCGCTGCCGGTCGACCCCACGGCCGCGGCGGCGCCTCGGCCGGCCGCACCGACTGCCGGCCCGTCGGTCGCCCGGGGCCGGTCCGCCGCCGGGCGGGGCAGCCAGCGGGCCGGTCAGGCCCGCCGGTACGCCTTCCGGCGCAGCTGACCGGTCCGGCGGAGGCGGGTGCGGTCGCCGTCGTGGCGGCGGCCGCACCCGCGTTCCTCAGTGGTCGGCGCAGCAGGGCGTCGGGTCCGGCACCTCGAACGGGGCGACGCCCCCCGCGCTGCGCGGCGTGGCCACCAGCACCAACTCACCGGCACGCCACTGTGGCCGGACGAAGTCGCGGGTGTGCAGCGGCGTCTCCGGCCCGGGCGGCGCACCGCCCCCGAGCACCACGACCCGCTCGATCGCGCTCGCCGCGAGCAGGTCGGCGACGGTGAGCGTGCCGACCATCCGGTCCGAGCCCGGGTAGTGCACCGCCCGGCCCGACCGGCGGGCGGCGTGCTCGCCCGCCGCCCGTCGCGCCGCCGCCCGCAACCCGGGCGGGCTGTCGGGGAGACCGGCCAGCCGGTCCGGGGCCGCCGCCACGGTGAGCGCCACGTGCGGGTACGGCGTGGCGACCAGGTGGGTGCACGCGACCAGGTCCGGCAGGCCGAGTGGCGCGACGTGACCGGCGAGCCAGTGCTCTGCCTCCCGGACCGTCCGATGACCCAGGCTGAGGCCGAGGATCACTGCGGCAGCACCCAGATCGGGTTGGCGTAGAACCAGAGGTCCTCTCACGGGTCGGCCGCTCCGGCGACGTCCAGCGCCGGGCCGGACGGGTCGACCGCCGCGCCCATCAGGCCGGGCTGGCCGCGCTTGCCGTCGGTACCCCGGATCCGCAGGTAGAACGGCTCGTCCACCCGGCCGAAGGAATAGCTGAACTGTGTTAATCGGCGTGGCCCGGTGGCCGGCCGTTCGACCGGGTGGTCAGCCGATCAGCGGGCGGAAGGTGCCGAGGAGGACGCTGACCGTCAGGGCCGCGGCGGCCAGGGCGGCTGCTCCGGCGACCAGCAGGGCGTCGGCGGGGCCGAAGTGCTGCCGCCGGGCGACCGTCCGGGGCGTGCCCGCGTCGAAGCCCCGGGCGTCCATCGCCACCGCCAGTCGGGTGCCGTGCCGGATCGCCCCGACCAGCAGCGCGAACGCGGTCGAGACGAAGAGCCGCAGCTTCGCCAGCGGGTTCCGGCCGGCGTCCACCCCGCGCGCTCGCCGCGCCAGGGTGATCATCTGCCACTCCTGGCCGAGCAGCGGCACCAGCCGGAACGCGGCCAGCGCCCCGATGGCGAAGCGGGCCGGTGCCTTCGCGTTCTGGATCAGCGCGTCGGCCAGGTCGGTCGGGTCGGTGGTGGCGAAGACGATCACGCCGGGCAGCGCCACCGCGAACATCCGCAGCACCAGGCCCAGCGCGGTGAGCAGCACCCCGGAGGTGACCACCGCTGGACCGGCCTCGACCAGCACCCGGCCGGACCGCTCGGCGGCGAAGAGCACCAGGGTGACCAGGATGCCGACCGCGCCGAGCAGCAGCGGCCAGGCCCGCCGGGCGAGCACCCGGTAGCGGACCCCGAACAGCGGCAGCACCGCCAGTTCGGCCGCGACGGCGATCGCCGGGGCCACCGGGTCCAGGGTGGCGATCATGATGAACGAGAAGACCAGCGCCGCGGCGAGCTTGGCGACCGGGTTGCGCCGGGCCAGCGGGGCGTCCGGTGCGGCGACCGGCTCGAGCGTGATCACGGGCGGTCCGGGGCGCCGGGCCGGCCGACCGGTGCGGCGACGGGGGGTGTGCCGGTCACGGGCGGTCCAGCAGGAGCGTCCGGTCGGCCAGCGCGGCCACGAACTCCGCGTCGTGGGTCACCGTGACCAGGCCGTGCCCGGCGTCGCGCAGTTCGGCGAAGAGGTCCACCAGCTCCAGCCAGGTCCGCCGGTCCTGGCCGAAGGTGGGCTCGTCGCAGATCAGCAGGCGGGGCGCGGTGGCCAGCGCGGTCGCCACGCTCAGCCGCCGCGCCTCGCCGCCGGAGAGGGTGTACGGGTTGGCGCCGGCCAGCTTCTCCAGCCGGAGCCGGGACAGCAGCGCGTCCACGGTGGCGCGTACCGCCGGCTCGGGCGCGCCGGTGCGGCGCGGGCCCAGCGCCAGCTCGTCGAAGACCGTGCCGGTGACGAACTGGTGCTCGGGATCCTGGAAGACCGAGCCGATCCGGCGGGCCAGCGCCGGGGCGCGCCACCGGTGCGGGGGAGTGCGGGCGTCCGCGCCGGCCAGCGCCGGGGTCGCGGTCACCGTGCCGGCGCCGGGGCGGAGCAGCCCGCCGAGCAGCAAGGCCAGGGTGGACTTGCCGGCCCCGTTCGGGCCGAGCACGGCGAGCGCCTCGCCGGCGCGTACCGCCAGGTCGGTGGGGGCCAGCCGGGGCGGCAGGCCGAGCCGGTCGGCGGTGAGCAGCACGTCGCCGGCCGGGGTGGTGGCCCGCCGCGGCGGCACCGGACGGCCCGGCACCCAGACACCCTCGGCGGCGAGCGCGTCGCCGTGCGCGCCGAACACCGCCTCCGGGGTGCCGTCGGCGCGGACGCCGCCCCCGGGTGCCAGCACCACCACCCGGTCGACCAGCGGCAGCGCCTCGGCGACCCGGTGTTCGACCAGGATCAGCGTGGTGTCGGCGTCCAACGCCCCGGCGACCGCGGCGCGGACCAGCGCGGCGCCGGCCGGGTCGAGGTTGGCGGTCGGCTCGTCGAGCAGCAGCAGCCCGGGGCGCAGGGCGAGCACCCCGGCCAGGGCGAGCCGCTGCTGCTCACCGCCGGAGAGCGCGGCGGTGGGCCGGTCCCGGTGGTACGGGAAGCCGACCCGGCCCAGCGCCTCGTCCACCCGGGGCCAGATCTCCCCGGCGGGCACCCCGCGGTTCTCCAGCCCGAACGCGACGTCGTCGCCGCAGCGGGCCATCACCAGTTGGGACTCCGGGTCCTGGAAGACGATGCCGACCTGCTCCCGGCCCTTGCGTGGGTCGAGCCCGTCGATCTCGACGGTGCCCTCCTGCTCGCCGGAATCCTCGGGCAGCAGCCCGGCCAGCGCGGCGAGCAGGGTGCTCTTGCCGGCCCCGGAGGGCCCGAGCAGCAGCACCCGCTCGCCGCTCTCCACCCGCAGGTCGAGCTCGCGCACCGCCCACGCCCGCCGCCCGGCGTGCCGCCACCCGAACCCCCGCACCTGCACCGCACTCACGCCACCACCCCCGGTGACCCGGCGTTGACCATGAAGTTGTCGGCGCGACACGCCGGCGCGGTCGACAACAACGTCATGATCAACGAGGTGGGGCGGGGGCGGGGCACGGAGGTCAGACCAGGGTGCGGTCGCGGGCGGCGGGGAAGCGGTCCAGGGCGCCGGTGCCGGCCAGCGCGCGGGTCAGGTACCACCCGCCGGCGCCGGCGATGATCGTGGCGCTGACCACGGTCAGCAGCGCGTACGGGATCCGGTAGCTGCCCAGCGCGTAGTCGACGTTCCAGACGAAGAAGTCGAACAGCGCCGCGCCGAGGCCGGTCAGCGCGCCGGCGAGCAGCGCGGTCGGCAGCCGGAACGAGCGGTAGCGGAAGGCGGCGAAGGCCAGCTCGGCGCCGAGGCCCTGGATCAGGCCCTGGACGATGGTGATGCCGCCCCACTCCGAGCCGAGCAGCGCGGAGATCGTCGCGGCGACCGCCTCGCAGAACAGCGCCGCGCCGGGCTTGCGGATGACCAGGCCACCGAGCACCGCCGGCACCAGCCAGACGCCGTACATGACTGCCTGGCCGGCCGGGAAGAACGTGAAGGCCGGGTCGACGGCGCGCCAGAGCAGGCCCCAGGCCCAGAAGATGACGCCGAAGGCAACCGCGATCACGGCGGCGACGACGATGTCGATGGTGCGCCACCGGCTGGTGGCGGGGGTGTGGTTCATGTGTGCTCCCAGTCCTGACCGCGAACCAGGAGAAGACGCACGCCGCGCCCGGTGTCCCGGACGGCGGCGCGGCTGGAGGTCGACCGAACTCCCTGCGCTGGCATTACCCAGATCAGGTTCGAGGGTCTGCGGAAGGTGCCCGCACTCTCAGCGCTGTGCGCTCCCCTGTCGGATGTGAAGTTGTCCCGGCAGACGCTAGCACCGATGGCGCCGCCGGGACGAGCGGCCCGCGCCGGCTGGGTAGGCTGCCGATCATGCGCATCGACGCCCGAGGGCTGGAGTTCGAGGTACGCGTCGGCGGCCCGGAGGGCGGCGAACCCGTGCTCCTGCTGCACGGCTTCCCGCAGCACGGCGGGGAGTGGGACGACGTGGTCCCGGCGCTGCACGCCGCGGGGCTGCGCACGTACGCGCCGGACCAGCGCGGCTACTCGCCCGGCGCGCGGCCGGCGGAGGTCGAGGCGTACCGGATGGCGGAACTCGTCGCCGACGCGGTGGCCCTGCTGGACGCCCTCGGGCTGCCCGCCGCGCACGTGGTCGGCCACGACTGGGGCGCGCTGGTCGGCTGGGAGTTGGCGGTCCGGCATCCGGAGCGGGTGCGCACGCTGACCGCGGTCTCCGTGCCGCACCCGGCCGCCATGGCGTACGCGCTGGCCAACGACCCGCAGCAGAAGGTGCGCTCGGCGTACATCGTGCTCTTCCGGCAGCCGGGCAAGGCGGAGACGGTGCTGCTGGGCCTGGACGCCGCCGCGCTGCGCCGGCTGCTCGGTGGGGTCGGCGACGCCGCCCGGGTGGCCGGGTACGCGGAGCCGATGCGCCGGCCGGGCGCGCTGACCGCCGCGCTGAACTGGTACCGGGCGATGCCCTCGCGGGCGGGGCTGGCCGGGACCGGCCCGGTGACCGTGCCGACCACCTTCGTCTGGAGCGACCGGGACGTGGCGATCGGCCGCACCGCCGCCGAGGCGTGCGCCGCGCAGGTGACCGGGGACTACCGCTTCGTGGAACTGCCCGGGGTGAGCCACTGGATCCCGGACGAGGCGCCCGCGCCGCTGGCCGAGGCGATCCTGGCCCGGGTACGCGGACTGGCCTGACGGCGCCGGACGCCGAGGGTGGAGGCACGGATGGACGGAGGAGACATGACGGTGAGCGCCGACGAGTACCTGGCCGTGGTGACCGAGACGGTGGGTCGGGTCGCCGCCAGCCAGCGCGAGGCGGTCGGTCGGGCGGCCGACCTGATTGCCGATGCGGTGCGCGCGGACGGCGTGGTGCACGCCTTCGGCACCGGCCACTCGGAGGCGCTGGCGATGGAGATCGCCGGCCGGGCCGGCGGGCTGGTGCCGACCAACCGGATCGCGCTGCGCGACCTGGTGCTGCTCGGCGGTGAGCCGGTCGGCCTGCTCGGGCCGACCCTGGAGCGGGATCCGTCGGTTGCGCACCGGCTCTACGACCTGGCCCCGGTTCGCCCCGGGGACGTTTTCGTGCTGGCCTCCAACTCCGGGGTGAACGGCGCGATGGTGGAGTTCGCGTCCCTGGTCAAGGAGAAGGGGCACGCCCTGGTGGCGATCACCTCGGCGCAGCACTCCGCCCGGATGACCTCGCGCCACCCGTCCGGCCGAAAGCTCGCCGACTTCGCCGACGTGGTGCTCGACAACGGCGCCCCGTACGGCGACGCCACCCTGCCGCTGCCGGGCGGCGGCGCGGTCGGCGCGGTCTCCTCGATCACCGCGGCGCTGCTGGCCCAGCAGATCACGGTCGAGGTGGTGGCCCGGCTGCTGGCGGCGGGGGAGACGCCCCCGGTCTACCTGTCGGCCAACATCGCCGGGGGCGACGAGCACAACCACACGCTGGAGGCCCGCTACGCCGGCCGGATCCGTCGCGGCGCCTGAGCCGCGGCGCCGCGACCGGTCGTGAGCCGGTTTCGCGACAGGTGCGTCGGGGCATCAGCGTTGCTGCCGGCGGGCGGGAGTCCGCCGGCAGTACCGTCTCAGCGGAGGTAGCGCGTGTCGAAGGAAACCGAGAAGCAGCGCTGGCAGCGCAACTTCGCCGACCTGCTCCAGGAGTTGCGGGTCGCCCAGACCGGTGTGCAGATCCTCTTCGCCTTCCTGCTCACCCTGCCGTTCAGCAACGGGTTCGGCAGCACCAGCGGGTTCCAGAAGGACGTCTACATCGTCTCGTTGCTGGCGGCGGCGGCCGCGACCGCGATGATCATCTCTCCGGTGGCCTTCCACCGGGCGCTGTTCCGGCAGGGGCGCAAGCCGGAACTGGTCCGGTTCGCGCACCGGATGGCCAGCGCGGGCCTCGCCTTCATGCTGATCTCGATGGTCAGCGCGGTCCTGCTGATCACCGACTTCGTGCTGGACCGGAGCATCGCGCTGGTGCTCAGCGCCGTCACCGGGCTCTGGTTCCTCACCTTCTGGGTGCTCCTGCCGTTCGCCCGGCGCAACTGGGGCGAGGACGACATCGACGACGAGGACGACGCCCCGCGGACCGTCTCCGGCGACTGAACGGCGTCGAGAGAACTCGATCTTTACGGAACGCTACCCCTGGGTAACACCCGGGGGTAGCGTGGCTTGTGTCACGCACGTTGACGCAGCCGGACCGAGGTTCGAGGGGGCAACCGTGACCACGACGCAGAACAGCCGACCCGCGCCGGACGGCGCCGGCCCCGACCAGCCCACCCCCGCCGAGGGCGGGACTCCGGCCGGCACCACCGGGCCGTTGCCGACCGAGGCGGGGCAGGTCTCCGAAAAGGAGGCCCGCCAGGTCGCCGAGGCCGCCCGCGAGTCCTCCTGGGACCGGCCCAGCTTCGGCAAGGAACTCTTCCTCGGCCGGTTCCGGCTCGACCTGATCAACCCCTGGCCCCGGTCGGATCCGGCGGACGACGCGCGCGCCGACGATTTCCTCGGCCGGTTCCGCGAATTCCTCACCGTCGACGTGGACGGCGCGGCGATCGAGCGCGACGCGTCCATTCCGGACGAGGTGTTCCACGGGATGGCCCGGCTGGGCGCGTTCGGAATGAAGATCGACCGGTCGTACGGCGGGCTGGGTCTGAGCAACCTGCACTACTGCCGGGCGCTGATGCTGGCCGGCTCGGTCAGCCCGGCGATCGGGGCACTGCTCTCGGCGCACCAGTCCATCGGGGTGCCGCAGCCGCTGAAGATGTTCGGCACCGCCGAGCAGAAGCAGCGCTTCCTGCCCCGGCTCGCCGCCGGCGAGGTCTCCGCGTTCCTGCTCACCGAGCCGGACGTCGGCTCCGACCCGGCCCGGCTGGCCACCACCGCCGAGCCGACCGAGGACGGCACCGGCTACCGGCTCAACGGCGTCAAGCTCTGGGCCACCAACGGCACGGTCGCCACCCTGCTCGTGGTGATGGCCCGGGTGCCGGCCGCCGAGGGGCGGCGGGGCGGCATCACCGCCTTCGTGGTCGAGGGCGACGCCGAGGGCATCACCATCGAACGGCGCAACGCCTTCCTCGGCCTGCGCGGCCTGGAGAACAGCGTCACCCGGTTCCACGACGTCTTCGTGCCGAAGGAGAACGTGATCGGCGGCGAGGGCAAGGGGCTGAAGATCGCCCTGAGCACGCTGAACACCGGGCGGCTGTCGCTACCGGCGATGTGCGTCGGCGCCGGCAAGTGGGCGCTGCACGTGGCCCGGGGCTGGGCCGCCGAGCGGGTGCAGTGGGGCCGGCCGGTCGGCGAGCACGAGGCGGTCGCCCAGAAGGTCGCCTTCATCGCCGCCACCACGTACGGCATGGAGACCATGCTCGACCTGTGCTGCCTGCTCGCCGACGACGACCGCAACGACATCCGGATCGAGGCGGCGCTGGTCAAGCTCTACGCCAGCGAGATGGCCTGGCGGATCGCCGACGAGCTGATCCAGATCCGGGGCGGCCGTGGCTACGAGACGGCCGAGTCGCTGGCCGCCCGGGGCGAGCGCCCGGCCGCCGTCGAGCAGCTGCTGCGCGACCTGCGGATCAACCGGATCTTCGAGGGCTCCACCGAGATCATGCACCTGCTGATCGCCCGGGAGGCGGTTGACGCGCACCTCTCTGTCGCCGGCGACATCATCGACCCCGACGCCGGGCTCGGCCGGAAGGCGCGGGCGGGTGCCCGGGCCGGCGCCTTCTACGCGAAGTGGCTGCCCACCCTCGCCGTCGGCAAGGGCCAGAGCCCCGGGGCGTACGCCGAGTTCGGGCCGCTCGCCCGGCACCTGCGGCAGGTGGAGCGCTACTCCCGCAAGCTGGCCCGCTCGACGTTCTACGCGATGTCCCGCTGGCAGGGCCGGATGGAACGCAAGCAGGCGTTCCTCGGCCGGGTGGTGGACATCGGCGCCGAGCTGTTCGCGATGTCCGCGGTCTGCGTGCGCGCTTACGCGGAGCGGGACAACCGGCCGGAGAACGTCGAACTGGCCGACCTGTTCTGCCGGCAGGCCCGGGTCCGGGTCGACGCGCTCTTCACCGCGCTCTGGGACAACACCGACTCGGTCGACGTCGCCGCGGCGAAGCGGATCCTCGACGGCCGCTACGCCGACCTGGAGTCCGGCGTGATCACCCCGGCCGACGACCTGCCGTGGGTGGCCCGCTGGTCACCCGGCCCGGCCACCGCGGCAGACGTCCGCCGCCGCGTCCCGCCGCCGCGATGACGCCCGCCCGCCGCCGTGTCCCGCCGCGATGACGCTCGGCACCCGACACCGCGCGCCCCGCGTCCAGTGCGCCATCCCGACCGGCACGGGTGTGCCCGGTCGGTCTCCGGCACCACACTGACCAACCGGATCACCGCCGCACTCGCAGCGTCGCGTTGGGTGGCGGGTGGCCGGTGGCCGCCTCTGGCGTGTCGCCGGTCCCGGGGGCAGAGGAGTGTTGAGCTTGATACCTCAGAGTCATATTGATGACTCTGAGGTATCAAGCTGGTTGTGATGATGCCCTCGGCGACCGGCGACCGGCGACCGGCGACCGGCGACCGGCGACCGGCGACCGGCGACCGGCGACCGGCGACCGGCGACCGGCTCAGCGGGCGATCGCCCAGGCCAGGATCGCCGCCAGGATCAGCCCGTTGAGCACGGCCAGCCCGAGGTACGCCGCGGGCGGGATCTTGCGGCCCTGGCGGACGAAGTTGACCAGGACGGCGGCGTAGCCGAGCAGCAGGACGGCGATGACGACCAGGAAGTAGAACACCCGACGACCTTAGCGGCCGCCCCGCAGGCCGAGTTGGCGCAGCTCCAGTGCGGCCAGCGCGTCGACCGTGTCGTCGTCGCCGCGCCGCCACGCCTCGGCCACGTCGGGCGCGATCCGGGTCAGCCGGCCCAGCGGCTGGGTGGCCAGCGCGCGCAGGGCCAGCAGGTCCCGGCCGGCGGGAGCGGCGGCCAGCTTCGCGGCTGACCCGGCGCGGCGCATCCAACGCACCCGCAGCGGCAGCCAGCCGAAGAGCACCAGGCCGAGCGGGAAGACCAGCACGGCGACGGCGAGGGCCAGGGCCAGCTGGTCGACCAGCTCCTGCTGGTCCCGGCCGGCCTCGGCCAGCGACCGGGCGGCATTGGCGGCCCGCTCGAACGGCGCGGTCAGCTCGTCGCCGACCAACGGCACCCGGCCGACCTTGCCGCCGGCCTCGGCCAGGTTGTCGGCCAGTCCGCCGCCGGCCCCCTCCAGCTTCTGCCCGGGTACGGCGAGCTTCTGCACCAGGTCGTGCAGCCAGAGCGCGCCGCGCACGGCGGCGTACACCCAGGCGACGACGAGCAGGTCGGTGATCAGCTGTCGGACGGCGACGGGGAAGCGATCAGCGTAGATCTTCACGCCGGACAGCGTGCCACGCCCGGCCCCCGGTGGCACCCCGCGGCGCGGCCCCTCGGTGGTCAGCCGGCGCAGGCCGGGCAGGTGCCGAAGATTTCCAGAGTGTGGCTGACGTCGGCGTAGCCGTGCTGGGCGGCCACCCGCTCGGCCCAGGTCTCCACCGCCGGGCCGGCCACCTCCACCGTCCGGCCGCAGGCCCGGCAGACCAGGTGGTGGTGGTGCCCCTCGCTGCACCGGCGGTAGAGGTGCTCGCCGCCGGGCGGGCGCATCACGTCGATCTCGCCCGCGTCGGCCAGCCCCTGAAGCGTCCGGTAGACCGTGGTCAGGCCGACCCGCTCGCCGCGCGCGCGCAGCATGGCGTGCAGGTCCTGCGCGCTGTGGAAGCCCTCGACCTCGGCCAGCAGGGCGCTCACGGCGGAGCGTTGGCGGGTGTTGCGAACCGCGGCGCTGCTGCTCATGACCCCTCCCCGGCGTGACTGACCGCGTCGGCCACGATGTGCGCGACGTGCTCGTCGACCAGCGTGTACGCGATCTCGCGCCCGCGCCGGGAGCCGCGCACCACGCCCGCGCCGCGCAGCACCCGCAGGTGCTGGGAGACCAGCGGCTGGGCGACGCCGAGCTTCTCGACCAGCTCGTGCACGCAGCGCTCGCCCCCGCCGAGCTCGCTGACGATGGCCAGCCGGATCGGCGCCGACAGGGCGCGCAGCAGCTCGCTCGCGCCCTCGTAGGCGTCGTAACCCGAACCGCTGCTCACCGGATAACGGTAACCAATCCCGCCGACACGGCGCTGAGCAGGCTCAGTGGAGCACCACCTCGTGCGGCTCGGGAGCCGGCGCGGCGGCCGGCATGCGCCGGCGGCGGAGCGCGCGCCAGGCCGCGCCCACCACGGCGACCACGGCGAAGGACGCGATCGCCAGCAGCACCACCGAGGCGCCGGGGGCGGTGTCGGCGGTGGCGGCCACCCAGACGCCCGCGCCGGCGGCGAACAGGCCGAGCGCCATCGCCGCCGTCATCGTGCTGCGGAAGCCCCGGGTGACCTGCTGCGCCGTGGCCACCGGCACCACCATCAGCGCGCTGATCAGCAGCACCCCGACCGCCCGCATGGCGATCGTCACGGTGACCGCGGTGGCGACCGCGATCAGCAGGTTGAGCGCCCGCACCGGCAGGCCGGAGACCCGGGCGTACTCCTCGTCGTGGCTGACCGCGAAGAGCGCCGGGCGCAGCGCCAGCATGGTGACCAGGATCGCCGCGCCCAGCACGGCGATGGTGGTCAGGTCGGCGGGGGAGATGGTGGTCAGCGACCCGAAGAGGTAGGCGTTGAGGTTGGCGCTGGTGCTGTCGGAGAGACCGACCAGCATCACGCCGCCGGCGATGCCGCCGTAGAAGAGCAGCGCCAGGGCCAGGTCGCCGGAGGTGCGGCCGCGGGCGCGCACCAGCTCGATGGTGATCGCGCCGAGGGTCGCCACGACCACCGCGACGAGCACCGGGGAGCGGTTGAGCAGCAGGCCGGCGCCGACGCCGGTCAGCGCCACGTGCCCGACCCCGTCGCCGATCAGGGCCAGCCGGCGCTGCACCAGGTAGATGCCGAGCGCCGGGGCGGCCAGGCCGATGACCAGCGCGCCGATCAGGGCCCGCTGCATGTAGGGGTACTGGAAGAGTTCCATCGGGTCAGCTGCTCCAGAGCCCGGCGGGCTCGTCGGGACCGTGCGGGTGCACGTGGTCGTGGTCGGGCTCGGCGTGGTGGCCGGCCGGTTCGGGCACCGCCCCGTCGTGGCAGATGCCGCCCTCGTGCACGACGACCGCGCGGCTGATCAACGGCCGCAGCGGCCCGAGCTCGTGCGCCACCAGCAGCACCGTCCCGCCGCCGGCGACGAAGTCGTGCAGCGCCTTGGCGAAGGCCTCCTGGCTCGCCGCGTCCACCCCGGCGGTGGGCTCGTCGAGCACCAGCAGTTCCGGCCCGCCGGCCAGCGCCCGGGCGATGAGGGTGCGCTGCTGCTGCCCGCCGGAGAGGGTGGCGACCGGGTCCCTGGCCCGGTCGGCGAGCCCGACCGCGGCCAGGGCCGCGTCGACGGCGGCCCGGTCGGCCGCGCCGGGCGGGCGCAGCACGCCGCGCCGGGCCAGCCGGCCGGAGGCCACCACCTCGCGCACCGTGGCCGGTACGCCGCCGCCGGCGCCGAGGCGCTGCGGGACGTACCCGATCCGCCGCCACTGCCGGAAGCGGCGCAGCGGGGTGCCGAAGAGGGTGACCGACCCGGCGCTGAGCGGGACCAGCCCAAGCGCGGCGCGGATCAGCGTGGACTTGCCGGAGCCGTTGGCGCCGAGCACGGCGACCACCTCGCCGGCGGTCACGGTCAGCGAGACGTCCCGCAGCACGGGGCGGCCGTCGTAGCCGACCACCCCGTGCGTGACGGAGATGACAGGTGCGGTCACGAGCAGCTCAACGCCGTCCGGAGGGTCTGCAGGTTGGTGCGCATCACCGAAAGGTAGTCCCCGCCGTTCTCGGCCGACAGGCCTTCCAGCGGGTCCAGCACCGCGGTCCTCGCGCCGACCTCGGCGGCGATGGTCTCGGCCACCTTCGGGCTGACCAGCGTCTCGAAGAAGATCGTCGTGGCCTTGTGGGAACGGGCCTCCTCGGCCACCTCGGCCAGCCGCTGGGGGGAGGGCTCGGTCTCCGGGCTCAGCCCGGTGAGGCCGATCTGCTCCAGCTGGTAGCGCTCGGCGAGGTAGCCGAAGGCGGTGTGGCTGACCACGATCTCCCGGCGCTGGCAGGTCTTCAGGCCCTGGGTGTACTCGGCGTCCAGCTTCTCCAGGTCGGTACGAAGCGTCGCGGCGCGGGCGGTGTAGTCCGCGGCCCGCTCGGGGTCGGCCTTGCCCAGCCGTGCGGCGAGCTGGTCGCCCACCGTGGCGAGCCGGGTCGGGTCGAGCCAGAGGTGCGGGTCCTTGCCGCCGGACTCCTCCTCGGCGTGCCCGGCCTCCTCGCCCTCGTGTTCGTGGTCGTGACCGCCGGCGGCGGCGTCGAGCAGCGGCTGCACGGTGGCGACGTCGAAGGCGCGGTCCGCGGCGTTCTGCTCGACGGCCTCGTCGACCGCCGGCTGGAAGCCCTTCAGGTAGACGACCAGCTCGGCACCGGCCACCTCGCCGACCTGGCCGGGGTTGAGTTCCAGGTCGTGCGGCTCGGTGCCCGGTTTGACCAGGTTGGTGACGGAGACCGCGTCCCCGCCTACCCGCTCGGCGACGAACTGCAGCGGATAGAAGGCGGCCACCACGTCGACCCGCTGCGGGTCGGCGCCGGCCGTGCCGTCGTCGGAGCAGGCGGCCAGGCCACCGAGGGCGAGCAGGGCGGCGGTGGCCGCGGCCAGGGCGCGCGGAGCGGTGCGGAAGTTCATGACATCAACTGTCCGCGCCAACGATAATGATTGTCAAAAACGCATGCTTGCATGTCAGAGCAGCTTCACCAGACCCGCGGTGACCAGCAGGGTGAGCGCCAGCAGCCGGATCACCCGGGTCTGCGGCGTCTGCACCGGCCAGGTGGTGACCAGCAGCGCGGCCACCGCCGCGGCCAGCAGCAGGGTGAGCAGCCCGCCCGGCACGCCCGGGGTGAAGAAGGCGACCAGCACCAGCACCAGGGTGACCAGGAACACCGCGGTCGGGTTCGCCCGGGCCAGCCGGCCCGGCAGGGAGCTCTGCGTACGCTGCATCCCACAGACTCTACGAGGAGGTGGCCGGTGCTGGTGACCAACCGGTTCGTGGTCGAGGTCGATGTCGCGGAGGCGTTCACCGAGCGGGCGCACGCGGCCCTCGCGGCGCTCGCCGCGCGTCCCGGCTACCTGCGCGGCCAGTTGGTCCGGGCGCTGGACGACCCGCGGCACTGGTGCCTGGTCACCGAGTGGGAGTCGGTGGGCACCTACCGGCGGGCGCTCGGCGGCTTCGACGTCAAGGTCACCGCCGTCCCGCTGCTCGCCGAGAGCCTCGACGAGCCGTCCGCGTACGAGGCGCTGGCCACCGCCGCGCCCGGCGGCGAGGTGGTGGTCGCGGCGAGCGATCGGGCCGCTGGTCCTTACCGCTGAGCCGGTGGGCACTACCCTGCTCCTATGACCGCCTCCGGACCGGCAGCCGCCTCGCCGTACCCCTCGCTGCCCGGCCAGGAGGGCGCCCAGCCGCCCGCGGTACCCCCGGCGGAGCACGGCGCCCCCGTGCCGCCGCCCGGCCCCGGGGTGGCCCCGCCGTTCGCGGCGCCGCCGACCGAGGGCCGGCGCACCCGGCTCTGGCTCGGCCTCGGCGCCGGGGCGCTGGCGGTGCTGATCTGCTGCGGCGGTGGCGGCGCGGCCGTGGTGGGGCTGGCGGTGAGTGGCGTGCAGGCGGTCGAGGAGCAGGGCCGCACCGTCTCCACCGACTACTACCAGGCGCTGGTCGAGCGGAAGTACGGCCAGGCCTACGACCAGCTCTGCGACGACGCCCAGCGGCGCGAGTCGCGGCGGGAGTTCGAGCGGCGGGTGGCCGCCGAGCCGCAGGTCGCCGCGTACCGGGTCGGCGAGGTCGACCCGAGCAACCTGACCGTGCCGGTCGACGTGACGTTCACCGGCGGCCGGCAGGAGCGCCAGCAGGTGGTCCTCGGGCAGGACCGGCAGACCGGCGGCCTGGAGGTGTGCGGGGTCAACTGACCCGCCCCGGTATTCTGCTGGGCTCGGGACCCTGCTGGCCGTACCGTTGTCCCGAACTGTTCGTTCCGTCCACATCACGTCCCCGCCGACCGCCAGCCGGCGTAGGAGGAAACATGCCAGCCGACCGTATCGACGCCGTCGTCAGCCTCGCCAAGCGCCGGGGCTTCGTCTTTCCCTCCAGCGAGATCTACGGGGGCACCCGGTCGGCGTGGGACTACGGTCCGCTCGGCGTCGAGCTCAAGGAGAACGTCCGCCGGCAGTGGTGGAAGACCATGGTCCAGCAGCGCGACGACGTGGTCGGCCTGGACTCCGCGGTGATCCTGGCCCGCGACGTCTGGGCCGCGTCCGGTCACCTGGACGCGTTCGTCGACCCGCTGACCGAGTGCCAGTTCTGCCACAAGCGCTACCGGGCCGACCACCTCGAGGAGGCGTACGCCGAGAAGCACGGCAAGCCGCTGGCTTCGCTGGCCGAGCTGAACTGCCCCAACTGCGGCAACAAGGGCACGTTCACCGAGCCGAAGATGTTCAACGGTCTGATGAAGACCTTCCTGGGCCCGGTGGAGAGCGACGAGGGGCTGCACTACCTGCGCCCGGAGACCGCCCAGGGCATCTTCGTCAACTACAAGAACGTCGAGACGGTGGCCCGCAAGAAGCCGCCGTTCGGCATCGCGCAGACCGGCAAGTCGTTCCGCAACGAGATCACCCCGGGCAACTTCATCTTCCGCACCCGCGAGTTCGAGCAGATGGAGATGGAGTTCTTCGTCGAGCCGGGCACCGACGAGCAGTGGCACGAGTACTGGCTCGCCGAGCGCTGGAACTGGTATCTCGACCTCGGCCTGTCGGAGGAGAACCTGCGCTTCTACGAGCACCCCAAGGAGAAGCTCTCCCACTACTCGAAGCGGACGGTGGACATCGAGTACCGCTTCCAGTTCGGCGGCACGGAGTTCGCCGAGCTGGAGGGCATCGCCAACCGCACCGACTTCGACCTCTCCACGCACAGCAAGCACTCCGGCGTCGACCTGTCCTACTTCGACCAGACGAAGCAGGAGCGCTGGGTGCCGTACGTCATCGAGCCGGCCGCCGGCCTCACCCGGGCGGTGCTGGCGTTCCTGCTGGAGGCGTACGACGAGGACGAGGCGCCGAACACCAAGGGCGGCGTGGACAAGCGCACCGTGATGCGGTTCGACCCGCGGCTGGCCCCGGTCAAGGTGGCGGTGCTGCCGCTGTCCCGCAACGAGGCCCTCTCGCCCAAGGCGAAGGACCTGGCCGCCACGCTGCGCAAGCGCTGGGTGGTGGAGTTCGACGACTCGCAGGCGATCGGCCGCCGCTACCGCCGGCAGGACGAGATCGGCACCCCGTTCTGCGTGACCGTCGACTTCGACACCCTCGACGACAACGCGGTGACCGTGCGGAACCGGGACACCATGGCCCAGGAGCGGATCCCGCTGGACCAGGTCGAGCGCTACCTGATCGAGCGCCTGCCCGGCTGCTGACCACGACCCGTCCGACGGCCCCGTCCCGATCCGGGGCGGGGCCGTCCGGCTTCGCCGACCGGTCGGTCGGCATTTCCGGGCGATGCGGACCAATGGGTTGACCGGCCACGGCCGGGGGCGACCCGGTGGTTGAGCAGGCGATGATCTCGTGCGAGCATTCCCGGCGTTGATTCTCGTCACGGGGGTGTGTGTATGACGCGCGCGTCGCAGGACCACGACCACGACCCGAACCGCCGGCGGCTGCTGCGCCGGGCGGCCACGGTCGCCGCCACCACGGCCGGCGCGAGCGTCGCCGCCGCGGTCGCCGTGCCGGGTGCGGCCCAGGCCGCTCCGGGCGACAACCTCATCGCCGGCGCGGCCAACGACGCCAGCCCGGCCACCACGACGCTCGTCGCCGGCCAGCCGGTCGAGGCGCTGAAGCTCCAGCACAGCAACGGCGCGCCGCTGCGCCTGGTGCCCGGCGAGAGCCTCTACCCGCAGGTGCTCGACTCCGAGGTGGGCACCCTCGCCGTCGACGACATGGGCGACCTCTTCGTCCGGGCGGGCACTGACAGCGTCGACAACGGCACCAACGGTTGGGCCTTCACCACCGAGTGGGCCACCACCTCGGTGGCCGTGCCGCCCACCCGGGTGCTCGACACCCGCAACCCGGACCTGCGCCGCCTGATCGTCTCGGGCGCGGACACGCTCGACTCCACCGGCCGGCTGACGCCCGGCAACCCGATCGTGCTCAGCCTGGACTCCTACGTCCGGGACGGCTACGCGATCAAGGCCAACGTCACCGTGGCGGGGATGACCGGCGGCGGCGTGCTGACCGTCTGGGGCGCCGGCACCC
This sequence comes from Micromonospora sp. LZ34, assembly GCF_052981855.1. Lineage (NCBI taxonomy): Bacteria > Bacillati > Actinomycetota > Actinomycetes > Micromonosporales > Micromonosporaceae > Micromonospora > Micromonospora sp. LZ34. The sequence continues at coordinate 102,823 of NZ_JBRIQN010000025.1, forward strand.
GGCCCGCCACGTCGACGTTGAACTGGTCGGCCGCCGGCACGATCCTGTCCAACTTCCTCTTCACCGAACTGGGCGTCAGCGGTGCCTTCCGCAGCGTCATCACGATCCAGGCGACCGCCTCGCCGACCCACGTGATCGTCGACCTGACCAGCCTGCTGGTCGGCCACCCGAGCCAGGTCCTGCTCGGCGGTGGGGCGTAGGTGGCGGGGATGCCACCGACGCCGGACCCGACCCGCCGCCAACCCGACCACCAATCCTGCAACGGGGGAACGAGATGACTTCGTCCGAACCCGAGCGTTCCGCGTCGCGGCGCTCCCTGCTGCGGCGGGCCGCCGTCACCGGCGGCGCGGCGGTCGCGGCTACCGCCGTGACCGCGGCCAACGCCTCGCCGGCCGCGGCCGCCCCTGGTGACCCGGCCGTCATCGGGCTGGAGAACACCGGCAGCGACGGCACCACCCTGACCGGCTCCGCGACCGGCGGTCAGGCGACGCTGGCCCTGAAGAACGCCACCGGCGCGCCGCTGCACCTCGCCCGGACGGCTGTCACCTCGCCCCAGGCGGGTGGCGTCTACTCCACCACCGCGGGGCTGGGCGTGGCCGGCAAGGCGGACGGTGCCGGCGCGGTGCCGCGCCACGAGGTGCACACCACCGCCAACTCCACGATGCTGGTGCCGATCCCGCCGACCCGGATCCTGGACACCCGCAGCGCCACCGGCCGGGCCCGGCTGATCGAGGGCGCCGGCTTGATCGACTCGCAGGGTCGCGCGCTCGCCGGCTCCTTCCTGGTCGTGCACCTCGACGGCATCGCGCTGTACGCCGACGGCATGCTCGGCAACATCACCGTGGCCAAGACCGAGAAGGGCGGCTTCGCCACCGTCTTCGGCTACGGCGACAGGCCGAACGCCTCCACGATCAACTGGTGGAGCGCCGGGCAGCTGCTCTCCAACGGCGTGATCACCCAGCTCGGCGCGTACGAGACGGTGAACGGCGACTACTACCCGGACGTGGTCGCGATCTACGTGCAGGCGACCACCGCGGTGATCCTCGACGTGACCGGGCTGCTGGTCTGGCACCCCGACTCGGCGGTCATCAACAACCCCAAGACGGCGGCCCGGACGGCGCTGGCCGCGGAATCCGACACCCCGCAGGTGCGGGTGCGCGAGCTGAAGGCCCGGGCCGAGCGCGGCGACCGGGAGGTGCGGACCGGTGCGTGACCACGGAACCGAGGAGAGCAGCAGCATGAGCGCCGACGAGACCCCGTCGACCACCCGGCGTCGGATCATTAAGGCCGGCGTCGTCGCGGGCGCCGGGGTCGGCGCGGCGGCCGTCGTGGCCACCCCGGCGAGCGCGGACCCGGGCGACCCCGTGATCCTCGGCGGCACGACCGCCGCCGGCGGCAGCGAGACCCTGCTGACGGGTGGTTCCTCGGCCAACCCGGCGCTGGCGCTGCGCGCGCCCGCCGGCAAGGCACCGCTGGTGCTGCAACCCACCAGCGACTCGAGCATCCCGACCGAGCTGCCCACCGGGTCGCTCGCCGTGACCGACGCGGGCGACCTGGTCATCGGCGGCCGGGGCAACACCAAGGCTTACGTGAACACCTCCCGGTGGGCGAACCGGACGGTGGCCATCCAGCCGCAGCGGATCCTGGACACCCGCGAGGTGCCGAAGTCCACCAAGTACGACACGTACATCGCCGGTGGGCGGGCCAACGTCGACAGCGGCGGCCGGCTGATGGCCAAGACCGCCATCCAGCTGTCGATCAGCGGGCTGTCCGGCGTCGGCCCGGGACGGGCCCAGGCGGCGTACATCAACATCACGGTGGCCGGGACGATCACGGGCGGCTTCCTGACCGCGTACAGCTCCTCGCTGGCGCTGCCGTCGACCTCCTCGCTGAACTGGTGGGGGCCGAACCAGATCCTCTCCAACCTGGTGGAGGTGCAGCTCGGCACGCACGGCAGCCGGGGCTACTCGTTCACGATCTACACCGCCAGCGCCACCGCGGTGATCGTGGACGTCTCCGGGCTGATCCTGGCCAACCCGGCCGGCTGACCGGCGGCGGTCGCCGCCGCGGTGCGAGTTCGCTCACCATCGCGGCGGCGACCGGCCTCCCCCGCCGGCCCGGCGCGGCCGGCGTGGGATTCTTGGGGACGTGACCAGTCCCGCCGTTCCCGCCCTCGGCCCGCTCACCCTCGGGCGGCACCAGGTGTGGCCGCCGGTGGTGCTCGCCCCGATGGCCGGCATCACCAATGTCGGCTTCCGTCAGCTCTGCCGGGAGCAGGGCGGCGGCATCTACGTCTGCGAGATGATCACCACTGTCGCGCTGGTGGAGCGGAACCCCAAGACGCTGCGGATGATCGCCTTCGGCCCCGGCGAGCGGCCGCGCAGCCTCCAGCTCTACGGCACCGATCCGGAGACCACCGCCGCCGCAGTGCGGATCGTGGTCGAGAAGGACCTCGCCGACCACATCGACCTGAACTTCGGCTGCCCGGTCCCGAAGGTCACCCGCAAGGGCGGGGGCGCCGCGCTGCCCTGGCGGCGCCGGCTCTTCGCCCGGCTGGTGCGGGCCGCGGTGGACGCCGCGTCGCCCGCCGGGGTGCCGGTCACGGTCAAGATGCGCAAGGGCATCGACGACGACCACCTGACGTACGTCGAGGCGGGGCTGGCCGCCCAGGACGCCGGCGTGGCCGCGGTGGCCCTGCACGGGCGTACGGCCGCGCAGCGCTACTCGGGCACCGCCGACTGGGACGCCATCGCCACCCTCAAGCAGGCGCTCGACGTGCCGGTGCTCGGCAACGGCGACATCTGGGAGGCCGACGACGCGCTGCGGATGGTGGCGCACACCGGCGTGGACGGGGTGGTGATCGGCCGCGGCTGCCTCGGCCGGCCGTGGCTCTTCGCCGACCTGGAGGCCGCGTTCGACGGCCGGCCGGAGCGGCGGCTGCCCACCCTCGGCGAGGTGGCCTGGACCATGCGCCGGCACGCCGATTTGCTGGTCGAGCAGTTCAGCGCCGGGTCGCGTACGCCGGGGCGGGGCGAGCGGGACGGCTGCACCGACTTCCGCAAGCACGTCGCCTGGTACCTCAAGGGCTTCCCGGTCGGCAGCGAGCTGCGCCGCGAGCTGGCGATGATCGACAGCTTGGCCCAGCTCGACGACCTGCTCGGCAAGCTGGACCCGGCCGAGCCGTTCCCGGTCGCCACGCTGGGTCAGCCGCGTGGCCGGACCAACTCGCCGGGCAAGGTCTTCCTGCCCGACGGCTGGCTGGCCAGCCGGGACGACGACACCGTCCCCGAGGGCGCCGAGCTGGAAGACTCCGGCGGCTGAGACGACGAAGGGCCGGCCCCCGGGTGGCGGTTTCTAGGGGTCGTCGCAACACTGGTCGTGTTGATCAGGCCGTGAGTAGTTTATGCAGGCGCTCGGCTGGGGGTTTCCCAGCCGAGCGTTTTGCGTGGGCGGCGGTTGAGTTGGTCGGCGACGGCGGCCAGGTGGTTGGGGTTGTGGGCGGACAGGTCGGTTCCTTTGGGGAAGTACTGTCGCAGCAGGCCGTTGGTGTTTTCGTTGGAGCCGCGTTGCCAGGGGCTGGCCGGATCGCAGAAGTAGACCGGGATGTCGGTGGCGAGGGTGAACTCGCCGTGTCGGGACATCTCGCTGCCCTGGTCCCAGGTCAGGGACCGCATCAGCTGGGCGGGCAGGGTCTGGACGGTGGATGTCAGGGCGTCGAGTACGGCTTCGGCCCCGTGGTCGCCCGGCAGGTGCAGCAGCATCACGTAGCGGGTTGCGCGTTCGACCAGGGTGCCTATCGCGGACTTCCCGTCCTTGCCGATGATCAGGTCGCCCTCCCAGTGGCCGGGGACGGCCCGGTCCGCGGCCTCAGCCGGGCGTTCACTGATCATGACCATCGGGGTGGTGAAGCGGGGCTGGCGACGATTGGCCTGCCGCTGGGGCCTGCGGCGGGCGCGACCGGAGCGCAGGGCGCCGGCGAGTTCGCGCCGCAGCTGGCCTCGGCCTTGGACGTAGAGCGCCTGGTAGACGGTCTCGTGGACCACGTGCATCTCCGGCCGGTCGGGGGAACTTCCGCCGTAGAGCGTGGCAGATCTGCTCCGGGCTCCACTTCTCGTCCAGCATCGCCTGGACGGCGTCGCGCAGCTCAGGGTTCTGGATGACCTTGCGGGGCTTGGGGCGGGGCCGCCGGGCATCGGCGCGAGCCTGAGCAGCGTGAGAGCGGTAGATCCCGCTTTCAGGGTGCCGGTTGCGCCTAACCTCGCGGCTGATCGTGGACGGGCTGCGGCCCAGTTCCGCGGCGATCGCGCGCACCGTGGCCTTCTCCCGCAGCCGGTCGGCGATGCGGATCCGCTCGTCCTCACGCAGATACCGGGACGGGCCGGAAGGCGGCACCACCATACGCATCGGTGGTACCGCCTTCTGGTTCCGCTCCCCGGAACGGCCGTTGCGCCACTTACGGCCCGTCCGGCAGTCGACGCCGACGATCCGGCACGCCTCGATGTTGCTGTAGCCCTGCTGCACGAGCCGGGAGTATGCCTCCCGCTCCCGTAACAACTTTCTGGGTCCCTGCGGCGTCCGGTCCTCCCGGATCTCGAAGTCCATCGCAAGCTGGGGTGTTGCAACGACTCCTAGAACCCAGGGGTGGGGCCGGCCCTTCGGCTCGGTCGGTCAGCAACCTCAGGAGGTGGCGTAACCGCGGGTGGCGATCCAGTCGGCCAGGTTGTCCACGCTCATCCGGTAGGAGGCGGTGTCCGGGTTGGCCGAGTCGGC